>NZ_VOBC01000002.1:351238-702477 GCF_008369195.1 Sporosarcina sp. ANT_H38 | reverse complement strand
GGTGGAAGCGCGGCGACGTGTGGAGCTGACGGATACTAATCGATCGAGGACTTAACCAATTTTGAAAAGGGCTTGATTACCCTGATTCTGTGTAGCACAATGTCTGTTTTATTCAGTTTTGAGCGAACAAGCTCAAAGAGTCTGGTGACGATTGCGAAGAGGTCACACCCGTTCCCATCCCGAACACGGAAGTTAAGCTCTTCAGCGCCGATGGTAGTTGGGGGTTTCCCCCTGCAAGAGTAGGACGTCGCCGGTCTCTAAGTAAGTCATTACCCATTGGGTAGTGGCTTTTTTTGTGTTTATTTTTAATAGTTATATAATAAATTAGATGTTATGCTCGGTCGTCCGAGTTTTATGATTGGTCAAGTAGATGTTATGCTTGGTCGTCTGGGTGATATGATTGGTCAGATAGATGTTATGCTCGGTCGTCTGAGTTATATGATTGGTCTCCGGGAGGATATGCTTATTCGTTTAATATATATTTTTAACCTTTCTTCGCGGTTATCCTATTGCTTTGTTTAGAATATGGTTATATTGGGATAGAGAGGTGAGCGGATGAGGATTATTAAAAATGTAGTGGTTCGTTTTTTCAATGAGCGCTTTTTTGATCAGGCAGCACAGACGGCGTATTATCTTTTGCTGTCCATGTTTCCATTTTTTCTATTCATTCTTTCCTTGCTTAGTTTGTTTCCAGTTAACGAGGAGATGCTCATTACATTTCTAAGACCTTTCACGCCTGATGAAGCATTTACTGTAATAGAAGAGAATGTCCAGGCGGTTCTGAAGAAGGGGCAAGGTAAAGTACTATATGCAAGTCTTGTCACGGCGTTTTGGGTCACTTCGATGGCGGTACAGTCGCTTGCTCGCTCGCTAGACCTGGCGAATGGCTATATACGCCGTTATGCATTTTGGAAGGTACTAATACGCGATCTTGGGGTCACGCTTCTTTTTATGTTGGTCATTCCGTTATCATTGTTCCTTCCGATTATCGAAAAAGCTTTATATAGAGTTGTGACTTATTACGATACAATTGAAGATTGGCAAGGGTGGTTTTATATTTGGCCGAATGTAAAATGGGGGCTGGGGACGCTGTTTCTATTCCTGTTTTTCTTACTATTTTACAAAGTTGTACCAACAGGTAAAATGAAGCTTAAAGAAGCACTACCGGGAGCGGTCTTTTCTGCTTTTGGTTGGCAGTTATTTTCACTTGTGTTCGGGAGCTATGTTTCGAACGTTGACTATACCCGTTTATATGGGCAATTGTCAGGGATTATCCTACTTGTGATTTGGTTTTATTTGACGGCAGTCATTATATTGATTTCAGGCTTGCTAAATGCAGAATGGCGGAAATTATCTGGTCGAAAAAGGAGGCGCATAATAAGATGAAAATACTTGTGGTAGATGATGATCCAAATATATTAGAGTTAGTAAATATCCAATTGACTCAGGCCGGGTATACGGTTCTGAAAGCATCAGATGGATTTCAGGCGCTTAAGGTATTGGAGGAGCAATTACCAGACTTGGCAGTGGTTGATGTAATGATGCCGGGGATGGATGGGTATGCGTTAACGAAAAAGCTCAGGGCGGAGGCAGATATACCGGTTTTATTGCTGACTGCCAAGGGGGAGCTGGAGGATAAAGAAAAAGGATTTCTTGCCGGTTCTGATGATTATGTTGTGAAGCCGTTTGAACCGAGGGAATTGTTATTCCGGATAAATGCGATTTTGCGTAGATATGATAAAGCGGTTGATGTGTTCATCCAAGCGGGACCGATGAAAATAAATCGGCAGAGCTATGAAGTGTCAGTTGGAAAGAAAGTGCTGCTCTTACCGTTAAAAGAGTTTGAGTTGCTTTCAGTGTTAGCATCACGGTCGAACCATGTCTTCACAAGAGAAATATTAATTGAGCGAGTATGGGGCTATGATTATGGAGGGGATGAACAGACGTTAAACGTTCATATCAAGCGAATTCGAGACAAACTGGTGAAGTTGACTGGGGAAGTAACCATTTTAACGGTGCGGGGTGTAGGGTATAAACTTGAGGTGTTATCATCATGAGATCATTATACGGGAAATTCATCGCGATGACGGCGGTTATCATGATAGCGAGTGCTCTTATTGCGTTTCTCGCGGTCAATACATATTACCATCAGCAACTGAAAGGGCAGAACGATGAGAAAAATATGAGCATCGCAAAAAGTATTGCGTCGTTCATTGAATCAGATAAGGAATTAGATCTGATAAACTACTTTGAAACGCAATCTGCGGTCGGATATAAGCTCTACGTTGTCAATGAACAGCAAGAAGTCACAATGTACGGAGAAGCGTTTCGGGAAGAAAATCTTTCAAGCAAAGTTATAGACCGGGTTTTGAATGGTGACGTATATCACGGGATGAGAGATCTCCCGAGTGAAACGTTTGTAACCGGTTTTTTCTCGAATGAATTAGCAAATACGGTCGGGGTACCATTTAAATTCAATGGGGAAACGTATGCCCTTTTTCTACGACCTGATATTAAGATGCTTTTTACAGAAGTGCATTATATCCTTGGCGGGATGGTGCTTATCATGGCGGTTTTCAGTTTACTGGCGATGTTGATTGTGGCTAAAATGTTGATTGACCCAATTACGGAGTTAACGGCCGCTACGAAAGAAGTTGGGGAAGAAAAATTTGCTAGGACGCTCGATATTAATCGAAGAGATGAAATCGGTCAGCTTGCGAAAAGTTTTCAACTCATGACGAAGAAACTGAGCGAAAATGATCGGATACGCAAAGAATTCATAAGTGATGTGTCGCATGATTTCCAGTCGCCATTGCTAAATATTAAAGGATATGCGGAGCTTCTGTTGGACGATAAGCTCACTGAAGATTCACGGAAAAATTATGCGACTGTTATCCAATCCGAAACGGAACGATTGTCTTCATTAACAAAACAGCTATTGCTTCTTACATCACTCGATCAGTTATCATCCCCACTGGAAAAAAGGACTTTTGAATTGGACAAGCAGCTAAAGGAGATAGTTCGCAAGTATAGATGGTTGCTGGAAGAGAAGGAAATGACGTTAGAAATGGATATTGAGGAGGTTCGTTTCACTGGAGATCCTGCATTTCTTGAAAAAGTGTGGGAGAACTTGTTAACGAATGCGCTAAAGTATACAGAGATTGGCGGGACGATTGAAGTTGTGTTAACGGAGCAATCGGATCAAGTTAAGGTCATTGTCAAAGATAACGGAATAGGCATCGATGAAGAAGAGCTTAAGCGCATCTTTGACCGTTTTTACAGAGCTGATGATTCGAGAACGCAGGAAACAGGAGGAACTGGACTTGGATTATCCATTGTCCAACAAGTCGTGAAATTACATGGTGGAACAATTGACGTTGTTAGTCAAAAAGGGCAAGGCACCACTTTTACTGTTGTGTTTCCGAAGTTGTAATGTCCTGTTCACTTTCCGTTCATGTAGAATGTATAAGATAAGGGTATAAGATCTACAGTATAGGAGGAATTTATTATGGAGGAAAAATGGAGTTTACGCTTGATTCGTGTAGCGGCAATTTTTGGTTTGATCGGTACAGTATTAGGTTCACATATGGCAGGGGCCGGATCGCCAGCATTTCGACCGATTCACGCGCATATTCTATTAGTTGGTTGGTTGTCTCTATTTGCTTGGGGAGTTTTCTACCGGATTTACAAAGTTCGGGCGAAAAAATTGGTTGCGATTCATGGTTGGACGGGAATTATTGGAGCAATCGGTCTGACATCAGGTATGTGGCTACAGTTTATGAGACCATTTGGGGTGAATGAAACACTGTCGCTTATTCTTTACATCGTTGGAGGAACAATTTTACTCATCAGCTTTGCATTGTTTGTCGTTATTACATTTTTAACTGAAAAACAAAGCTCGAAAAAATGAATCGATTTAGTCAAATCAAAAAAATCACTTCCGTCAATTTCGGGAAGTGGTTTTTTGTATGTGATTATAATTTAGGTTACAATAATTGATCCTTTAATAACGATCTTCCCATTGCATATTCCTTCAATTTGAAGTTTATCTGCGTCAAGTTTGATACGTAGAGTTACAATTTCTTCGGCGTGGATTGGGGAATAAAAATCAAGTTCGTATTCTTTTGGGAAATGAGTAGGTGTTAACAAAGAGTTTGAAACATTACTCCAAGCTTTCCCCATTATCAGCATACCATGTGCAATTCTTCTTGAAAATCCATGCTTCATTGCTTGTTCTTCATCTAGATGGATTGGGTTATAATCTCCGGAAATCTCGGCATAGTTTTCAATTTCTTGCTGGGTTAAAATCAACTGGATTTCATTCATACTAATTCACCTGAAACAATTTGGGAGATCCCGCTAAAACACAGATATCCCTCTTCATTGTATAAAAAAAGAGTTTGTTTGCTGAATGTATGACCTTTTTTTACTTTGACAACTGATAATGAAATAAAACCAGTATATACTTCATCAATGTACATTTTGGTGTGATTTATGCACCGTTGTTTACGAAGGATAACCGGTGCTTGTAGCGTCCATGGTATTTCGAATGAGTTATAAAGAGTCATTGGCATTGTGGGCGGGATAGGAATGGTTTGAAACCCAAGATTTTGCGCTTTTGTTTCACTTTCATAGGCGGGATTTGAGTCTCCAAGCATTTGTACATATTCCTGTACTTGTTCTTTCTGGAAAATGAACGACTGTTTTTCTGTTTTCATAGAATCATCTCAAATAAAACAGCGAGACCAACGCCCCCGGCACTTCCAATGGAAGCGAGCACATATTTCATCCCTTTTCTTCTTTGCACTTCATAAAATAGCCGGGTGACCAGAATTGCACCGGAAGCTCCATAAGGATGTCCCATTGTCAAAGCACCACCGGAAACATTTAGTTTTTCGTACGGAATCGATAATTCCTGCGCGCATGCAACAATTTTTGAAGCGAAGGCTTCGTTTATTTCAAATAAGTCGATATCCTCAATCGACAGACCACTCCGATTCAATAACTTTTGGATTGCAGGAACTGGAGAAATACCAGGAAAATTAGGGTGTATACCACTCACTTCACTGTCGACGAAACGTAGAATGGGTTTCATGTGTAGTTCTTTCGCTAGCCCTTCTTCCATGACCAATACTGCAGCAGCCCCGTCATTAATGCCACAACTATTTGCAGCAGTAACTGTACCGGCATCTTTTATGAAAATAGGTTTTGCGCGTTTCAGCAGTTTTTCCATATTGCGTTCTTTATAGAAGCTTTCATCTATATTCATTTCTTCAAATTTAATAATTTCGGGTACATATAAACCCTCCTGAAAAGCATGCCAGCTACGCGTATAGCTTAGGAGTGCATAATCATCTTGCATCTCTTTAGTAATTTTATATTTTTGTGCGACATTTTCTGCAGCCACACCCATATCAGGATCGCCTAAACGGTCAGGAGAAAATCGAGCCCTCTTCAGAAATGGGGAAGTGCTAGCGCTTTCCACACCGCCCGCAATGTAACAGTTACCTGCTTTACCTTGTATGAAATGGCACGCCGTCCGAATGGCTTCTAGGCCCGCGCTGCACTGTCTATCAATCGTCATACCAGCTATTGATAAAGGAAGCCCTGATTCCAACGCAGACAAACGTGCAATATTCCCTCCAGGTCCTATAACGTTTCCGAAGATGATTTCGTCTAATTCATGTGTAATCTGCGTCGACAATTCTCGGAGAAGAGGAGCCGCAAGAATATGAGGTTCGATATCTTGGAATACCCCGTTTTTTTTTCCAATAGGTGTCCGTTTCGCTTTTACGATAACCGCTCTGTTAATTTTTAATCACCTCGGTTTCGATTAATTGCTCAACAAGCATGCGGGCAATCTTACCGCTAGTTGTATGGGGAATCTCTTCGACGAAAAACCATTTACGGGGAATTTTATGAGAGGACAGATTTTCCATACAAAGCTTTTTTAATGCCTTCTTGGATGCGTGTCCTTTTATGACGGCAACCGGTATTTGTCCCCAGTATGGATCAGTCATGCCAACGACAGCTGCTACTTCCACGTCCGGATGTTTCAGCAGGACTGTTTCGATTTCTTCAGGAAATACATTCACTCCACCGTATAAGATCATGTTTTTCTCCCGCCCGACGATGTATAAGTAACCGTCTTCATCCAAGTAGCCCATATCGTCCACAGTTATCCAACCTTTGTCATCTTTTATTGAATGAATGGAACGTGATTCGGGATGAATATAGCCGTCAAAAAGCATTGGGCTCCTGACAAAAATCGTTCCAACTTCTCGCACTGATGTTTCATGGAGATGTGTATGTCTGATTTGAATTTCAACGTTATGAAATGGTTTTCCTACTGAACCAAGTTTGTCCTTATCGGAGTCATTACATAAAAAAGATACAAAACTTAGTTCACTCGCTCCGTAAAACTCGAACATCTTTATATGAAGGAACTGCTCCTGGATTTTTTGTTTTGAATCTACTTCCCATTTCGCTCCAGAAGATATGATTTGTATGGGTTTATCGATGATAATGTCTTCTAATAGCATCGCCTCTACCATTGTAGGTACGACATAAAGCATTGTTATCGGGTAGTTTTCGATGAAGTTCAGTGAAAGTTTAGGCGAAAATTTATCTAGCAGATAAATTGTTCCACCTAAATACAATACGCTGATTGCCCCGTAAAGAAAATGGGAATGGATGAGTGCACCCGGGATCAAAACGTGATCTGTTTCGTTAATATGAAAATCGTGTCGGCTGCATTTGAAACTAGCAATCCATGAATCATGTGAACGGATAAAGGCTTTCGGGACACCAGTTGTTCCAGAGGTGAAGCCCATGTAAAATGGCATTTCCCCTTCGACATTTTCACACCATGAAGAATCACATTGGAGGATTTGCACCAAAGCATCTTCCCAAATAATGATAGTGGACTCCTTGCTTCTTATGCGCTCAACCAATTCGGCGGTTGTAATAACGACTGATGGGGAAGAGATTGCTAAACGCTGTTCAAGCTCTGCTGGCTTCCATTTAGCGTCAAATGTGGCGGCAATACGACCAGCCATGGCGGCGCCTGTGAAAAGTTGAAGAAAAGCAATACTGTTCGGCATGAAAATGCCGATGGCGTCGCGGGGAGCAGTCATTAAATGTAACCAATTTGCTGTTTTGCAAACGACTGTATACCAATCGCGGTATGTAATCGCCTCTGAAGCTGTTTGAATAGCAATTTTGTCAGGATTGCTGATGACTTGCTGTTGATAGGAACTTGTAATTGTTGGCACATGAATTCTCCTTTTTGAAAGAAAAGCGCGAGGCGCCGTCTAGCCCGGACAGCAACCTGATTAAAAAAAATTAAAATTTCTTATCTTAATTGAAAAGTAATTTTCTGTTAAAAATGGGATACTTCTTTATTTTTACGATTAGAAACGTTGCTAGAGTCGCTTTGATAATATCGCCAGGCAAGTAGACAAGACTCATCTTGACTGCAAGCAACAGATCAATATTCATAACGAAAGCTTGTACGGGTATTCCAAACAAATAAATCAGGAAAATACCGACAGTCAAATTGATAGGTAAAATAGTAGCTATCTTAACTTCTTTGAAGCGGGATTGAATTGTACCTAAGCAAAATGCTGTTATAGGATAGGATAGTAAATAACCTGCACTTGGTCCGACAAATACACTGAGGCCACCTCGTCCACCAGACAAGAGGGGAAGCCCTGCAGCAACGAGCAATAAGAAAACAATTTGACTGATTGCTCCCAATCGTGCACCTAGAATACCTCCAGCAAGCAACACCCCGATTGTTTGGAGCGTAATCGGAACAGGTGTAAATGTCAGAAAGATAGGAGGAAGTAAACCTAATGCTCCCATAATTGCGGCAAATAAAGCGACATATGTCATTTCTCTAATTTTCATAATACATCTCCAAACATAGGTTAATTAGTTCATATCGATTATCTTAAGCGCAATCTAGCATTTGTGTCAACTTATAATTTTATATAGTTAACCTAATTGAACCGATAAAAAAAGATATCCAACCCATTAGATTTTGGGTTGAATATCTTTTGAAGATATTTTCTCTTAGAACTCAATCGTTATTTTCCCGTTTACAAGCGTTAAGCTCGCATCAAATTTCTTGTCAGAATTGGAGACGAAACCTTTTATAACATTCGTTTTGCCTTTCGTACAGAGAAGTTTCACTTGAGCGGGCGTAAGCTTTTTTTTCAAAAAGACAGCGGGAAAAGTCTGCTTGCAGCCGCTTGCGTAGGCGCTGCAACCGTAAAATTCTTTTCTCGCAACGATTGTACCCTGTTTACAAGCAGGGCATGGTACGATGCCATTGTGAGCGGACGCAGATGATGATGGGGCAGTAGAGGTCAGTTTGATGTCGATCTTCTGCGATTTCAGCTGACCCGGTACTTCTTCCAATAAGCTATAGATGAACTTCGCAATGCTTCCGAGAAAACGTTCCTGTGTTCCTTCGCCATTCCCGATTTTCCGCAAATACGCTTCCCATTTAGCTGTCATGGACGGGCTTGCGAGAAGATTTCCTTCGATTGCCTGACAGAGAATGCGCCCTTTATCCGTAATGGAAACGATGTTTTTTGTTACATCGATGTAGCCGTGCCGTTTGATTGTTTCAATGATTCCACTTCGGGTAGCCTCTGTTCCGAGTCCTTCAATTTCTTTCAAAATATCGGTCTCTTTTTTATCTTCGACGAGTTTCCCGCATGTTTTCATCATCGCAATTAGCTGGCCTTCTGTATACGGTTTTGGCGGCATTGTTTTGCCTTCTTTAATGGCGATATCACTTTCAACCGGTTCATGCATAGCGAGTGGGGGTAGTGTTGGCTCGTCCTTTTCTTTTTCATTGTCCTTCGTTGAACGGATGAACAACGCTTTCCATCCTTTGTCACGTTCCGTCTTCCCTATTGTGAAGAAGGGGAGCCTATTGACATCGGTCGTCACTTTCGTTTCAGTGTACAGGTAATCAGTATGGAACATAGCGAGTGTGGTGCGGACAACTTCTTCATATAAGTTCCGTTCGATGGTCGATAGTCCTGCAAGTACGCCTTGTGACGGAATTTTCTTCGTCGGAATGATTGCGTAATGTTCCTGTACTTTGGAACTGTCGACATAGCGCTTTTTCGGAGCGATTGATGCGACAGGGAAAGTATGACCAATAAGCTGCTGATATTCAGTTACTTGTCCGGCTAGATAGGTGAATTCACTTGGCGTTATATACCGAGAATCCGTCCTTGGATAAGTCACGAGTTTCTTTTCATAGAGTCCCTGCATGGTCTTCAATACATTCGCGGGACTTGTTTTCCATAAGCGATTTGCCGTTGCTTGCAGCGTAGACAGTGCATGTAGCTGCGGTGGCGGCGTCCGTTTATCAACTGTTTCTACAGATGTAACGACACCAGGTGATTTTGGATGAATGTCATGTTTTGCGAGAAGATCCCGGATAATTTCCCTCTTCGAATCCTTCGCTTTGGCCTTCCCTTTATATGTCCCGTTTGCAGCAATAAACGTCGCTTCGATTTCATAAAATGGTTCAGAAACGAATGCCTCAATTTCCTTTTGCCGCTGATAAATAAGGTAAACAGTCGGGGATTGCACACGCCCAATTGAAAATACTTCCCGAATGCCACGTGCCTGCAATAAAAGCGAATAAAGGCGGGAGCCATTCATTCCAACGAGCCAGTCGCTGATTTGCCGGGATTTCGCTTCTTCATACATAAGGAGGTCTTTGCGATTATCTTGTAGATTCGCGAATCCTTTACGTACCTCGTCAACTTCGAGCGAGTTGATCCAAAGTCGTTTTATCGTCTGGTTTTTTGCGCCTGTTTGATAATAAATGCTATAGAAGATATTCGATCCTTCGCGGTCCACGTCACAGGCGTTAATGACAGTGTCGGTGCCTTTAATCAGCTTTTTTACAATGGCGAACTGCTTGGTTTTTCCTTTTGCGACCTGAAACTCATAGCGTTCCGGCAAAATGGGCAAACTTGCAAGCGACCATTTGGCCCATTTAGGATCGTACTCTTTCGGTTCCTTCAATTCGACAAGGTGGCCGATGCCCCATGTAATATATGCACCTTCTGAAAATATAGGAGAAGGTAATAATTCCAAATAACCTTCATGTCGCCGCACAGAAAAAGCGTCTGCGTATGCCTTCGCTTGACTTGGCTTTTCGGCTAGGATGACCGGTTTCATGATAGCACCTCTTTTCTTTTTGCGATGAAACGTTAGTTCTTGTAGTTGTATTATCGCATAAACGGGGGAGGAGATGACTAATCTTTATCTATGGTGACGGAATCATAGGTAAATAATAAAAGAGCAGCCCAGTTAATAAACTGCACCTTATAGAGTAGACACTTAAAAATGAGTCTACTCTATAGGGTCTTTTTGTGTGAAATTAATTGAAGATGAATGGGACAGGAGAGTTTGAGATGAGTAAAAAGACTTTCACAGAGAAAGGGATTAGCCTATTATCTAAAAATCCTTATGTTAAGTCGATTAGTGTAAAAGGGATGACATATATCGATGAATTTAAGTAACTTTTTATGAATCAATCTGAAAAAGGCATGTTTATCATCAATTAAAGATGCCTCCACTAATGAAATTTTGGCATACAAGGTATCAGATCAAATCACACTCGATATAGCCCTCAATACATTAAATAAGCTAAAGAAAAATCGGAAAGTAAAGTTGGCTGAAGGAGCCTTTATTCACTCTGATTAAGGAGGACATTACACTAGTCCGATTTACCAAAAGCTAGTGAAGAAATATAAATTAGGCCAGTCCATGTCAAGAAGAGGTAACTGTTGGGACAACGCTCCCCAGGAGTTCATTCTTTGGACATTTTAAGGACGAGGCATCTATAAGGCCATGTGATACTTTAGAAGAGTTAAAGAAGGAAATCAAGAACTACATGACCTACTACAATCACTATAGATATCAATGGGATTTAAAAAAGATGACCCCTGTTGAATACGAGGACACTGAAAAACTTACGTTTTTTATGACTCTTGGTTTTTCAGACAAAAAGAAGGCACATTCCGTTCGATTTTGAACAGAATGTTCCTTCTTTCCTTGTCTATTTCTTACTTTTACTCGTTTAGAAGTTTTAATATCCGTTTGAGATTCACCGCAAATATCGTTGTTGCACGTTGTATTTCCATACCAAATAGACCCACTGATTTTGCTGTTTTATAACCATGTGGGTTTTTAATTTTGCTATTTTTTGCTTCAATTTTATAACGTTTTTTCGAAAGGGTCTTGAATTCATCCGTTTCTTGAAGACGAATTTGCTCCTTATGTTCCGTAGATTTAACTCTGATAGAGTATGTTTTACTTTTTGCTCCTTCTTTATAGCACCCTTCACGCATCGGGCATACCTTACATTTTTCTATATCAAATGAGTATGTTTCTGCTTGATTAGCTGCTTGATTTTTCTTTCCAGTTCGTGCTTTTCGAATAGCCATGTGACCTGCTGGACATACATACATACATACATACATACATACATACATACATACATGCCTGCATCTTTATTAAATTCAAAAACTACTTTTCGATGTGAAGTCTCTCCGGTAATGTTTGGGTTTAATTTCGAAACCAATTGAAACTCTTCTGCTTGAGCATATTGTAAATTTTCTTTCCCAGAATAAGCGGTATCTCCAATGACAGTACCAACTTCCATACCCGTTTCTTTACTTTTCTTTACTAATTCTTTAAGGTAATGTCCATCACTTTTTTCACCCGTTGTCACAATCGCAGCTGTAATAATACGTTCATCACTCATCGCAATATGTGTTTTGAATCCAAAGAAAGATGAATCCGCTGATTTATGTCCAACACGTGCGTCCGGATCACTTGAATAGCTCAGTTGTACATTATAATCGTCTATCACTTCTTTCAATACATTTAACTTTTCTTTTACAGCTGGTAGTTGTGCTACTTTTGATTGTGTTTCTACCACTTGAACGACCTGACGGCAGTAGTTTAATTCTTCACTTACCTCATTAGAAGTTGGTTTTATTGGGAATTTCCCTTTCATATTTTCATCCAATTGATAGACCGCTTTTCGTACATTTTTCGATTTTTCTTGTAAAAATTCTTTCGGTGATTTTTGATTATAACGGGATTTTGTATGTGTCGCATCGACAATAATCGTTTTACTCGTGATAAGACCTTTCTCTAACGCAATTTCAACCGTCTTGCCAATGAGTAAGTCTAATAAATTCATGTCCTGTAGGCGAAGACGGCGGAATTTTGTAAGAGAGCTTGAATCGATGACATTCTCTTCAGGTGTCATATCTAAAAAATATTTGAAGGACATATCGTATTTTGAACGCTCCACAAGATCGGTATCTGATAAGTCATGAATCGCTTTTAACAGTAAATATTTAAACATTCGAATTGGTGGAATCGCATTTCGACCATTATCCAAACAATATTTTGATTTTAGTTCGTCTAAAATAAATGAAAAATCAACGAGTTCATTGATTTGCCGAAGCATATTTTCTTTCGGAATGATTAATTCATACAATGCCATATATGGACTTAAATTTAATGTTTCTTGTTTGGAAATCATGGTCGCACCACCTCTAGTAGGTTTTTCTTATTATACTATAATGAGAAAAATGAAAGAAAAAGCGATTGTGGAAACGGAAATCCGTTCTCACAATCGCTTTTGTTATCCATTTGGACTTTTTCAGTGTCCTCGTTGAATACAGGGATCATCTACTTAAGTCTGCCTAGCTTTTTTAAATGTCCTTTACATAGGGTACAGTTTACAAAGCAGTCTGCTCTTTTACTCTGCAATTAAGCTGAAATGTTTTCCTAATCTTTTCTAAGTAAATCCATAACATAAATATCATGATATTTACCAAATTGAAAAAGTTCCTCTTTTTACGGAAAAAATCAATTTTACAAGTAAACATGTTAATGATAATGTCCGCCCGTGAATCCATCCTCATGAACATGATCATGCCCTACTCCATCTATATGTACATGGGTATGCATAAATGAAACCAGCAACTTTTTATTGATAGGATTAATACCCACATGAGCATTTACACCAAATATTTCTTTTAACATTTGTGAAGAGATTACTTCTTCAACAGTCCCAAAGTTTATGATTTGTCCTTCTTTCATGACTAGTAAATAATCACAGTACATTGAAGCAATATTCATATCGTGTATCGCAGATAACGTAGTAATATTAAGACTTTTAACTAAATCCATAAGTTGAATTTGATACCCAATATCTAGGTGATTCGTCGGCTCATCTAATATTAAAAAATCTGTATCTTGAACTAAGGCCCTTGCAATTAATGTTCTTTGTTTTTCTCCACCTGATAAATTTGAAAAGCTCCGATCACTATAATTATCTAGGCCTACTTTTTTCAACATTTCTGAAACCAATTTCAAATCTTCTTTTGAGTAATCTTCAAATGCTGATTTATATGGATATCTTCCCATTTTAACAATCTGCTCTACAGTAAAGTCAAACTGAGAATCGCTTTCCTGCGCAAGTACGGCGATCTCTTTTGCACAATCTTTATTTTTCATTTTAGATAACAATTTATTATCTAAAAACACCTCGCCGCTAGTGGGTTTATATAATCTGTATATGTTTTTTAATAAAGTTGATTTCCCTGAACCATTTGGACCGATAACGCCTACAAAACTGCCTGTCGGAACATCAAAAGTTATACCTTTTAATATTTCCTTTTTATCTATACTGAACCTTAAATTTTTAACCTGCAGCTTCTTCATTATTCTTTTCCTCCGAAAGCATAATTTTTTTTAGAAATTAAGTATAAGAAAAATGGTCCTCCAACTAATGAAGTGATAATACCTATAGGTATCTCTATTGGTGGGAAAAGTCCTCTTGCTAATACATCTGATATTATTAAAAATATTGCTCCGACTAACGCAGAAAGAACGATTAATTTTTTATGATCACTTCCTGCTAGCGTTCTGCATATATGAGGAACAATAAGGCCTATAAATCCTATAGCACCTGTTATTGCAACTAATGATGCGGTAAGTAAAGTAGCTAATATTAATATTATAGATTTTATCATTTTCACATTTATACCAAGTATAATGGCGCTATCATCACCTAAAAGTAATATATCTAATGACTTTGACATTACAAATGCAACTATCATAACTATAACTAGTGTTATAAATGGAAATAATAATACACTCCACTTAGCTCCCCCTAAACTACCAACAGTCCAAAATAACGCATTTTTAGCTTGGTTTGAATTATCGGCCGAATAGATTAGTAAGTTTGTAAGTGCTGAAAATATTGTTGATATAGCCATTCCTGTAAGAACTAGCCTTGTAGTAGAAGTCGTTTTCCCCATTTGAGTACCTATAACAAATACTAGTATTCCTGACACCATTGCCCCAACAAATGCACCCGCACTTATACTATTAATACCTATCGATGATACTCCACCTAGAACGATGACAGCCACAGCTCCAGAAGATGCCCCTGAGGATATACCAAGTATATATGGTTCTGCGATTGGATTTTTAGTTATAGATTGCATAAGTACGCCACAAAGGGCGAGTCCAGCTCCACATAATGCCCCTAATAATACCCTGGGTAATCGTATTTCCCATATTATATTCTGTGTCATCACCGTGCCAGCATTTTCAAATAAAGCTCCATTAGTTAATTTATTGAGTAATACTTTATAAACTTCTCCAGGTTCCATATAAGTACTACCGATTGCTATAGCTCCAATTATGGTTCCTGCCAAAATTACAGTTAAAGCTATAACCCAAAATAAGAAACCTTTCTTTTTAGAAAGGCTTCTTTGTTCTTGTACTGATATCCCCATTACTTACTCTCTCCAAAAAAGTATCCATACATTTGCTCTATAATCTTTGGATTTCTGATACCTGGAGATAAATCGGCTAATTCTACAACGTAAAGTTTATCATTTTTTATCGCTGAAACATCTTTAAGTGCTGGATGCGATTTTAAAAAGTCTATCTTTTCTTGTACTGGTTGTCCTGCCATGAAATCTGTTATTAATATAACTTCAGGATTTTCTGCTACTATACTTTCCCAAGATGCATTTATATAAGGCTTCGTTGCAGCTTTTCCAAATATATTATTGCCACCTGCTAAAGTGATTAGGTTATTAGCTAAACCAGACCCAACTACCATCGCATCATTTTCGCCTGAATCATATACCATCATTTTGATTCTTTCTTCTTCTTTTATATCGCCTAATTTGTCAGTAACTGATTTTATATCACTTTTCATTGTATTGATTACTTCAGTTGCTTTACCTTCAACCCCGAATATCTTTCCTAACAGCTCGAAATCTTCATATACAGTTTCAACCGTAGCATCTGGATCGTATGATTTCGCCATAAATGGAGTTGTACCTTTTTCCATAAGTTCATCTGGAGATCCTGTTGTTTGTTCACTGATAGATGAATCCCAGCCGCTTACAAAATCGGCACCCAAAGCCATAAATCCTTCTTTCGCTACCGAATGTCCTTCACCAATTTTAAGTTCAGGTATTTTATTATAAGCGTCTTCAAACTCAGGGAGTATTGGGTTATCTAAAAGAGCTGTTCCGATCATTTTATCTTCTAAGTCTAATGCAAGTAACATTTCAGTCATAAATTGTGATAACGTTACGGCTCTTTCTCTTGGTGTTTCAACTTTTACATTATAATCCTTTGCTCCATCTGAATAAGTAAACTCTACTGGTTTAAAATTACTCGCCTCTGTTTTAGTTTCAGGCTTTTCATCTTTTTTATCATCTTTAGCTGAACATCCTACAATACTTAATGACAAGCCTACTATTGAAATGACTGTTAAAAGTCTGTTTAGGCTTCTACTCTTTATCATAATTATCTCCTTCTATAATGGATTTATTAAAAGTATTAACATCACCTTTTATTTCCAAACAATACTATTGTATTATAATTAAACCTCATATTCAAGTGAAACACAAAAAGGGGTTTCAGCAGTCAATCAATAATTTGAAAAATGAATAAGATGAAAGAAACTTGAAAATGCACATAAACCCAGATGTTAAATCTGATTATGTGCATTTTTTATTTACGTGCAAATTATTATTTAGTGCGATATCTATGTAGTATCTTAATAAGGATAAAATTGTTTATTGTGTACATATTACTTTATAGAGATATGTCCACGTCACAGGCGTTAATGACAGTGTCGGTGCCTTTAATCAGCTTTTTTACAATGGCGAACTGCTTGGTTTTTCCTTTTGCGACCTGAAACTCATAGCGTTCCGGCAAAATGGGCAAACTTGCAAGCGACCATTTGGCCCATTTAGGATCGTACTCTTTCGGTTCCTTCAATTCGACAAGGTGGCCGATGCCCCATGTAATATATGCACCTTCTGAAAATATAGGAGAAGGTAATAATTCCAAATAACCTTCATGTCGCCGCACAGAAAAAGCGTCTGCGTATGCCTTCGCTTGGCTTGGCTTTTCGGCTAGGATGACCGGTTTCACAACAGCACCTCTTTCATTCATGCGATAAAACAGTAGTTCTTATCATTAGATTATCGCATAAATTAAGGGGGTTTCCAAATTCATAGTTAGGATAGGTATTAGTGTTTATTTCTGTGAAAGTTTAAACAAACATGGAATTCATGTTTGTTTGGGGGACTGTTACCAAATACCAATGAAGTTGGTGGGGGATTTGTATAGCGATAATTACTCCATTCCAGAAAGTAATTAGTAGTATTCCAATTCGAAGGATGTCGCACTTCAAAAGTAATGTTATATTTAGTTTGCGAGTTAAATATGGTAAACCGATTCAACTTGGAGGGAACTTATGAAAATTATTATTTTTGGTGCCTCGGGGAAAACGGGGAAGTTGCTTGTTACGAAAGCGCTTTCTGATAACCATACGGTCACAGCATTCGTAAGAAACCCAAGTAACTTGAACATTTCCAATCCGAACCTTTTAATTGTTCAGGGGGATGTAACAGATGCATCTGCTGTGAAAAAAGCCATTCTTGGGAATGACGCAGTTATTTCAACACTTGGAACGAACACTGGATTACGAAAAACAACAGTACTTCATGAAATGACGCAAAACATCGTTCAGGGTATGAAGGAACAGCAGGTGTCGCCGATTGCTTACATGGCTTCGGCAGGGATTGATAAAGAAATACCAGGTGTTATCGGGAAAGTTACGATGAAATTGCTTGGAAATGTGCTAGACGATCATCACAATGCAGTGGCTGTGTTAAAAGAAAATGATTTACAATGGACTATTGCAAGACCATTAGGGCTCAATGACAAACCGTTTACAGGGACATATCGTAAAGATGCGATTGGGGTTCCTAAAGGCGGCCGTACAATTTCACGCGCAGATGTCGCCGACTTCTTATTACAGGCAATTGCCAATGAAGAATTTATCCACCAGTCTGTTGCCTTGAGCGACTAGTAAACAAGAGATGGATAAAAGTAAAAAGATTAATAGGAGGTCAAGTTCTAACACATTTTAGAGATGTGTTAGAACTTGGCTTTTGAGTAGTTCATCTACTATTGATGTATTGTAATCATACTGTTCATCAGTTCCTTCAACCATTATCAATTCATTAACAGTGTAGATCTGAACAATAAAGGGGAAATCACCTCCCTTTAATATGGAAGCGTCCGCCTGAAGCGAAAATCAACCTTATTCGGATATTAAGGTTGATTGTTAAATTATGAAATTGATTCAATGAAATTTGATTTTTTAAATTAGAGGTTTTTAAATTGAAACAGAAAAACCAGCTATTGAAAAGGATGCTTTACTTTGTGCATAGTGTAAATCAAAGTAACTACCCCCTAGTAATGAATTGAGTATAAGAGAAATAAAAAAAGAAATTTCAGGGTGATGGAATGCATATTCGACTAGCAAAAGAACTCTTTCTGAAGGAAGCGATAATTTTTCACATTCCTATACGAGTCACACGCGTGATATTAAATATTAGCTGAATATTTAAATGAACATGTTGGTGCACGTGTTATGTCCCATTATATAGAGGTTTGCCGTTTTCCAAGGTCGCCGAAGGTATTGAAATGTTGGCGACAGAAGTGGTGCCGATTGTTCGACGGGAAACCGCAAAGTAAATGTTATCAATTCAGCAGTCTAATGAAGTGGGATTATCTCTTATTGGGTATTTGACAAGAGGCTAGTCCCAGTTTTTTATTTCTGATAGGGAGTTTTCGCGAAATACATCTTTCAAACCGCACTTGCTCTTTAGGGAACATGAAAAGAAACAGCGGATACGATTATCGTACCTCGGATGATTGGGATTACTCCTTGTCATCTGAGGTTTTTTATCTTTTTCTACACAATCTCCTTTTTACGGCGGGAAATCGATGTACTATAAGTTGTGAAATATTCATGCTATCATAAGATACTTGACTCCGGAGGTGAAAAAGTGATGGATTCACGTTTAACAACAAAAGAAAAATTACTTAATTTATTGAAAAAAGAAACTAAAATGACTGTCAATCAAATGGCCCAAGCATTAACTATCACAGAAATGGCTGTCAGAAAACACCTGAATATCCTCGATAGAGACTCTTTTATTCATATCTCTGAAGTAAAGCAACCCCTAGGTCGACCGATTCAAGTTTTTTCATTAACACCGCAAGCGGATGTACTTTTCCCTAAAAGTTATGATAATCTTACTGTTGATTTTCTTAATGACCTTCAGGAGATTCAAGGGGACGAAATAATTGATCGTCTATTTGAAAAGAGAAGTAAGCGATTAGCTGATAATTACTCTCCCTATATGAAAAATATAGTATCAAACGATGAAATGGTTGAGACACTAAAAAATATTCAAATTGAAAAAGGCTATATGGCCGATGTAATTAAAATAGATCATAATATATTTGAATTAATTGAACATAATTGTCCTATTTTTGAGGTATCTAAAAAGTTTAAGCAAGCATGTAATTGTGAGACGAATATGTTTAAAGAAGTACTGAAGACGAATAGTATAAGAAGAACAAGTTGTAAAGCTGATGGAGAAAACCATTGTCATTTTCTTATAAATTTTAATGAGTCTTCACAAAGTAAAGATAGCGCATCCGTATAAAAAATAGGATAGAAAGGCCATCTATTATAATAGTGGCCTTTTTTGCATTCCTTCAGAGTAGATGATTAAGCATGTATAGAATTAAGTAAATGAGTAAGGTAAAGACAATCCAATTGACTTTAGTTAATTACTAGTTCTATTATCAGTATAGATACTTCTTATACCAAAAGGTTTATAAAGTGTAAGGGGTTCATAATAAAACTAGGGGGAATAAAAATGAGTACATTTACATTACCGGCACTAAATTATGGTTTCGACGCGTTAGAACCAGTTATTGATCAACAAACAATGGAAATCCATTATGGAAAGCATCATCAAGCGTATATCAATAATCTAAATGCTGCACTTGAAGGGCATGAAGAGTTAAGTGGACAAACGTTACAGGAACTCCTGACAAATGTGGACGCTTTACCTGAGTCAATTCGAACTGCTGTTAGAAATAATGGAGGCGGCCATTTAAACCACTCGTTATTCTGGGAAGTCCTTACTGCTCCTTCGGAAAACAATTTACCAACTGGCAAGTTAGCAGCGGCAATTGACAATCGTTTTGGTAGTTTTGACAAGTTCAAAGAAGAATTCACGAAGGCTGCAACAGGGAGATTCGGTTCCGGTTGGGCTTGGCTAGTCGTTAATAATGAAAAACAGGTTGATGTAACAAGTACGCCAAATCAAGACAATCCGATTATGGAAGGCGAAATCGCTATCTTGGGCTTAGATGTCTGGGAGCATGCTTATTACCTTACTTATCAAAACAGAAGACCTGATTATACTTCAAACTTCTTTAAAATTATTAATTGGGATGCAGTCTCTACAAAATACGAACAAGCATTGAATAGCTAATTGTTTTTTACAAGATAAGATGCCTTTGAGGCTCTTATCTTGTTTATTTCATAACCTGAAATTATTTTCTGGGTTTTACTAAATTCAAGGAGATGATGAAATGCAAATAAATTCTGAGAAAACAAATTCATTTAAGGAAGCATTGGCGAATTACCCAACCGGTGTTACGGTTGTTACGGCAACGGATGAAAATCATACCCCTATTGGATTAACGGTGAATTCGTTCGCATCGGTATCATTGGATCCACTACTGGTTTTATGGTCAATTGATAAGAGGGTTTCTACATACGAAACATTTAAGAACATCGATAAGTTTGCCATTAATATTTTAGCTGACAATCAATCAGAAATTGCTTCTTTATTTGCGAGTAGTAATCAAGATCGTTTTGCAAATTGTGATTGGTCTTCTTCAGAACATAGTCTACCCCTTATTAAAGGTGCAATTGCATCATTACAATGTAGGACATTTAAACAAATTGAGGCAGGCGACCATATGATTTTGATTGGAGAGATAATCGAAATCGATGTTGAAAAGAGATTGCCTCTTGTCTACCACGGAAGAAAGTTAGGGGCACTTCCAGCAATTTTTCATGAAAGCTAATAGAAGTATGTAGTAGATGTTCTACATACATGTAAACTAATCCTACTGTTTTCAAGTAAATGTGCTATTTTATAATTAAATCGTGTAAAAAAGGACTTTGGGATAGCTGAATAACCAGTAAAGCATGAAACAGAGAAATGTCCGTGATAATCATTGATAGCTCGCCGTAACTTTAAGAAGTTCGCGTTGCAAAAGTCTCGATGTTATCTTTCCAGTTGATAGATAACATCGGAATCTGTTTTTACTAGGATGAATCCACTAGGCAATCGGGTAATAATTCATTTCCTCTAAAATCTGCTCATACTGTAGATATTCCTTTGTATGATTAACTCCACTACTCGTTTTCAAAGTTGTTAATGCACTTTCAATTAAGTATTGCCTAGATTCCTCTTTGTTGTTTAGGATTTCTTTTTGGATAAAATAGAGCAAATTTAGATACGTCGTTAGTTTAGGATCTTTCGGCTTGAATTGCTTCTCAATTATCCTTTTCACATTCAATGTCGCTATCGAAAATTCATTATTAAAAAACTCATTGTAATTCGATTGTGGCTGTAACTGCTTCATCTTTTCTTGGGTAAATAATTGAATGTCCTTTTTACTAATGTCATCAAGAATTGTACTCACGCGGTCCATACAGTATGTAGTAATTTGCTGTAACGTTATCGTTCCATTTACACTATTACTTGTGTGCGAAATGTTTTGTATCATTCCTGTGTAAAGCACGGCACAATCACCCATGTATTTTGCTTGTTGTTCTGGAAAGATACTTAAAAAACGTTCATATACCCAGTTTACAAATAAATATCTTGTCTGCTTAATGTATATAATCAGTTCTGGTTCATTTGAAACGAACACATCCTCAATTAGTTGAAGTAATTTATTCTTCCGGTTGTATTCCATCATAAGACTAACTTGTTTAATGAACACTTCTTTGTCTGTAATGTCTTCCCCAATGAGCAGCTCATCTCTCTTGGTTTTCATGTTTTCTTGCATAAGAGTGAATACCGCTTTAAATAACTCACCTTTGGATGGGAAATAATTATAAAAAGACCCCTTCGAAATACCACTATGATTCAAAATATCTTGAATCGATGTACCATGATACCCCTTTTCGATAAATAACTCATGTGCTTTATCTATGACATTTCTTTTTTTCTTAATCATATTCTGAACCCCTTTAGAAATTTATGTACGCATAGGACTACTTATATAATAACACAAGTGTACTGTTGGTTCATATATGGACTGCGGGTATATTTGTGTTGCTATTTAACTTTTAACATTATGTCTAGGTACAATCAATAGGAAGATGGCATAATCTATATGATGTAAGTTCAATTAGTAACGGAGGTAATGGAATGGTAAACTTTCAACCATTTAGCGGCGTTGTAACAATGATTGATAATTTTTCGATAGGGCAAAACAATGTAGTAGGTTGCTATAAATTAATATCGGTAGATGGCGGGTATGGAAGGTTAGTAAATTTCGTAGTAGCACCCACGACTTACTTTGTAGATCATGTAATGGTGTCGGTAGGGGATAGGGTAACTGGATTTTATGATGCAAATGCACCAGTTCCACTCATATTTCCACCACAATTTCGCGCAATTGTTATGGCCAAAGATACGCCTAATCAAAATGTGAAAGTAGACCATTTTAACGGCAATTTAGAGAGTAGCGACGGTACATTAAGGTTAAATATTTCCCCCCATACTCAAATTTTATTGGAAAACGGGCAGGCTTTTAATGGAAGTGTTGCAAATCGGGATTTAATTGTTCTCTATGGTGCTACTACCAGAAGTATCCCGGCACAAACCACACCCCATAAAATTATTGTTATGTGTTAGTGATTTTGAATGATTGCCAGATACCTATTCAAGAAAACTGCAATTGCATAAAAAAGAGCACAGTCATATCCAGTTGACTGTGTTTTTTTATTGTATAGTAAGAAGCAGGGGGATAGGCACTCATCCAATCGTGTATGTTTTAGTTCCTGTCATTAAACATTTGAAAAAGGGGAATTTAATGGATAGTTATTCAAAGTTGGAATTAGAAAAAACAGATGATATTTATGCGAATGAATTTGTGTTGCCGATACTAACGTCGACCATTCCAGATAAACTTATTGAATATAGCGAACTAGATTGCAAATCGTATATAGAAGAAAAGTTAAAACAAAACTACAAGTTGTTGTTAATGGTTCCTTCCTTTCCAAGAGTAAAGATATTAAGAAATGCAAATATTTTAGAGAACACCAACATATTTACACTATATATGATTGATAGCATAACTTATGATGATAGCATATGGGATTTTTTAAATGAGAATGAATTTGCAAACGGTCATGACTTCTTTCTAGTGAAAAAAACTAATGGAGTAAATTTTGCGATTCCATCTTCCAGTAAGGTAAGAATTAAGATTTCTAATTTAACTTCAAACACAATAGTAGTTTTACGATTGGAAATGAATGAAGTCATTGAATTGCAATGGCATTAATCAGCTATTTAGATCAATAAGTTCGTATGATATAAGTAGTACTTCAGTAAATCTTTAATTCGAGACATTTAACTTGAAAAGTAATCACTTGCGTGGTAAAGTGATATTAAGGTTAGTGATGGGGAGGGAAACAAGATGCGTAATAATACGATTGGATCGTTAATTTGGTTACGTTTAATGCGTTTTACAAATCAAAGTAACCAACTATCAAATGATTTTTTAAAGCGTTTTGATTTAACAACTGCCCAATTCGATGTACTTGTGCAAATTCACATATACCAGCCTCTTACACAAAGCGAATTAGCTGAAAAAGTGACAGTTACGCAAGGCGGGATTTCCCGTATGCTCGCGCGACTTGAAAAAGAAGGTTATATTGTACGTAAGCAAGACTGGAAAACGAAAATGATTACCCTCACTGACAATGCAGAAGCAATTTTAGAAGAGGCTATGCCAGCTCAACTGGCGTTTCAATCGTCATTTTTTGCCGATGTATTAAACGAGGAAGAAGAGAAAACACTGTACACATTGATGACACGTGTACATAAATATAGTCAAAGAAAAGAATTACCGTTAGAGTGATTTTTTTTACACCATCACTTGACTAATCAAGTTAACTTTATTCACTTGAATAAAGTCTAGCCTACGGCAGATGCTATAGATTATTCAAGGGGAATTATCGAGCCTGCTCGATAAAATACTTACACAAATTCGCCAAGGCGAATTTGATAAATAGGAGGAAGCACTATGCATAAAATTCCAGGACATCACCATATTTCAATGATTACAAAAAACGCTAAGATGAATAATCAATTTTATCAAAAGGTGTTAGGTTTGAGACGAGTAAAAAAGACAGTTAATCAAGACAGTCCATCTATGTATCATTTGTTTTACGGCGATTTAACAGGAAGTGCTGGTACAGAGCTATCCTTTTTTGAAATGTCGATGGCAGGAAGAACGGTCCGTGGAACAAATGCAATTACACAAATTGGATTGCTTGTACCATCATTTGAAAGTCTGGAATACTGGAAAAACAGATTTGAGCTATTAGATGTTGTGCATGGAGAAATTATAACTTATGCAGGTCGAGAAGCACTTACATTTGAAGATTCGGAAGGGCTACGCCTTATTTTGCTAAATAATAATGGTGAAGAAGTACCCAAACACTGGTCAGCTTGGGAAGATTCTATCGTGGAGCAGAAGCATCGCATTTTAGGGATGGGAACTACAGAAATAACAGTACGTTATTTAGACCGAACGGCTAAAACATTAAAGGATATGTTTGGCTATGTAGAAGTAACTCGTTCAGAAAAGGAAGCCATTTATCAGTCAGTTGAAGGGCAATCATTTGGTGAAATAGTCCTGAAGCAGTTGGAGGGGCCGAGTGAAAAACCAGGCCGAGGAAGTATTCATCATTTGGCGATTCGTGTGAAAAACGAGGAGGAGCTACGCTATTGGGACGGAGTCGTGAAAGAACGTGGCTTTGATTCATCAGGCGTCATCGATCGTTTTTATTTCCAAAGTTTATACTTCCGTGATTCGAATGGCATTCTATTTGAAATTGCTACAGATGGACCTGGATTTACAATAGATTCAACTGTTGAAGCGTTAGGAAAAGAATTAGATTTACCACCATTTTTAGAATCAAAACGTGCAGAAATTGAAGCGAAATTACAACCGATTGACTAAGAAAAGCGTAAGTGCCTCGATCAGGGGCGACAGGCATAAGGCTGCCTAGCGACGCGGCGCTTTTTGCCCGGGAAGGATGCAGTTCAATCCTTCCTAGCTGGGCTGACTTATGACCCGAGCCCCTAGGCACTGGAGCTGGACACTAAGAAAAGTGCAAGGCGAACCGAAGTCTGGACATACAAAAAGGAGACGATGAAAATGGAGAAATACCGTATTGATACTACTAAAGGACTTGAATTTGGTTTATATTCGATTGGGGATCATGTACTAAATCCTCTAACAGGAAGTCGTATTAGCGCAGAGCAACGTATTCAAGAATTGATTGAAGCAAGTAAGCTGGCAGACGAGGCAGGAATAGATGTTTTCGCAGTTGGTGAAAGTCATCAAACGCATTTTACAACACAAGCGCATACGGTCATTTTAGGCGCTATCGCACAGGCAACAAAAAATATTAAAATTGCGAGTTCTGCAACGGTGTTAAGTGTATCGGATCCTGTGCGTGTCTATGAAGATTTTGCCACGATTGATTTGATTTCAAAAGGTCGAGCTGAAATTGTTGCAGGACGTGGTTCACGGATAGGGGCTTATAGTTTACTCGGTTATGATGTACATGATTACGAAGAGTTATTTGAAGAAAAATTAGAACTTCTGATGAAGATAAATGATGAGGAAAATGTGACGTGGCAGGGGCAATTCCGGGCACCGTTGGAAAACGCTACTATTTTACCACAACCCAAAAATGGTCATCTGCCAATTTGGCGTGCAGTAGGCGGACCACCTGCAAGTGCTATTAAGGCGGGCTATGCAGGAGTGCCGATGATGCTAACTACGCTTGGTGGCCCTGCGATTAACTTTAAGGTTTCAGTGGATGCTTATCGTGAGGCGGCACAGCGTAGTGGTTTTGATCCAGCGGCTTTACCTATAGCGACAACGAGCTTATTTTATACCGCAGAAAATTCACAAGATGCGCTGCGTGAATATTATCCACATGCCAATGGTGGTATGCAGGCGTTAAGAGGCGGCGGCTATCCGAAACAACAATTTGCACAATCGACGGATACACGTGATGCGTTAATGATTGGTAGCCCACAGCAAATTATTGAAAAAATGCTCTACCAATACGAGTTATTTGGTCAACAACGATTCATGGCACAAATCGACTTCGGTGGAGTGCCGTTTGATAAAATTATGAAAAATATTGAGCTGATTGCGACAGAAATACTGCCAGCGGTTAAGAAATATACAGCCGGAAAATAAGGAGATGCTATCATGAAAATCGTATTACTATCGGGCTCCAATGTAGGATCTAAAACAAGAACAGCCATGGATTATACAGTCAAAATAGCGCATGAAAAATATCCGGATGCAGAGATTACATTGCTGGATCTGGCCGAATTTAACATGGTCTTTAGTGACGGGCGTAATTACTGGGACTACGAGGGCGACACCAAATATGTAACAGAAACACTGATGGCGGCGGATGCCATTATTATTGGAACACCGACGTTCCAAGCTTCTATTCCAGCTACGCTAAAAAATATTTTTGATTTATTACCAGTCAATGCGTTCCGGGATAAAGTGGTGAGCATGCTTGTAACAGCTGGTACAGCGAAGCATTATTTAATGGCGGAACAGCAGTTGAAGCCGATTTTAGCGTATATGAAGGCGCATATTGTACCCACTTATGTATTTATAGAAGAAAAGGATTTCCACCGCAAAGAAATCGTCAATGATGATGTTCTCTTCCGGATGGAGCGCTTAGTGGAAGATACCGTGCTCCTCGTCGATGCTTATGTAGGGATTCGGAAAGTGAAAGATGAGGAATATGGTTTTTAACTAGTCCGTGGTAGTCATAAAAATCCCGATTTCTCATTTACAGTACCTTGAGAGATTGGGATTTTTACTTTTTTTTAGTGTCTGTCACCAAGTGTTTGAACGATTCTTTCAGCGATTACATGTGATTCTAAATCCCTCTGGTATTGTTTATATGGCACTGAGTTAGTTTTAGCCGCTTCCAAGAACGTTGAAATCACGCCATGAAATCCACGTTTTTGAAGTGTTGGCTGCCAATCATCGTTAGCGTAAGTACTGCAATTTTTATCAATATGAGAGGTAATTTCATTTACGTTCATTACCATGCGCGTTTCATTTGCACTCATCACTTCAACTCTTTCCTCCGTTGTACCCGCTTCACGATTCATAATTCCAATCGCTGTCCCTTGCATTGCTTCCAGCTGTAGTACGACATGATGGAGCTTCCCATTCTCCTGCTTACCTCGAATGCGAATATTCTCAATCGGATAGGGGAACAGATAGAGCAGCGTATCAATCACATGAATAAAATCATCAAAAATAAATTGCCTAACCTCACCTGCATGATGACCTCGATTTTTTTGCATAATAATCATATTTGGTTCAGCCAATTCTTTTAGTTGCATATAGGAAGGTGCGTACCTCCGATTGAAGCCAACCATTAATAATAAATCTTTGCTTTTGGCTTTATCCATTAACCGTGTTGATGATTCTGCGTCGTATGTGATAGGTTTATCAACATATACATGAATCCCATTATCTAGAAGTTTATTAATGATGCTTTCGTGAGATTCTGTAGATGAATGAACAAATGCCGCTGTGATCCCGCTCTCAAGCCAATGATCGAAATCATGATACAGATGATTAATAGAATAGGTTTCCGCGATTTCTTTCAATGTCTCTACATTCCTGGTGCAAATATGAAGCTCGATCCCTTTTGTTTGTGTTAAAACTGGCAAGTATGCTTTTTTTGCGATATCACCAAGCCCGATCATTCCAACTTTCATTCAATCACCCTCAATTTATTGTTTATTCTAATCTTACATTATTCAGTATTTAATCACCAATTACAGTGTTATCATCCTGTGACAGGCCCCGCCTTTGCAACACTTCCAACTTAATTACCTGTTAATAATGCGTGATTGAGGTAGGTTAAGTGTGTTAGAGGAAGTGGTTTTTTGGGAGTTTTTATGATGTCAGCATTTTATTTGAATCCTATCTTGGCACTCGTTTTTTGTTTAAATTTAGTAGCAGTTATAAAAACAGAAAAAAACCCCGAATAGGGTCACTTTTTTAAAAGCGTCTACTATGCGGGGCTCACACTTTTTCTATTATTGCTTATATAGTATTGCTAAAAAATCTTCTTCATTATCAACATCTAACACACTAAAGGCAGAGTAACCATCTGCATCTAGGGCTGTGGGGTCGGCGCCATATTCATATAGCATTGCAGCTAAATCATAATTTTCATTGTATAACGCGGCAGTTAATGCAGTTGAATAGTCATCAGATACATTTGGATTTGCACCTGCTTCTAACAATAACTCAGTGATAGCATTATAGTCTCCGTATATGGCATGAAGAAGAGCGGTAGATTGCTCAGAGTCTTGGTCTTCTAAATTTACCCCGCTAGCAATAAGATCTTTCACCTGTACCTCATCGCCAATAGAAGCCGCTTCCATTAAAGGAGTTAGTTCCAATGAATAATCAGTTTCAGTGCTTCCTAAAATACTTGAACTAAATACATTTGCATATGTAAATGTCCCTGCTGCAATAAGTGCAATAACTCCTAAATAGGCAACAATAAAAATGCCGAATAAAGCACCGACTCCAAGTGCAATTTTGCTTGTATTTGAGTTGTAGTTTGGTGTTCCATCTACTCCCATAAATTTACCTGCAGCTTGAATTCTTTTTGGTAACAGGGGATGGCTTGATAGAACTTCACTTAACCATACAGCGATATTGGATTCTGTATAAATTTGTTCTAAATATGCATCTTCATTAACTTCTGTATATAACTTTTTCCCAACACCAAGTATCGTAAGTGCTTGTTTAGCAGCTAGCCCATTTTGTATATGGTACGCAGCTTCGCGATCACACGTATATTCGCAAGCACGACTGTATGCTTGAGAAAGAAAAGGGATGAATTGCGCAGGCAAGATTAAAATGTTTTTCCATATATGTCTTCGTTTCAAATGAGATAGCTCGTGAGCGATGATAAAATCCAACTCTGCATCTCCTTGTTCTCTAGCCAGTTCGAATACCTCCGAATAGATAACAATCATATTTCGTCCTAGAAATCTGGTTGCAAATGCGTTGAAGGCACCTTCTGAATGAATGACAAACACGTCGGGAACTTTTTTTAAGTTCATCTTAGTTGATAGAAGAATGACACGTTCATATACATCTTGGAACTGTTTTTCACTAATACGTATCCCATTTCCACGAATAGAACCTAGCATAATGGCGTTTGAAAACAGTAGTACGGCTAATATAATTAATAAAATGGCTATTCCAAATATCGAAGCGGCAGCAACTATGTACAAAAGCACACTGAAAATAATACTTAAAACAAAGTACGGCATTTCCTTACTGGATGTTAAATCTTTTTGTGACATTGAATTCCCTCCTTTATCTATTTATTAAACTTACTAGATAATAAGAGTCTAGTCAATCTGAACCAAATACTATTTACACATATTTGCTACCTATCATATTTTTCATCGTAATTCGAAAAAAAATAATAAATAAGTTATAATTACGGACCATATTTGATGAAATATTACTATTTAAAAAAAGGTAAAAAAGGACGAGATAACATCAATTAATACGTTTTGATCTGCCCCGTAAATGTTAGACACTAACTAACGTTTAAGGAGTATTTTTATGTCTAAACATACTGCGGAAGTAAAATCACATGTGGTGGATCGCTATTTAACTGGAAATGAAAGCTATAAAGCAATTGCAGAAAGCATTGGGGCGGATAAATCTTTAGTCATTAATTGGGTGAAATTATTTGAAGCACAAGGTGAAAGAGGTTTAAAGAAAAGCTATACCAGCTACTCATCAGGGTTTAAATTAGACGTACTCAATTTTATGAACGAAACAGGTGCGTCTCTTCGAGATACGCCAAGCACATTTAATATCTCTTCCCCTAGTAGCGTTTATAGGTGGGAGCGAAGGCGAAATTAAAAGACCTGAGCCCGGTAGAATACCGAACTCAGGTCTTAGAAGCTGCCTAAAATATTTGTCTAACTTTATTGGGTCAGATCATATCTCGTTGAAGCTTACGACGAGATTACAGGAATTTTAGTCAGTAATGAAGCTTTACCTTCTTTTCGTTTTTAAATAATAGATAATGGGCATTGCCCACTTTTCCTTCTATATATTCGAGTGAATAACTACCGAATGGATCTGCTAAATCTCCAATTGCCCGAGATAGATTATCAATCGCAAGATTTAACGTTTCAAACTGTCTCTGTTCATTCCCTCTATTCATCTCATCCATAATTTCATGAGCTAAGTGCTGGATTCGACGTAAACGCATTTCTTTTGTTTGCATGATATCCTCCTCCTGCTATCAACTTATATTGCCTAACTATATGGCTAATGACTGGATTTCATGAGTAGATTTTTGAATTAAATTGGATGCCAAGTCACTAGCATTGCGAGTGTTGAGCACTAGCGTCTAAATGATTTGAAACTCAATGAGGACCTTGTATCTTTCACTAGCTTTTAATGAAAATTGGTCTCAAGATTACTATAACTCCAACTCCTCCAATCGTTCATTGCAAAAAAACACCGAACAGTAATAAGTTCGGTGTTTTCGTATAAATTATTACTTTTCTCTTAATAGCTCATCTTTCAAGAACACGGTTATTCCGTCCATTAATCCTTTGGCTAACGGAAGTTCTGGATTGCTATAGGTAGCAATATTCCCTGCGCGATCATCAGGCGCCTCTTTCAATATATGGTTCATATTTTTTACAATGAGTAGCCTTGAATCATTTGTTGCGTCATGCAATCGTTCCGCATCTTGGATAGATACTTGGATGTCTCGATTGCCATTCATTATAAAGACAGGGGACTGTAGCTTTTGCAGCTGTGCTACTGGGTCATAGTGCAACCACGAAATCATATAAGGTTGAACGGATGGACGGAAGATACTTTGTAGCTCTGGACTTACTGTTTTTACTTGCTCGCCTTGTTTTAATTTATCAAGAATTGTTTTTGACTCTTCGAGTAGGTTAGCGGGAAGTTGTTCTTTCAGCTGTTCAAGCAGAATTTGATCGATGGGTCTTCCTGCTCCCGCAATGGAAATGAATGCGTCGGCATCTGTTTTTTCTGCAGCTACCATACCAATTAATGACCCCTCGCTATGACCGATTATGCCCACCTTCGAAAAACGTTCGTCAGTTTTGGCGAATTGAACCCAGGCAGCAGCGTCATCAATATAGTGCTCGAATCGCATATCTTCTTCCTTGCCAGCTAAGCTTGCATTGCTACCAACTCCCCGTTTGTCGTAACGAATACTTGCCACGCCTTCTGTAGCTAGATTTTCAGCGAGCATTTTTAAACTATTATTTTTACCTGGTAATGCCGCCGAATTACCGTCACGATCGGTCGGGCCTGACCCTGCGATAATAACCATGAGTGGAAACGGCCCCTCACCTTGAGGCATTTCTAATTGGCCGGACATCGTACCGTCTTTCAATTTGACTTCAACAACATCTCCTTTTTCAGCTAGTTGTTCTTTGTTTCCTTTTGTTAATTCGAAAGGAAAGGATTGCCCTTGCTGTGTGAATGTACCCGTTATTTTTTCTTGTTCGACTTTGCCGTCAAACGTTATAGGTTGACCTTGAATAGCCATATCAAAAAATACATCCGATTCGTTTATTATCACACTTGTTAATGGATAGTCGCTTAATCCTTGTGCTGGAATGCTAATTGCTCCGTTGTTTTTTTCGAATGTCAGTATAATCGATAACGGTTGATTTGGGATAATGATGGACCCTTCCCATAGACCTTCGATACTTTCCAATGAACTCATCCCTTTCAAGTTTGTTTCTGGTTCTGACTCTTTTTTCTTGCTGCACCCTGCAATTACTAGAAGGATGCTAGTCATTAAACAAAAAGTGATACCTAATTTCTTCAATTATAATTTCTCTCTTCCTTTATATCTAATATATAGCGGAACCTATTTATCGAGTAAAGGGCAATAAGCATTTACCCAGCATCATGTGGGAATAACTTAATAGTTACGTCTATGACGGTATAGTGGACAAAACTCAGCATTCAAAACAGGTTGAGCGTATTCTATCTTATCATTAGTTTTTCGAATAGACTTTCATTCATACAATTGAATTTACTTATGTGTGTAAGGTGAATATGCTAGTCATATAGAGGTTTTCAATGAAAGAAGGATGCTATATGGAATATATTTTGCTTTATTTCATTGGATTTGCTGCAACAACGCTTGGTACATTAGCAGGAGGAGGGGGACTTATCAGTTTACCGGCCATGCTACTAATGGGATTACCGGTTCACTCTGCAATTGGGGCCAATAAAGTATCAAACACAGTGAGCTCATTTTCGAGTTTTCTTGTGATTTATAAAAATAAAGAAATAACGGTCAAAGAAGCGCTTGCGGTTGTTCCAATCAGTCTTGCGGGAGGCATTACAGGTGGAGTTATCGCTTCGTTTTTGAAAGAGGAATGGATGATTATAATCGCGATTGTCCTTTTATCATTCGCATTCATCACTTCATTTCTTGGAAAAGCAGACTTTGAAGGTAGTGAGTCATTCCATGTAACTAAAAAAAGTGCAACGTCATTGTATGGAATAGGCATATACGATGGAGTCTTTGGTCCAGGTAGTGGCACATTAGCATTATACGTGTATGCTCGATTAAATATTTCTTATTTAAGAGCAGTTGGACTGTCTCGCATCATGATTTTTTCAAGTTGTTTTGGAGCATCGATTAGTTACATTTCAACGGGTAAAATAATATGGCCTCTCACGATTGCGTTAATGTTCGGTTCGATTAGTGGTGCGCAACTCGGTGTTCGCCTAGCTCGTAAATTAAACAGTAAGCATGTCAAACCAATTCTTCGAGTTGTGACGGTGCTTCTGATCATGCAAATTATTGTGGAGTATTTTGGGTGACAGAGTAATGAATTGGCAGCAATTTTATCGGATTGTATGCACTGCGGTTGTGTGAATCTGAAGTATTTGTTATATTATAAACAATACAAATTCCTTGATGTGGAAAAGTAAATAAGAATTGTGAAACAGAAAATATAGCAGCTAGCTGAGAGCTATATCACCGCTTCTTGTTGAAACCTACCACTGAGATGTTATGCCAACATAACCGAGTCGTTTTCGTTACTAAACGTTTTAGAGGGCTTATTGTTAAGCTAAACTAAGGTGGTACCACGTCTATTCAGCACAAAGACGTCCTTACAAAAGGACATCTGTGTGCTTTTTTGTCGTCCAGGCTCCTGGCGCCTTGCGCTTTTCATATTATAAGGGAGGAAATACTAATGACCAATCAACAGAAAAATGATTTTACAAGCTGGTATATCGACACAATTCAAAAGGCGGATTTAATGGCTTACACGCCTGTTCGTGGGTGTATTGCGTTTAAACCGGATGGCTTTGAAATTTGGGAGCATATTCAAGATGAAATGAATAGACGTTTTAAAGAGACAGGACATCGTAATGCGTATTTCCCAATGCTGATTCCTGAATCTTTCTTCGAAAAAGAGAAGGATCATATCGAAGGGTTTTCGCCGGAACTTCCTTGGGTTACAGAAGCTGCAGGAGAGAAATTAGAAGAACGCCTAGCACTTCGCCCTACATCTGAAACGATGGTCGGGCATTTATATTCGAATTGGATTAAAAGCTATCGTGACCTTCCAGTGTTAATTAACCAATGGGCAAACGTCTTCCGTTGGGAAAAGAAAACACTTCCGTTCATTCGTACATCTGAATTTTTATGGCAGGAAGGGCATACAGCTCACGTGGATGAAGAAGAAGCACGTGTTGAAACGATGCAAATGCTCAATATTTATAAAGAAGTTGTCGAAGAGTTGCTGGCGATACCAGTATACGATGGTCAAAAGACTCCTTCCGAGCGTTTTGCAGGTGCTGTAGATACGTATTCGATCGAAGCAATGATGAAAGATGGAAAGGCTGTACAAGCTGGAACTTCACATTACTTGGGAACAAAGTTTGCGGAAGCATTCGATATAAAATATTTAAATAGAGAAAACAAGCATGAATTTGTTCATACAACTTCTTGGGGGACTTCTACACGATTGATCGGTTCTGTCATCATGGTACATGGTGATGAACAAGGTCTTGTATTGCCACCGCGTGTTGCGCCGACACAAGTTGTTTTAATACCAGTAGGACCTTGGAAGAAAAATCCTTTGATAATGGAAAAACTAGATGAGGTTTATGTTGAATTGAAAGCTAAAGGAATTCGTGTACGTCTGGATGATTCTGATCAGTCGCCGGGTTACAAATTCAATGAGTGGGAATTGAAAGGTGTCCCTGTTCGAGTAGAATTAGGGCCTCGTGACTTGGAAAATAACCAAGCGATAATAAAAGCGCGTGATGAAGAAGAAAAAGTATCTGTTGATCTTCCAACTATAGCGGACTGCATTGAAGGTGCGCTAAACACAATGCAAGTACGCTTATTGGACAAAGCGCGTGCATTCCGTGAAAAGCATTCCCATACGCATGTGGATTCACTCGAGCAACTAACGCAACATATTGCTGACGCGACAGAAAATGGAGAAATCCCAGGTTGGATCCTTGCCGGTTGGTGCGGAGATGACGCTTGTGAAGCACAGGTGAAAAATGAAACGAAATTCACAACACGTAATATCCCATTCAATCCACCAGCGACAAAGTCTACTTGTATTAATTGTGGAAAAGAATCGAAGCATACGGTGTGGTTCAGTCGTGCTTATTAACTAAATAAACGTGATGGAAAACGCTCCCCGAATAAATCGGCAGGAGCGTTTTTTACTAAATTTAATGAAATGAGTGTATTGAAGCAATCCAGCACATCATTTCGTCATTCCCTGAAACTCTATAGACAGTACCCTTTGAAATCCAATCAGATTATTTTTCATAAGTAATGCATTTGATAAGTATGATGGAAGAACGAGGAGTTTAAGCAAAACACTCTAAAAAGGAGGACTATATATTAAAATACTTGTCGTAGGTGCAAGTGGAACGATTGGCAATGCGGTTACTAAAGAATTAGAGAAAAATCACGAGGTTATCCGCGCGGGACGCAATGGTGCTGATGTAACTGTGGATATTACGTCAGTAGAGAGCATTAAAAAGATGTATGAAAAGGTCGGAAAAGTTGACGCGGTGATTAACGCAGCAGGCCGTGCTCATTTTGACGCAGTTACGGATATGACACCGGAGTTGAATGAAGTGGGGATTGATAGCAAACTGAAAGGGCAAGTCAATCTAGTGCTTTTAGGATTTGATAATATGAATGATGGTGGAAGTTTCACGTTAACAACGGGGATAATGATGGATGATCCAATTGCGAAAGGAGCTTCGGCGGCTCTGGCAAATGGCGGCGTCAGAGCATTTGTTAAAGCTGCTGCTATTGAAATGCCAAGAGGAATTCGCATTAATAGCGTAAGTCCAAATGTATTGCAAGAGTCGATACACAAGTTTGGCACCCTTTTCCAAGGGTTCGATGCAGTGCCTGTAAAACGTGTAGTTCTCGCTTTTGAAAAAAGTGTCTTTGGCTTACAAACGGGTCAGAATTTTGAAGTCTACTAGCATAGGTTATATAATCGGATGAAAATAGTTGAAAAGCCTTCTGGGAGAGTTTCTCAGAAGGCTTTTCAATGTCGTGTTTTTCAGTTTATTAATAAATCATTTTTGAACATATAAGTTAAATGAATGATTCCACTCTATACAACTTCGGCTACCCCAGTAAGGCGCATATGCTGAGTTCAAATACATATCAAGTGCCAGTTACTGACACCGGATTCAATGGCTCCAGCTCCGCCTTATAAGGGACCTTAGCGTAATTAAAGGGAATTTATATCTTAGCTTAGATAGCTTTCAAGACATTTTTAATTAACAGTACAAATGCACTTCGAGATTGAGCAGCAACTTTAATGACATCATCATGACTTAATGGTTCGTCTAGAATGCCACATGCCATATTTGTTAAGCAAGATATTCCTAATACCTTAAGTCCCGAGTGAATAGCGACAACTGCTTCAGGCACTGTTGACATACCAATTGCATCTGCACCTAAAACGCGAATCATTCGAATTTCAGCGGGAGTTTCATAAATAGGACCACTCCACCAACCGTAGACGCCTTCTCTTAATGTAATGTCATTCTCACGTGCAACTTGTAATGCCGTTTGTCTCATTTCTTTATTATAAACCTCAGAAACGTCTGGGAAACGAGTTCCCAAATCATCGTTGTTTTTACCGATTAATGGATTTATGCCAACTAAGTTAAGGTGATCTGTAATTAGCATTAATTCGCCTGGGTTAAAATCAGTATTTACCGCTCCACATGCGTTCGTGATAATTAGTTTCTCTATACCTAATGCTTTCATGACCCTAACAGGGAAAGTAACTTCATCTAACGAATATCCTTCGTAGAAGTGGTAACGTCCTTTCATAGCCACGACTGTTTTTCCTTCTAAACGACCGATAACTAATTCATTTGCGTGACCAACTGCAGCTGATTTCGAGAAAAAAGGAATATCCTCGTATGGAATGACAACGCCGCCTTCTAGTTCGTCAGCGAGGCCGCCGAGTCCAGAACCTAGGATAATCCCTATTTCGGGGATCTCTTTTGTTTTACTTAGAATGTAATTTTTTGCTTCTAAAATTTCTTCTGTTTTATGCATTAATGTTACCTCCTATTGTTTCTGGGGAATTGTCTATTTATTAAGGTGCTTTCATAGTTTAGTTCTTCTATAAAAAAGAAGCAAGGATGGTTTTTTTGTAAGTCGGCATAGCTTAAGAATTCACAAGTTCATCTGGTGCTTTCGAGGTTCTACCTAGTTTCTGCGAAATGAAATAGGCAATCGTCGACGATAGGAAGATGAATAATAAGGGAATAGTAGAAGTCCCTGCAAATACGACTTCTTGAGCTGAAATAGAATGTACGGAAGATAAATCTGGCTTGTAGAGAGCCGTAAGAATTGCTCCTGATGAAAGTTGAAATACAGTGTACAGCACTGTAAAACTAATGATAAAGATCATATACTTTTTCATTTTTTTCACCTCTTCTTCTAGTTAGGTTCAGTTTGACTAAATCCTACTATGAATCAGTCTTTACCGCATGAGCCTACCATCAAAGCCAGCAACTCCTCTGCGGATACCAAGCGTTCACCGCCACCTTGGACAAACGCATCATTCCCGCCGCCTTTACCGTTGATGAAGGGAAGTGTAACGGATGAAACTTGCTTCATACTTGTTTCAACGGAAGCACCACGAGCCGCGACAAATTGTAATCGATTAGTACTTTCGGCAACTAGAAGGACAATTATTTCTTCTGCTTCAGCCACAAGAAGTCGGGCAAGTTTCTGTAATTGTTGAACAGTCCTATCTGTAAAGAATGCTTTTACAATACCTTGTTCCTGTTGGTTCAATAATGCTTTTGCCTCAAATTCTAACAGTGCTTCTTGCGCATCTGCCAACGATTTCTCAAGTGAATGATTCGTTTCTAATAACTTTTGTACCGCATCCGTAACACCATCGCTCGGTGCACTTAATAATGTGGATGTCTCTGCCAACTCCTGGTTTTTTCGTTGTAATTGTTGTAACACACGTCCACCGCAAACGAAATGTACACGCACTTTTCCGCGATGCTTCTCCGTCGATAAAATCTTCAGTGTACCTACTTGTCCCGTTGTACTTGGATGTGTACCGCCACAGCCGTTGTAGTCAAAATCAGGGATAATGACAAGTCGGATTTCATCTGTCACTGCCAATTGCTTGCGAAGGGGGTAGTGGTGAAGTTCATCTTCAGTTACCCATGTTATTTCTATAAGTCTATTTTCTAAAATAATACCATTCGCTAATTTTTCCACCGCGTCCAATTGTTCTTGAGAAACTTCCTCCACGTCCAAATCAATTGACACAATTTCTTTTCCTAAATGGAAACTTACTGTCGGAAATTCGAACAATTCAACAAATGCAGCTGACAAAATATGTTGACCTGCATGCTGTTGCATATGATCAAAGCGTCGTCCCCAATCGAGAACACCCTCCACTTCCGTTACAGAACCGAGACTTTCAGCCAGGGTATGACGAATTTCATCGTCCAATTCCTCCACAGTGAGTACCTCAATACCATTCAATGTTCCTGAATCATGCGGCTGACCACCGCCTGTCGGATAAAAGGCTGTATTGTCTAACACGACATATGGATTTCCTTCTGTATCTTGTGCTGCTTTAATAACCTGGCTCGTAAACAATTTACAGTATGGATCTGCATAATATAAACGATCTTTTAACATATAATCGACTCCCATGACTTTTTTTCTAGTTTATCACGAACAGTGAAAAGGAGTGCCCAATCTACTAAGGATTAGGCACTCTTGTGTGATTAGTTGAGTTTCACGATTTTATTCGGATTCAATAAATTGTCTGGATCTAGTGCTTTTTTTATTTTTTCCATAATGAGAAGTGCCGCGCCGTGCTCTTGTTCCTGGTATTTTTGTTTACCAATGCCGACGCCGTGTTCTCCAGTGCATGTGCCGCCACGCTCGAGTGCATACATGACGATTCTTCCATTCAACTCATCGGCTTTTGCAAGTTCTTCGGCATCGTTCATGTCCATCATCAGCAAAACATGGAAGTTACCATCGCCTACGTGACCGACGATTCCGCCTGTCATTCCAAGGGATTCAACGGTTTCGCGAGCATGTTCAACCGCACCTGCTAACTCTGAAATAGGGAGACAAACGTCCGTTACCATCATCTTTTTCCCGGGATAGCCGTGGATAAAGGCATAAGCTAAATTATGTCGCGCCTCCCAAAGTCTGTTGCGTCCGGCGTTGTCTGTTTCGAATTCGATGTCTTCACAATGATGGTCTTTAACAATTTCTGTTGTGAAATCAACATCTTGTTTCAATCCGGCTTCATTCCCATGGAATTCTAAGAACAGCGTCGGTTTTTCTTTATAGTTGGTTTCACTGTATAGATTTGCCTGTTTTATAGAGGGTTCATCGACCAATTCAACTCGTGCAATCGGAATACCGGCTTGTAAAATGGACACGACGGCTTCCACTGCATCATTGACGGTAGGGAAGGAAGCCCTTGCAGCTGCGACGTGCTCTGGAATGCCGTATACACGAAGTGTTAATTCTGTAAAACAGCCAAGTGTACCCTCTGAGCCAACGAAAAGACCGTTCAGATGAAGGCCAGATGCAGATTTTGCAGCCATATTGCCCGTGTGAATGACAGTTCCATCTGCCATTACAACTTCCAAATCGCGGACTTGATCACGCATGACGCCGTATTTGACGGTAGTTGTTCCACTCGCATTTGTGGCTGCCATTCCGCCTAGTGTTGCATCGGCTCCAGGATCGACAGAGAAAAACAGCCCGTACTTTTTCAGTTCTTTATTTAACTGTGTGCGGGTTACGCCAGGCTGTACTTTTACTAGAAAATCATTCTCTCGTACTTCTAGGATTTTACTCATAAGTGAAAAATCAATCGTGATTCCTCCCTTAGAAGGGATTACATGTCCTTCCAAGCTTGAACCAAGACCGAAAGGGATGACCGGCATCTGGTATTCTTTCGATACTATCATTACTTTACTGACATCTTCAGTCGATTCTGGGAAAACAACAATGTCCGGAAGACTTGCCGTGTGATAGGATTCATCTCTGCCGTGAAGCTCTCTTACAGTTACGTTGATGGAGACCTGTTCATCCTTGAGCACATCTTTTAAGGCTTCAACTATATTTTCTGTAGATATTGTCACTTTTGTTCACTCCTTAAGTAAGATAAGTGTTTATACGATTTTGGTACAACCTCTTTCTAGTATACGTGAAAATATAATTAATTACTTAATCTAATTGATAATTCTAAAACCGGCTGTTATTGTTAGTGGTGTTTAGATTATTCTAATTAATTGTTGCGTTTGATATGAATTAAAGGGAGAGTTACGCATGAAAGAAAAGCTAGCTATAATGCTTATAACGTTTACGCTCCTCTTTGTGTACCTACTTACACCTGCTGCTAAGGCAAGCTCAGAGATCAGTATCGGTGGGAAAGCGGGCAGCTATCAATATAAAGTAATAATGGGACAAGGGCCATTTACCTGGGAGATTGGACATAAAGGCTCGCTGTTCGTCATTGAAGAAAGTGAAATCAATAGAGATGATTTAAATACGTTCAGAAATAGTGTTGAAGACATCAAAATACAAAAGTTTAAGGTAGGCTTCTCTGTCTTTTACTTGTTCGTTATCGGAATGGTGCTTGTGATTGCAAAGAGAAGAAAGAATGGAATTGGGAAAGAATATCTGCTGATTATTATAGGACTTGTGGGAATTACATTTTATTATGGTTTGATAGCATCTATCGGATTGAATCATTCCTTAAGAGATGCAGAATTTTATTATTTAGGGTTAATTCAATAACGATAGGAAACTAAATCCACTCTATTTAAAGAAGATATGTTGATACTACTGTAGTTAACGTAACTTTTGAATATGTAATAGGGAAGAAGATTGTTTGGAATATCGTTAAGGCGCTGAAAATACATTGACATGTAAGGCCCTTAGATTAGGCAATAGAAGGCTAGTTGACATTAAGTATACAAAGATATCACATTCGCTATAAATGCTTGCCGACAGATGACTATACTCGTTCATTTGAAGAAAATTGAAATTGATAGTGGAGGAAGTGTATTTCAATGGAGAAAGTAAAGGTTAAGCACTTTAACTATAATTTGTACAAATCCTCAGTCACTAGTAAAAGTGCATTAACGGTAATCTTTTACCATGGCTGGGGGGCTAGTGCTGATAGCTACAAAGATGTGGCTGAAGAGATTGCAAAAGAGGGACATACCGTAATAGTTCCAGAAATCATTTACCATGATACAAGAAATTCTCTAGAAAATCATTTTGAGAAAGCAACGTTGGAAACGTATTTTTGGAAAACAATTATTGAGACTATCGAAGAGTTTAATGATTTTTTTGGTGCATTAAAGATTTTAAAGGAAAATACAATACTCTTAGGCAGTTCTATGGGTGGTTTTATTGCTAATGGTATTTTTGCAACGCAAGCGAATATAGGCGGTTTAGCAAATATTAACGGATCAGGGTCATTTTTAGTGTCAGAAAGAATCTTTAGGGAGATCGATAATCGACCAGATATACCACTGGAACTAGAAATGATTTTGAAAAAGGTTGATCCCATTGGGCGGAAGAACCGTGATTCACCTGTACTTCTTATACATGGTGATTCGGATAAAACTGTTCCTATTGATGGTCAAAAAAATTACTATAACTACCTAACAGAAAATGAAGGAAGAAAAGATATTGAGCTATTAATATACAAGGATGTTAATCACCAGTTTACTACTGAAATGTTGCAAGACTTGATTACATGGTTAAAAATGCGAATTAGATAGGGGGAAATCTTATTGAAGATTGATCATTTGGTTGTCAATGTAGATCGTTCTGTACAAGAAGATCCGGGTTTTATAAAAAAGGTTCACTCAATAGGTCTTCCATATGAACCAAAACGAGGAAAAGGAACAAAAGGATTTAAGGTTTCAAATATATGGATCGGGGACGAGTATTTTGAATTTGTAAGAATCGAGACACAAGATGGCGGAGGATGGATACAAAGTTGGACTGAGAAATATCATAGTGGACATAGGGGCCTGATAGGTTTCGCTTTAGAAGTAGATGACATCGAGACGACGTATCAGAGTCTTATCAGCCAGGGGATTAATGTTACAGCTCCAGAATCGTTGAAGTTTAGGTGGTTTTTTAATCTTCTCAGCAAATCAATGCCATGGAAGAATTCATATTTACCTGAATTTGAGGGTGTTTCTTTTCAATTCTTTTTACAACAACTTGAAAATGAAAAGGTTAAATCGTACATGCAAAAGCATATGGTTCCGAATGGGAAAGAAAAAAACATTAATGGAATATCAGAAGTGAAGATATTTGGTGCATTGACTGAAGGTGATAAACGTATTATCAAAGCCCTTTTTCAGGATTATGACATTCAAGAAGGAGCAATAACTATTTCACTTGGCAGCCAAACTATTTCTTTTGTGGAATCAGAAACAGAATCGATTGAAGTGCTAGTAGATTGTACTAATGAAAAGTATTCAGCAAAACGTGTTGAGATAGAAAACGTACTTATTACGAATAAGTAATCAGGAATTTTACTTAGTTAGGTTGCATGAATGATTCCATAGTATACCGCTTCGACGCTAACGCTGGGTTTATATACTTCAACATATATAGATTCAAAACGTGTGTGAAGTATAGGATGTGATTTCTTAAATCGTTCTTCATCAATCCACAAGGGAGCTTAGCGCGACAAATATATTTGGAGGTGAAAGAAATGGTAATGCCAACACATATTGTAGCAGTAGGCGGTATCGTAGAAGATGAATATGGAAATATTCTTTTAGTAAAAACCCATCATGGTGGATGGGTATTTCCTGGGGGGCAAGTGGAGGTTGGAGAAAACTTAATCGATGCATTAAGTAGAGAAATTAAAGAGGAAAGTGGGATAGACACAGATGTATCTTACTTGATTGGAGTTTATTCAAATACAGGCATTCATAAAGGGTATGACGGCGTGACGGATATTCCTACCAAATTAATGTTAGACTATGTGTGCAAGCCTGTGGGTGGAGAATTGTGTACCTCTGAGGAGACATCAGATAGTCGCTGGGTTGCAAAGGGGGAAGTGCTTAATATGGTTATAGCACCAGCTATCCGTACAAGATATAAAGCTTACTTAGAATTTGATGGGAATGTAAAATATATGGAATATAAAACGGAACCCACGTTTGAGATAAAACTGAACAGGACTGTATAGTAATAATCTATGGTGTTTTAAATGTGGAATAGTCGGTTCTGATATATGAAACATGGATATTTTAATAAATAGAAGGAGCCACAACCATAGTAGTTTGTAGCTCCATTTTATTATTTGACCTTTGAACAGATCCCGTTAATTCTAAATAAGGCGGTTCTTTTCATTCAAACTCTATTACTTTTCTAATTCAATAACGATGTCTTCCATGACAAACTCTTCGTTCCCTACACCAGACTTTACTGGTTTTAGAATTTCCTTGGGTCCGTTTTTCGTAAATTCTACTCCGCCAGAATTGGTGGAATCATAACTTCTGATACGAGGAGTTATAATAAGCTTCGATGCATTCGGGTCTAATTTCTCGAATGTATTACTCCGACTCATATTATAAGAATCTTTACCTGATCCTCCATTATTTACACCAAGGTATATATTTCCTAAGTCGTCTTTAATCTCCAATTCAGCATCGACCCCATGCCATTTATCACTTACCTTCTTGGAAACCTCTTGGTTGTAATAAACGATAAAGGACATTGGTGTGAAAGATACTTTTTCAATAGCAACTGTAACTCCATTTTGTTCAGTGCTCTGGTTGCTTAATTGTACTCGGCTATCTGTTGCATTTAGTGAGAATGTAAATTTCCAATTCCCTTTTACCTTTTCCGTAGTGTCTGGTCGGATGAAACTGTCCAAATTCCATTTTATATCGACTGATTCTTTTCCGATTGGGGCTAAGTCAATAGGTGTAGCTCTATATAAGCCCACATAATGATAATCATCCACTTTAGAGATTTTGGAACTTCCTGCCATACCTTTAGCTCCTTTAATATCAGGTGAACCAAATGTTGTGATGTCATCTCCCAAATCTTTCTCACTTTCAATTGAATAGGTGATTGCAACTGTTTTCCCGTCAAAAATGGCATCATTAATCGTCACTTTGATGCCCCTGCTTTCCTGTGACATGTTCATTGCGGTGGAATATTCTTTATAGTTATCGTAAAGACCTGTTTTTTCATTATCCAAAAATCTGAAAATGTCTCCGATGATAGGAATGTTACCTGCAGAAGCTGGAAACGCTAATCCTAATGTTGTAACTGATAAGCCCACAGTCATGGCGACTGCCAGAGACTTCATTTTCCAACTGACTCTTTTCTTCTTCGTTATAGCCTTTTTGAGAACACTTTTAACTTTAGTCTTTTCAGATTCAGTGACCGCCATCTCCTCGAATTCATTGTCGTCTACGTTAGCGTCGTTCAATAATTCATAAATATCCTTCATACTCTACTCTCTCCCAACTCAAGTGTAGTAACTTTTTTAGTTAGTTTCTTTTTCCCTCTGTAAACGCGATTATCGATAGAAGCCTTAGTCAAACCGAGTTTTCTTGATATCTCTTCCGTTTTTAGACCAAGAAAGAATTTCATGATAAAAATTTCTCGTTCAACAGGCTCTAACTGATTGATTAGTTGTATCAATTCAGTTCTGTCTTCCAGCATAATTAACTCATCTTCAGCAGATAAATCCGCATTCAAATCCATATAATCTGACGAGAATTCCATCTCTTTACTTGCCTTTCTGTAATAATCAATCGCTTTAAACTTGGCGATTGCAGAAATCCACTTTCTGAAATCAGTTGAATCTCCATTGAATTTTTTAGAATTGTTCCAGATTGAAAGGAAAATATCATTGATACATTCTTCTATGACTCCCTCGTTTTTAAGGGGAATAAGGACCTTATACGTTATTCCTTTTATGATTGGTAAATAGATATCCACTACAAATTCTAATGCGTCTTCTTCTTGGTGCTGTAATCGCTTAATAAAATTCCTATCAGTAGACTTCATTTGACGATTCCCCTTACTTTTGTGTAAAAGCTTTTACACCCTATACAACGTTTTGAAAAAGTATTTCTCTCATATTTTTAAAAAATATTTTAATTTAGTTTGTCCTATAAAGTGCTAGAAGATTGAATTTCAAATTGAAGTTATGTTTAGCAGGTGGACAGGCTTCCTAGTACAGTATATAAGAGGAATATGTTATTAAAGGTATTTATTGGTATGAAAAAGAAGGTGAATTTGTAGTGGACGTTACGTAAACTATTTTAATGGAGAAGTTACTGTGGAGTATAATGGCGCTGCAGTGTATGACGATGATGAGTTTCTTGTTAATTAATTAATGAGAAGACATAAGCGAATGCTGCCCGCGTCCAAAGAACTTCAAAAGTGGCGAGGAGTATACGAGACGAATGAGAATTCCCTTGTTTTTAGTATTTGCATGCAGGAAGTACATATTAATAAGTCTGGGATTAAAAGTTAGAATTATATGCTTCCATAAAGGGGGTAGATAAAATGGTGACAGTGGGACTAATAAGGCATGGGATTACAGAATGGAATGAGCTCGGCAAATCGCAAGGGGTTTCTGATATTCCTTTAAATAAGAAAGGTAAACAGCAGGCAATTGCATTGGCAAATAGACTCCTATTGGAAGAAGGATGGGACTTGATTGTGACAAGTGACTTGTCGCGTGCCAATGAAACTGCACAGATAATCGCAGCTAAACTCGAATTGCCCGTTTGTACTTATGACGATCGTATCCGTGAAATTAACTGTGGCGAAATTGAAGGAACAACCGAGAAAGAAAGAATCCAAAAATGGGGAAATAATTGGAGAGAGTTGGATCTCGGTATAGAGAAATTTAAAGACGTATCGGATAGGGGATACGAATTTTTAGAAGAAACATTAATTACATATAGAGATAAGCGAGTGTTGGTAGTAAGCCACGGTGCTTTAATAGGTCTGACATTACAATATTTGCTGCCAGAAAAATTTCCAAGTACATACATTGAAAATACGTCAATAACTATTCTTAATAACATTGAAAATAAATGGACTTGTACTACTTACAATTGTACGAAACATTTAGGTGGTTAAATAGAGTTACTACGAAAGAGGGGATAACCATTATGAAAATAATTGAACAATGGAATCAAGAGGATAGCGACTATATAAGAAGTAAAGTCATAGAGCATAATATGGAACAGCTCCCGGACGAACTTAAAACCTCGAGGGAAAGTATTAGCTTTGTTATAAAGGACGACAAAGGTGAAGTAGTGGGTGGAATTACTGGGGATATATTTTGGCACCATATGCATATTGAGTTTCTGTGGGTTGATGAAAGCGTTAGGAAGGAAGGGTACGGAAGTATTTTATTGGAAAAGATTGAAAGTCTTGCAAAGGCTAAAGGATGTAGGCTTATTCACTTAGATACATTCAGCTTTCAGGCGCCTGAGTTTTATCGGAAAAATGGCTATGAAGTTTTTGGAGTAATTGAAGATCATCCAAAGGGGTTTAAGCAATACTTTTTGCAGAAGAGATTCGATAGTAAGTAATAAGTTCAATTTTTCTATAATTCGACAGGAGATATACAAATTGGGAACTGCAAAATGGATTGAAATATGTATTAATAAAAAATGCTTATGAGCGGAAGGCAATTATTAGCGATGAAGGAAAACTATTAGTTGGGTTGATTTAATAAACATAGAAGGGTTAAATAAACATGCTGATTTAGGAATTGCTATAGGAGATAGAAGTTTCTTGGGGAAATCACAGATTATTCTCTATTAAGCTGATGCTGGATTTCAGTTTTAGACAATTAGATTTAAATAAAGTCCGGCTTCAAGCCGAGCTTGATAATGAAAAAGCAATTAAATCTTATAAGAGAATAGGATATATTGAAGAAGGAATTTTAAGATGAAATAGGTTGAGAAAAGGATTTTCTTTGATTGATTGAGAATGAGTATATTAAGAGACGAATATATAAATACAAAAAAAAGATACGGCTAATTAATAGCCGTATCTAAGATTGAAGACAATGGTATAAGTAACGCTTTTTTTATAATTCGAACCCCATAGTAGCCCACCTAATCCTTACTTGGCTTTCAGAAAACGTATCTCTTTTCTCCGAATAGAGGCTAACCAAGTTATTAATTTTTCATAGTTCTCTTTCCACATGTTTTTCATTACCAATGTCAAGAACAGCAGGGATAACAAAAATAGAAAAGAGATAATACTTGTAAACTGGAAAAAAAGAGTTTCTTGAAAACCACCATAACCAATGCAAATAACTAAGCTAGTCACAAAGATTATAGACAACACGGGTATCAATTGAAAAAGTATTTCGTAGTTTCTTTTCTTGAACAATCGCATGATAGTTGGAGAAATTATAGCAATAAGTAAGATATAGGAGATAACGACGAGTACGTCTATTATGACTATGAATAAGTCCATCTCTTTTCAAAGCCCCCTTTTCAAATTCACCTACAGAATGACTCTCTTAGAAAAGGCAATATAGATATACTATACCCTTTCGTCCTCGCAGTTATGCATCGAAACATAGATATTCATTACAATGAACATAAATAAAGAGGATGGTTGTATCACTAACAGGTTCTCATTTATTGGACAAAAAAATTGCAAGGTAAAAGACATGCATTTTCTCAATCTCAGATAGTACCATTTCGTTGGTATACAGCCATTCCTAGGGTCTCATCATTAATAAATACAATAGTTTTAGATGAGACTTTACAATGGCTATTGCATAAGAAGCTCAAACTGCTATTTCAAGGTATCTCCATATGCTAAAAATCAAGGTATTATCGTATGAAAAAGAGAATAAATATTTACCTTTTCATTATACTAATTGACTCTATTAATAGATAGTGCAGATTATAAATTCACTAAGTAAAGGGGGGTATATTATGAATGATAAAAGTAACAAAAGGAAATGTTGCGGAAATCAAAACAAGTTATTATGTTTTGGGGGGGTTGTTAATAGGTGCGATTCTCGGATTAGTCTTTTATGTGAAAGACTGGTTATGATCTATTGTATTAATCGAAAGTCTGTGAATCAATGTACTTCAACTTACTAATAGGGCTAGTTGATATACAAGAAAATTATAGGGGGATAGAAGAATGAATAATAATACTGTAAGTACTATAAAAATTAGATCTTTAAGCATAGATGATTATAAGATTGTTTTAAATTGGAGTAAGGATGACACTTTTTGTTCAGCAAATGGATGGGAGAAAAATAGAAGTGAAGAAGAATTATATAGATGGTGGCTTCATTGTATAAATAATGATTTTGAAGATTTTATTCGAATGGGAATAGAATTGGAAGAAAGGTTAGTTGGTTATGTAGATTTAGCTTGTATTAAAGATAATACAGCTGAGTTAGGTATTGCAATTGGCGAGAGTGCGTTATGGGGGAGGGGAATTGGGCCTAATTCTATTTTATGTATGATGGATTACGCTTTTAAGAAGTTAGGAATTACAGTTTTTGATGCAGAAACCCACGAGGAGAATATTCGTTCACGAAAAATGCTTGAGAAAATAGGGTTTATAGAGATAAGTAGGATTGGCAATGAAGAATACTTAGGAACGGAAAATCAACTAATACAATATAGGTTATCTTTGTAACGGGTTTTTATTTTTATAAAGAAAAAATGAAGGTTATGATTACTTTATTGCTTTATTTATACAAGATGAAAATAAATTGTATACGTTTGAGTTGCATCATTAAAATTTTTTAATGAATGTCTTACTATAATTTAGAAACACTAAACCCGTCTAAACTAATGGCGCAGTTTACTTGACGAAGACATTTTCGTGAAAAAGGGGAATTATGACTTTGCCATATCAAGAACTTAGTGTTGAAGATGAGAGCAAGAGAGTTTTCATGAAAATTTTAAAGGGATTACTAATAGTAGGTTTGTTATTTGGTGCATTGGTCGGGTATGGAGTTTATTGGGCATTCTTTGATATGAATAGGTTACCAGCAGGAGAATACCTCACTGAAGAGACATCACCTAATGGGGAATACACGTTAAAAGCATATGTCACTAATGGGGGGGCTACAACTTCGTACTCTGTTCGTGGTGAGTTGGTATTTAATAAAAAATTTAATGGAACTAAAAATATCTATTGGAATTATCGTGAAGATACTGCAAATATTATTTGGGAAGACAATAACACGGTGGTAATAAATGGACATACGTTAAATGTGCCAAATGCTAAATTTGATTTTAGAAATCAATGATATAGCCCTTTTTTCATTAAGTAACAGGGGCGTTTGTTGAAGAAGAATCAGCTGCCTGTACAGGTCAGCCTTTTCTTTGAATTAAAGGGTAAGAATAATTCAGTGAACTGGTTTTACATTAACCTATTGTGTATAGCGTCTACGAGACCGTTCATCGATCAATTCGATTCGATTGTTTGTGGACATTTTTGGATATATATATAGAACTTTTGTATTGTGATTCACTTCCAGGTTCTAGTTCAACTAAAAATGTTTTCTGGTTTTACTTACAGAATGATAGTATAATTGAGTAGATACAGGAGAGAAGGAACGAGTACTTGAAAACCAAAATGAATCAGTTGTTTGAGGACCAAAAGAATGTACACCTTCATATTCTATATAAGTATAATGGAACGGAAAATTACATTACACAGGTTTTAAATTATATACAAGATGGCATTACAGCGGGAGATTACGTGATTCTCATTGAGAATTCTCGTCTTTACCCTATTATTCAAAAAGAACTGAGTACACGTTTAACGAAAGATCAAATGGAGTTCATACACTATGTAAACAGCCTTGAATTCTATTGGTCAAGTGGCAGTTATCATCCTCCTTCAATCGCTGATTACTTTAATAAAACAATTCAGCGCTATGTGGAAAATAAAATCTCTTTCCGGGCATGGGCACATGTCGAGTGGGCCACTATGGAAGAACCACTGCATCTCATAAGAGATTTAGAGGAAATAGTAGATGAAGCTGTAAATCTGTTGTCATTTCCATTAATTTGTGCGTACGAAAGAAATAAAATGCCAGACTATCTAAAAACGAGTTTGATGGAAACACATCCTTTTGTTCTACTAGAAGACGATTTCATCGTCTCGGACCAATATCAGCCGTCGAATTCAGTGAAATAAAACACGCTTAGGAGAATTTCCGAAGCGTGTTTTATTTTTGTGAACTGGTGAGTATGAAACGTACAAGATCGTTCAACGACTAAATTGATGTTTTTTACAGTCCGATCTTATATAACAACAAAAATATGGTTATTAAGAACAATAATTTATTGATAAACGATAAAAATATGCTAAAATCAAATTAACAATAAATAAGTGAGGTGTTTTTATGAAACAAGGTTCAACGCTCTTTTTAAAGATAGCTGTTTTTCTTATTGGAATCCCAGTTCTTGCTTTGTGCATATTTGGGTTGCCATGGTTAGCGAATAATTCTGTGAATCCGAATTATGCCCATATACTATATCCCATAATAATGGGCATGTATGTATCAGTGATACCGTTTTTCGTTGCATTGTATCAGGCTTATAAACTTTTATGCTATATTGACAAGAATCAATCCTTCTCTGAATTATGTGTTAAGTCTATAAGGAATATCAAATTCTGTGCAATGACAATCAGTGGTTTGTATTTGTTGATTTTACCGTTTGTTTTTCTCGTAGCAGATCTAGACGATGCACCAGGTCTCATAATAGTCGGGATGGTCCCTATCTTTGCCTCAATGGTAATCGCAGTATTTGCTGCTGTTCTTCAAAGACTTTTACAAGAAGCGATTGATATAAAATCGGAAAATGACTTAATAGTCTGAGGTGATAACAATGGCAATTATAATAAATATTGATGTGATGCTGGCTAAAAGAAAAATGAGCGTAACAGAACTTTCGGAGAAGGTCGGCATAACGATGGCGAATATTTCTATATTGAAAAACGGAAAGGCAAAAGCGATTCGATTATCAACTTTAGAGGCGATTTGTAAGGCTTTAGAATGTCAGCCTGGAGATATTTTAGAATACAAAGGTGATGAAGACACTCTAGGATAATAAAATCAAAAAATATATTAGTTCATCCACTAGTGCTTTAGTGGATGAACAGAAATGTTTTTCTTCTTGAATTAAAAGGCTAGATTGTGGAAGTGTAGTAGGTTTTTTAAGGAAACTATGAGATGGAAGATGAAGCAAACAATAAGAGCAAGGATGCTAGGCGTTTATGATTTTTTTTGGCGACGAGCGCAATTTGGTTCGGAACTCAAATGGTGAAGTTAAGTAGTGGAATCCTTGCCGAGGAATATCCTGATAGTTGGGTTATGCCTGGGGTTCTCGCAATTGTCATGTTTGGACTGGGTAATGTTATTGCGGCGTTTTAGTTTTAAAAAAGGCATAACAGTTCGTGGTATGCATCTGACATTACGGAAGCAGTTTTCTTTTTTAATTTAATTTTTCAACGCATTATTATAGAGGAAACATATATAGTAATTGGTCCGTTTTAGCATTGAGCATTATTCAATTATGTCTACTTTGATACGTGTTTTTTTGTTGTAAAAAAGGACTCTAATTGTGACCAGAAAATATAATTAGAAGTTTTTCACGAACGGGTGCTTTATTTAATAAGCGTTTCTATTCGTATTCAGCTAAAGGGTGTAATAGTTCAAAAATTATTACCATGGTATTTGTGTTATTTTTTACATATACTGTATAATTAAAAGTGGGAATATTTAGCGTTTATTTTTACTAAAGAGTCATTTTGGGAGGGGAAAGTTTGTTATATTTACCTTTACTTATTGGTATCACTTTAATTGTAATTACAACTAAGCTTACTCAGGCTTTTAATTTATCAAGCATTTGGGGAGTGCTTGCTCAAATTTGTGCGTCACTTGTAATAATAATTGGCAGTAAACTCGAAGTTAGTCATATTCCTCTAGGTAATCATATCGAATTAGGATATTTGACGATTCCATTTACTTTATTACTTCTAGTAGGTTTTACAAATGTAATGAATGTGGAAAAAGTACAGAACCCTTCAATATTGCTATTACCCTGCGTTTCTTTAGTTTTTCTCTCTATATTAGCTTTCATCATTGGCAATCCATTTGTTTCACTCACAGGAATTTGTACCAGCTTAACGATTATGTTTATTCTGCTATACGGCTATTTTTCAGGTAAAGTATTTGTAGGAAGAACGCTTACTACGTCAATAGGTTATATAATAGCAGTGCTTTCATTATCCCTTTTTAAATCATCTATTTTAATCATCTATATTCCGATATTTACTTTAGCACTACCATTCACTTTATATTATTTAACTCAAGATAAGATTACGAGTGTACAATCAATTACAGTTAGCACTTTAATGGCTATTTTCTTTGGTGCATTAATGTTTATCCTTACTCCAAATATATTAGGATATCTCGTTGTCGGGTTAATGATTATTTTGGTTTTCACGCAATTTTCGCGTAAATATCGCTTTATTTAGCTTGTTCAACAAGCGGCTGCCTTTACAGGGTAGAATTGCTTATTAAATACTTCCCTGAACTGGCGTTATGTTAACCTGGTGTGTATAGAATATGCAGAGAATGAATAGTATTTTTAAATTGAATATGGAATTTACTTGGAGGGATTAGTTTGACAGTAGAAAAAAGTCTAAGGGTTTGCGGAAAGGGACATAAGTTTTACAAAAGTAGTGAATGTCTAAGTTGTCCTATCTGTGATAAAGAGAACAAGCCTGAAAGTGGATTCCTTTCGAAACTAAGTTCACCTGCAAGAAATGCATTAGTTCACGAAGGGGTTAACACTTTGCAAGAACTATCTAGATTCACTGAAAAAGAAATATTAAAAATTCACGGTATTGGACCAGCTTCCTTACCGACTATGAGAACCTCATTAGAAGAAGAAGGGTTATCATTTAAAGAATAAAAAATTGTGAGGTACATTACTTAACTAACTGGTGTTTTAGTTGAAGAAGGAAGAAGATCTTACTTATAAAAACTAAAACGCTGAATTGTTTTCAGTGTTTTTTTTGTAGAATAAATCTCGTCTTTGCCATCTCTATTTCCCTTCAATTTGAGCAATGAATTAGCAACGGTTTTAACACGATATTTTCAACTTACAATAATTATTGTAAGTTGAAAATATCGTGTTGTGTAATGCAAAATAACAGTACATAGTATCGCAATATGATGATGCAGAGAATTGAAAAGAAAAATACATACCGATTTGAGCAAGATTTCACATGGAGAGGCGTGCATGATAGGCTGCATTAGCAGAGTAGAGTCCTTGTGGTGACTGGCTTCTTAGCTCGTGCATCTTGCCTGTAGAGGCTCCGTTTCAAATCAACTTAGAGTCCGCATTATACTTTGCAAAACTATGTACAAATCCTTTGCAATTCTCTGTACTTCGTTTTTGCAAAATACACGTGTGTTAATTTTATTGTCGAACTAAGTGTGATTTGTTTGTAGTGGTTGATGGTTAGGCGTTTTAAAGACTGCTAATCCATATACGAATTAGCGGTCTATTTCATAATGTGTTTTGTACTAATCAACTGAACGGGTTATAAAACGATGCTTTTTTTATCGTTGAAAAAAGTGTGATTGTTAAAGTTATTTTCCTTTTTTTCTAATAATAGATCCATGTTATTGTATATCCAATCCTCTTTTACTATTTCTTTATTCTACTATCTCAAAGCTTTCCAACATATGGTGGAACCTTGCGCCGTGGCCTTCGGCAGCCTCCAAGAAATAGTTTTCTGTAATGATGTAGCTACCGTCTTTACCGTTGCTGATAACATAGGCATGAACAACTTTAGCATCCCAATCGCTGCCGTTCAATCCGTGCAATAAATAGCCTTCGACTGGTTCTGTTACGGTTTTGACTGCTTCTAGTTCCGGGAAGTCTCTCTTTAACTCCGCTTCAATTTTTTTAACAAGATCTTCTGGTATCTGATCAGCTACTTGTCTAACTTCCATTGTCACTTTCGGGTACTTTTCTGGAAGGGGTTCAATTGTTGTAATGACGTCTGCTTTTTCGCCGTTGATCATTTTATAGCGTGTTTCATCGACATAAATGATGTATTCGGAATTTGCACCTTCATTCAAATTTACGCTTGTTGCCTCGTCCGTTCCTTCAATGCTTTGAATAACTTCCTTTGTAGGGACAAACAAATCTTTAATGCCTTTCATAAATGCCATTCCTGTATCCGTTTGTAAACTGAATGCGATGAGCAGGGCGGCGGCAGTTGTAATGATAATGGGAACTACGCGATTTTTCTTTTTCATGTTCTTCACATCCCCTTTGTTAACGCTCTCTTCGCTGAATAATTCTTTTTCTACACCGTTCCATATTTCATCTTTTAGACCAATCGTTTCTTGTTCAGTGCGTTTATCAAGAATCTCTTTTGCTAGTTTGTCGAAGTTACTCATTGTGGTCCCTCCTCCTTCTCTGTCGGGTCTAACTGTTCTTTTAGTCGTTTTCTACCTTTAAACAGTCTCGACTTTACTGTATTGTGATTTAGCCCTAGAATGTCCGCAATTTCTTTTTCGGTAAAGCCCATGACATATTTTAAAATGATTGGAACCCGGTGCGTGTCATCAAGCGATTGAATCGTATTGTATAAATCGGAAAGATGATCGAAAGATTCTTCGGCAATGGATGGGGCATTTTCCAAGTCGGTATGTTTAAATTTTGAAAGTGGGGACTCTTTCTTTATGTACCGAAGACATTCATTCATCAAGATTCTGTAAAACCACGGATCAAAGGGCAATTCAGGGTTGTAGCTACCGATTTGCCGGTATACTCGAATGAACGTTTCCTGTACTGCATCTTTGGCCATTTCACGGTTACGAGTTATAGCTGAAGCTGTTCGAATTGCATAGTCTGCATATGCTTCGTAAAATTCGCGAAACGAGTCTTTGTCACCGGTCTGTATATTTCGTATCAATTTTGCTATCTCCATTCGGGTTTCACTCCTTCCAAAAACAACGGAATTTTGTTGCTCTTACTATACTTACCCTTAGAAACACTAAAAAGTTTTCAGGCATATAAATTGAGCAAATGAATCCGTGTATATACAGAGCGTGGGCGCCTTACCAAGGGTAGCCGTAGGAGTGATAGGACAGCGGGAGGACCCCTGAAGCGCCGCAATGGATTGAAAGGAATTCTATATTTCGACATATACGAATCAATTTAATACTTACTAATTTTTTTGTGAAAAGACGAAAGATATAATTCATCTATTTATTCATTGTCTGTCAATATTTCAGACTACTCTCGTTGAGTGTAGCGGAAAGCGTCCATCTGAAGTGGAAATCAACATTGTTCGTTTTTCCCAGTTTAATAACCCTATTATGAAATTAATTCATATAGGAACATTTCATGAAAAAACTCCCCACAATAAGTAGAAGGGAGTTTACACTTTCATTCAATTTTTCTTTAGAGGGATTTCCACAATGGCTATAGTCTCTAGTTCGTTTAGTGAATCAATTGATAATTTCCCGTTATATCTATTCACAACTTCCTTCACAATAAATAAACCTTGCCCTCTTATCTTTCCTTGTTCTGCTTTTTTTGTTGAATATCCTTGTTCAAAAATATGTTCATTCTCAATAATTTCAGGGCCCGTATTCGTAATCTTAAATACATACTGCGTAACATCCTTTTTACAGCTAATTGCTATTTCACGTTCAGCTTCAGGTAATGCAATTGTTGCATCAATTGCATTATCAATTAAATTCGAAAGTATTATGATTAAATCTGTTGTTTTTATTTTGTCGAATTCATCATGAGAAACCGTGAAATTCATATCAATATGATAATTTTGTGCAGTCAGTTTCTTTGTTTGCAATAGGATTGAAAGACCAGGATGATCTATATTTAACTTTAGAGATTCTATCGCCAGAACTTCTTTAGACAAAGATGATACGTATTGCTGAGCCTGCTTAGATTCCCCTAGTTGAAGCAGCCCATGTAAAACCTGAATATGATTGGTGAAATCATGTCTTAAAGAAGATATGGAAGTGATTAACGTTTTAAGTTCAGCTTGGTATGTATCTTCTGTATACCCGACTGCCTTTGCCACTTCTTTTTGATACCATCTTTGCAATAAAAAGAAGGATCCGATTACGACCAAAATAAAGGCACCATTAAAGATGAAGAGAAGGATATTATTTTTCAGTACTGTCCCTTTTATATCATTAAGTGTATCAACACTAATATCGATACCTAAGTATCCCATGACCTTTCCTGCTTCATCCTTTATCGGCACTCCAACAGAAAGATAAGAGCCAAAATCGGCATCCTCAATTATATTTGTAACATATGTATTGCCTTCAAAAGCTCTTTTGACCTGCTTTTCAGGTACTGTACAAACCGCACCAATGCTATAGCTATCATCTAATTCCTTGGGTAATCCGCCTATCATTATAGTCGATACTTTTGGATTATCGATTTTCAATGTATACACAAATAATGCACCCAGTTTTTCTCTTGCATCAACTAAGTAGTTTGTTAATTCCCAATAATATTCATTTTTTACTGGGTCATTCAAAAATTTCTGATACGTTTCTTTATTTAGCGCAGACGCAATGGATTCGGCAGCTGCAAGACTTTGATTCGCGATTGACTCTTCAACCGTCTTTTTCATCTTCACATATGAGGTAAAGACATTTAAACTTGTAAAAAACAATAACAAAACTGCAGATAATACTAAAATTAGTTTTATTTTATGATTTTTCATACAAAATTATACTTCCTCATCTTTTTCAATTGAAAAATGAATAATCACATAGATTATCCGAATGTCATATGAAATATTCTTGTGCCTATGAAATTAATAATTCTCGTTTGAACAATAGCATTATACTATCAGGCTTAATGATTAGCTAGTTATTTCCAATAAAAATCACGTCTATTGATTAACCAGAATTAACTAAAATTAACCAGTAAATAACTTGAACACCCCCCAGACCGCTACTTGTATAGTCGCGCTTTTGGGTCGATTTGGATTAACTGACTTCTATTACGATCACGGAGATGTCTGGAACTGTAGGTTTGTCCTTCATCCGTCGCGCTCCCAATGCAAAAGTACATAGAGTGCTGATGCTATCTCTATTGTTTTTTCTAATTTATCTTAAAGAAGTGTCACTTTCTATAGGGTATCACATGATTAGATGCATATTCTTTGCTAAAAGTAAGGAGGGAACACATTGTACAAAGTACTAGAGTGCCGAAAATGGAGTGAAATGACGAGGAGGCTGAAGCCGTGCCCGCGGAAAGAATCCACCCGAAGCGGAAATCAACATTGTTCATTTTCCAGTTTAATAACCCTATTATGAGATTAATTCATATGGGGAAATTTATAATCAAAGTCGAGTCGAACGGTAGATAAGAATGAAGAGTATGGTGTAAAATACATGTTAAAGAATGGTATGTGTAAAAAAGGGAGAGAACTTGATGAAAATTGTAGCGATTGTCGGGAGTTTACGAAAAGATTCTTTAAACATGCAATTAGTGAAAACGATTGAAAAGAGATACGGTCACCTTTTCGAAGTCGAAATTGCGGATATCGGAAATTTGCCGTTCTATAATGAGGATGAGGAAAATTCACCTTCAGAGATAGTACAGAACTACAAGAAAATGATTGCTGAAGCGGATGCTGTCATCATTAGCACACCTGAATTCAACTGGTCGATGTCGGGTGTTTTGAAAAATGCATTGGAGTGGCTATCCAGAGTGGACAAGCCGATAGTAGGAAAACCGGTGTTGCCGATGGGGGTTTCCCAAGGAGTGTTAGGAACGGTAAGAGCACAAATGCACTTACGACAGGTTTTACAGAGTATCCAAGCAACTACACTACCTCCTGCGGGAAATGAAATCTTCATTGGATCAGCTGGACAAAAGTTCCTAGACGGTGGACTGAGAGATGAGGGCACACTCAAGTTTTTAGATCAAGTCGTTGATAAGTTTATTACTTTCGTTAAAGAGCAAGAAATTAAATAAAGAAAGAAAACCGCCTTTTGATTTCTAATGGAGAAATCAGAAGGCGGTTTATATTTTATGGGATAAGAAAGTATAAGTTTTTCATCCTGGACTAGTGTCTAGCCCCAGCTCAAGGCGCTTGCGCTTTTCTTAATTAATAATTTTCACCATATGATGAAACGGTTCACCAATAATTGTCCATGGTGAGACGATTTCATAACCCAGCCTCTTGTAGAGGCGGATAGCCGATTCTTTTTCTGTTTCGACGTTTAAAGAAAGCTTTGCACTATTTTTTTGTTTCGCGACTTCTTCTGCATACTCAAACAATGTTGTACCTATTCCCTGACCTCGAAATGCAGGATCAATACAAACAGTATCGATGTAAAGTTCGTCAGCTAATGATTCAGCGTCTACTTCGGAGTTGGCGGTCCCTTTTTTAGCAAGCCACTCACTTAAGTTCTGGTCGAGTTCGAGGGCATCCGCACCAGCGTAGAGCACCATAATACCAGCTACTTTTTCATCCAGCTCCGCAATGTATGTATAGAGATGGGAGTGTCGGTTATCCTCACGCTTAAACAGGACGCATAGTTCCTGCTCCACCTTGTCCCATTCTTTTTCACCTGTCATTCTTTTAGCGATATCGCCGATTGCATCGATAATAAGTGGCGCGGCTTGTTCGGCATCAGCCGGTTGTGCTTGTCGAATTGTTATGTCCATTATTAAAAAAGCCTCCTTCTACATCCTCTATTATATCAAATAGTACTTGTTGTAAAGAAAACAGCCGTCCTGCAGGTGCAGTGGGCTGTTTAACCTACCTTCTATAATTCAATCTTCTTTGCTCAATGGTCGGCAAAATAATGCCGATTACGATAATGATTATACCAATTACTTGGAGAATTGTTAGCGCCTCGTTCAATAAAATAACGGACACAGTGACAGCAACTGGCAGTTCTGCAGCGCTTAAAATCGATGTCATCGCAGTCCCAACTTTAGGCACTGCAATTGAGAAGAGATATATCGGAATGACAATCCCGAACAATCCAAGAATCAAACCGTATACCCATAAACCGCCACCGAACAACGTACCGTTCCAAACGATTTCAGGCGTTTGGAAAAAGAAGATGGCAATGGCTGCGAAAAATGATGTGAACAATAAGCGTGTTTCCGTATCCATTCCTTCAACTTGTCGTGAATTAATCATAACGAATGATGCAAAGCTGACAGCTGAAGCCATCCCCCATGCCCAACCTTGCCAAGGAATTCCACTAAGATCTGCATCGATAATGCCGGCTGCAAGAATTGTACCGCCGAAAAGGAAGAGCAGTGAAATGACTTCAATCCGTTTTGGAAGGCGTCGTTTAGCGATACAGTCGAACAGCATTCCGACCCAAGTAAATTGGAATAACATAACAACCGCAAGAGAAGCGGGCATGTATTCAATGGCTTGACCGTATACCGTACCAGTCGTTGCGGTGAATAACCCCGCAAGAAGGAGCGTCACGCCACCTCCGAATTTTGGGACTTTACGACGGACTATGATGAAAATAAGTAGAGCTATGAAAAACCCGACGAAGTATTGGCTCGTTACCGCCTCGGCAGCTGTGTAACCATCCTGAATCGCCAGTTTAATAATTGTTGAAAGAATTCCGTAACAGCTCGCAGCAAAGACAATAAGTATTGGGTAAATCCAAAGTTTCATAAGATAAATCCTCCTGTTCCATCCAAACAGTATACCACGGTTAGGGAAAGAATTACTCAGAAGTCTGACGACTAGTTGAATTTAATTGTTGAGTGTAAGGATTCATTATTAAATAGAAACTATTTGTATATTTCAGTACTTTCCATGATAAACGTGTTCCATGATACGATAGGGAAAATGAAGTTGCGGGGAGTATATCAATGATTGACTCAAATAAAAAACATGTTTTAATTTACGGTGATGCATTCGTCGATTATATAGCGGAAGATCAGTCCAATTCGACGTTTACAACGTTTCTTGGAGGAGCAACAGTCAATGTGGCGGCAGGCATTTCCCGGCTTGGCGCTTCTTCCACTTTTATTACTGTTACGGGAGATGATGCAACTTCTGAATTTGTTCGAGAGGAGTTACGGGAAGAAGGCGTCGACTTATCGTTTGCGAAACATGAAAATGACAAGCGAGTGAGTGGTGTTTACGTACATTTGACGGAAGATAATGATCGTATTTTCCATACATATATCGATGAGACGCCAGATATTCAGGTGGAAACTACAGATTTATCCATGGAGGCGTTTCGAGATGCTTCCGCATTCCATATTTGTTCGGGCACGATGTTCCATTTAACAGCCCTACAAACGACATGGGAAGCAGTGCGTCTTACTAAGAAGTTTGGAGTGCCTTTGTCAGTGGACGCAAATATCCGTCCACTGAGGTGGGAAAGTGAAGCGCTTTGCCGTGAGACAATCATGTCATTTGTTGAAGAAGCGAATATATTGAAGCTGACAGAAGAAGAGCTTTTTTTCCTGACAGAGACAGATACGCTGGAAGATGGAATCGCCAAGCTGATGCCTTATCAGATTCCGGTAGTACTTGTTACCGCTGGTGAGCTAGGTACTTTTGCAGTCATCAATGGAATCATGACACATGTAGGCGTTGAACCCGTTGTGCCTGTCGATACGACGGGAGCAGGCGATGCATTTATTGCAGGTATTCTTCGTCAAATTCATTTAAAGGGGCAGCCTGAAACAAGAGATGAATGGATTGACTATATTTCCTTTGGCAATAAACTGGGTGCACTCTGCGCAACGAAACCAGGTGCATTGTCGGCAATGCCTAGACTTGAAGACATAGAAGAATGATGGAATCCTCCCTTTTTAATTGGGAGGTTTTTTTTTATCATTTCAATTAACTGATTAATGTTGTATATTTAGAATTATCATTGTTTTTATACTATTAAAGGAGATGAAATCAAATGAATAAGAGAATCAAACTGTTATTTTCAGTTTTAATGGTTTTCACGCTGGTAGTACTGACTGCATGCGGCAGTGGTACGAAGGACGCTGGTGACAAAGAAACAGGAGCAGATGGTGCTGTAAAAGCTAAAATAGGCGTCATTTCCTATTTAACTGGACCAGGAGCTGGTTATGGAGAAGCAATTACGAATGGTTTGAAGTTGGCCAATAAAGAACTTAAAGAAGCAGGAGAAGTTGATCTGGAATTAATGATTGAAGACTCAGCAGGTAAACAGGAAGAAGCATTATCTGCTGCACAGAAATTGATGAACTCGGATAATGTTGATGCAATTATTGGACCTACACTCAGTACTGAAATGTTTGTAGTTGGACCTGAAGCCGAATTAAATGGTGTTCCAATTATGGGGACTTCAAATACTGCCGAGGGGGTTCCTCAACTTGGTGAATATGTGTTCAGAAACTCAATACCTGAGACACTAGCGATTCCAGCATCCGTACAAAAAGCAATTGAAAAATATGATGTCAAAAAAGTAGCGATTTTATATGGTAATGACGATGTATTTACAAAAGCGGGTTACGACGTAATGAAAAAAGTTGCAGAAGACTTGAATCTAGAGATCGTTACTACAGAAACATTCCAGTTAGGTCAATCAGATTATAAAGCACAATTAACGAAAATAAAGAACTTAAATCCGGATTTGATTCTTGCATCTGCTTTGTATAATGAAGGTGCAGTGATTTTAGACCAAGCTAGAAAAATGGGTCTGGATGTTCCATTCGTCGGTGGGAATGGATTCAACTCACCGGAAGTCATTAAAATTGCCGGAGATGCATCCAATGGTTTAATCGTTGCGACTCCATGGTTTGCTCAAAAAGATGATGAAAAAGTAAAGAATTTTGTTAAAAACTATACAGAAGCTTATGGAGTTGAACCGGATCAGTTTGCTGCACAAGCTTATGACGGATTGTATCTAATGGCTGAAGCTGTTAAAAATGCAGGTGTTGCTGACCGTGATGAAATTCGTGATGCATTAGCTGCACTCAAAGATTTTAAAGGAGTATTGGGCACAATGTCATTTGATGAAGAAGGGGATATATTAATGGATCCTACCGTACTAATCATTGAAGGCAATGAATATATAGTATTTGAATAAATGATTGGCAATCAGGTTGAGATGTTTACAGCCTGATTGCATTCCTATTTGACTCTCGAAAATGACTAGGAATGGATAAGGAGGGTGCACATTGCTAATTGAACAATTAATAAATGGTCTTACATTGGGAAGTATCTATGTTGTTGTAGCCCTCGGTTATACGCTTGTGTTTGGCGTTCTTAACATCGTCAATATGGGCCATGGAGAAATTTTTATGTTTGGTGCATTTATGGGTGTTATTGTAACAAATAGTTTAGGTTTACCGCTTTACGTGGCCTTTTTGGTTGCCATTATTGTAACGGGGATATTAGGTTATTTCCTTGAGCGTTTTGCATTAAGGCCACTTAGAGGGAAAGAAGGCGTATCCCATCTTGCTCCACTTATCAGTACAATTGGGGTATCTATTTTTCTTGAAAATGCTGCTCATCACTTTTTTGGAGCTGGAAATCATCCATTCCGAACAAGTTTTTCGGAGTTGAACATTACGATTGGTACAACAACCGTCTATTATGTCCAAATTCTTATCTTCGTTATTGCAATTTTATTAATGTTTGGGCTCACCTTTTGGCTGTCGAAAACAAAGGCAGGCAAGGCTTTACGTGCAAGTGCAGAAAATTTAGCAGTTGCAAGCCTACTTGGTGTTAATACGAAAAGAGTGATTACACAAACAGTTATTATTGCATCTGCAATGGGTGGAATTGCGGGAATTCTAGTTGGAATCGCATTTAACTCTGTTAACCCACAAATGGGTTTATCATTTGGATTAAAAGGTTTAGCCATTATCATTCTTGGTGGTTTAGGAAACGTTCGTGGTGCGATGGCGGGCGGTCTAATATTGGGACTTTCTGAAACGTTTTTAGTGGCCTATGGAAATTCAGGTTATCGTGATGCCATCGCGTTTATAGCGATTATCGTTATTTTAATTGTTAGACCACAAGGACTTTTCGGTACGTCAACATCGAAATCAAAGGGGTGATTATATGTTAAGCGAATTAATAAACCCATATTATTTGCAGGTTACAACTTTTATTCTATTGAATATTATCCTTGGAGTTAGTATTTACATAACGCTTGGAACAGGGCAATTGTCATTGGGGCATGCGGGATTCATGAGTATAGGTGCATACACGTCGGCTATTTTAACGCTTAATTATAATGTACCTCTAGTACTTGGCATTATTATTGCGGCTGTGTTTACAGGTTTTATCGGTGTGTTAATTGGTTTTCCTGCCCTAAGGTTACAAGGCGTATATCTTGCGATTGCAACGCTTGGGTTTGGAGAAGTTATTCGAGTACTATTCATCAACTGGGAGGGTTTAACGAACGGTGCTATTGGGATACGTGGCATTCCTCATCTGGGACGAGAAATTTTGAGCTTCAGTGAGAGCTTAGGTTTTAGTCCGGAAATGATTGGATTGAAAAATAACCAATTTGTAAGTTTGTCAGTTTTTCTTGTGTTACTGATTATTACTATAGGAGTTATTTGGTTCTTTATTAGACAGAATAATTCTAGAATAGGGCGTGCATTTGCTTCTATTAAAATGGATGAAGAGGCATCGGAAGCAATGGGCATTAACATTACATACTATAAGATTCTAGCATTCGGCCAAGGTGCGCTACTGGCTGGATTTGCAGGGGCATTATATGCGCATTTAACGGCGTATATTAGTCCGTCGGATTTTGGTTATCATCGAGCTGTTGAAATTCTGATCTTCGCTATATTTGGTGGGAGTGAAGTTATTTGGGGGCCGATATTTGGTGCCATTTTCCTTTCAACAATGCCAGAGTTTCTACGTGTCATCAGCGAATATCGCTTCATGATTTACGGTGCCCTCCTTGTACTTATGATGGCATTCCGACCTCAGGGGCTTATTGATATGAATGTCATCAGTTGGATTAAACGTCCAAGATTAAAGAAGAAGGAGGGAAAACATGGTACTGGAAATAAAAAAGATAAGTAAAAACTTTGGTGGGATTCAAGCCTTGACGGATGTTTCCTTTTCAATAGAACAAGGAGAAGTACTGGGTTTGATAGGGCCGAACGGTGCAGGTAAAACAACAATGTTCAATATGATTACCGCCATGTTTCCTCCTAGTTCTGGTGAAATTGCATTCATGGGAAAGTCGCTTTCAAGCTTGAAACCACATGAAATTACGAAACAGGGAATCTGTCGTACATTCCAAAATATCAGGCTATTTTCAGAGCTAACTGTTCGTGAAAATGTGATGGTAGGAAATCACTGTCGCCTAACTACGGGTGTTTTACAAAGCGTATTCCGGACAAAGTATCAAAAGCAAGAAGAGGAAAATGTATTAAGAAATTCGGATGAGATTCTAGAAATTGTTGGATTATTAGAATTCGGCCATACCATTGCGAAAAATCTATCTTACGGTCAACAACGTAGATTGGAAATTGCAAGAGCTTTGGCAAGTAGACCTCAATTATTGCTACTTGACGAGCCAGCTGCAGGAATGAATGAAAAAGAAACAAATGATTTATTTGATTTGATCAAGAAAATTCAAGCGCTAAATATAACTATTTTATTAATCGAACATGATATGCCGCTTGTTATGCGAATTTGTAGTCGCATTGTTGTATTGAACTTTGGAAAGAAAATTGCAGAAGGCACACCGAGCAGTATTCAAAACAATAAAGAAGTAATTGAAGCCTACCTCGGGGTTGAGGAGGAAGATGAGCTTGCTTAAACTACAGAATGTCAGTACCTTTTATGATAAGATCCAGGCATTGAGAAGTGTTGACGTAACAGTTAAAGAGGGAACGATTGTAACTATCCTTGGTGCAAATGGTGCTGGGAAAACAACGATGATGAATACGATCGCAGGGTTGTTGAAACCAAAAGAAGGTAGCATTCATTATCTGGGTAAGGATGTAACTGGACTACGACCTGATCAGCTTTTAAGAAAAGGGTTAGCATTAGTTCCAGAAGGACGAGGTATTTTAGCTTCCATGACTGTTTTAGAAAACTTGGAAATGGGAGCCTATCATCGAAATGATGATGAAGTAAATACTGATCTTGAAAAGGCGATGGATCGGTTCCCGATACTAAGGGAAAGACAATCTCAGCTAGGTGGTACGCTTTCTGGCGGACAACAACAAATGTTGGCGATTGCGCGAGTAATTATGTCTAAACCAAAACTACTTCTACTGGACGAGCCATCGATGGGACTGGCTCCGTTAATTGTTGCGGATATCTTTAAAATTATTAAAGAGATCAATGAAGCGGGAACGACTGTTTTACTTGTTGAACAAAACGCGCGGCAGGCTTTAAAAGTTGCAGACTATGGCTATGTTCTTGAGACAGGTAAAGTGGTCGCGAGCGGCAACGCGAAAGAGTTACTGCAAGATGATACGATTAAAAAGGCTTATCTTGGCCATTAATGACTAATTTACAGATTTTATAACTAGCTGACTACATCGGTCGGGAAATCTAGGAACTAGTCATAGTTAGTGATGGGTCCTTACTAGCCTTCAGGTAAATGTACTTATAGTGATAGAAAAACAGCTGCTTCCAATGGAAACAGCTGTTTTTTTAGATTAATATTTATCTTTATCGGAGTGCTTATCTTTTAGTTCTCCGACTTTATTTTGTGCTTTACCCTTCAATTTATCGAACTTGCCTTCAGCTTGCAGGGAGCTGTTATCTGTAGCGTTACCTATTTGATCCTTTGTCTCGCCTTTAACTTTATTCACTGTCCCTTTTACTTTGTCTGAGAAACCATTGTTAGTCATTGTAAAACCTCCATTTTATTTATGTTAAAGAATATATACCCGGTTAAAGAATCGTTAAACATGATGGAGGCACCTAGAACTTAACTAGATTCACAGGTCTGTTGATATATCATTTTATTACACGAAACGCTTACTACATCTTTACTCGGGTTTAAATGTTGTTGAATATGACTCCGTCACTTCCAACAACACCATTGGGGAGGAATTGCAGTTCATTCCTCCTTGGTAATCCTGTTTCGAATTGCTTTGCAGAATGAAAGAATAGCTCCTTTTCTATTAAGTTTGAAATTGCCTGATGATATAATTGAAGCACTTTAGCACGTCAAACAATGCGTTTCTTCTATAATAGTAAGCCATCTATTCCTTCGTCCCTAAAAGCTTAAGCATTTCGTGTACCTGTGAATTTAGAGCGCGACGGATGAACAACAGTAACCCAATTACAACCCTGTAAGGAGCTCTACAGTTTGATCAAATTAGTAGTTGCTTAATTTTGGTGGATAAAGAGAAGTGCTAAATGGATCCAGAGTGAGGATGAAAGGCTTAATCTATTTTATGAAAAGGTTTATACCTGTAAAAAGGCAATTGAGTATGTCGTAAAGACGGCATATTTGATTGCTTTTTTGTTGTTTCAATCATTGAAGTACTTACTGTACCCATTGCATATACATGGCGAGAACAGAGTGGATTTCACAACTTTCATAATGCATATAATTGTCTTGCTAATTGAGTATTATAAACAAACTATCACTAGTAATGTTTGAAAATCAATTAAAAAGGGTAATGAATTAAAAGGGTATTCGTTCTGAATACATAAAAGTAGGTTGTGGAACATTTATTAGGGGGCGAAATGAGTGCTTGAATTTAAAAATGTGTCAAAGATTTATGCTGGTGGTAAAAAAGCTGTAGATAACTTAGATTTACATATCAATGCAGGTGAATTTATCGTCTTTATCGGTCCGAGTGGTTGCGGAAAAACGACAACTATGAAAATGATCAATCGGTTAGTTAAGCCAACAGAGGGAAAGATATTGATCAATGGGGAAAATATAATGGAAAAGAACATCGTGCAATTGCGGCGTTCAATTGGTTATGTTATTCAGCAAATTGGTCTATTCCCACATATGACCATTCGAGAAAATATTGCGCTCGTACCGCGCCTTATGAAGAAGTCGGTTGAGGAGCGAAACAACAAGGCGGATGAGTTAATCGAACTTGTCAATATGCCGAAAGAATTCCTTGATCGCTACCCACATGAACTAAGTGGTGGGCAACAACAACGTATCGGTGTACTTCGTGCATTAGCTGCTGATCCTCCCCTTATTCTTATGGACGAGCCTTTTGGTGCGCTCGATCCAATTACCCGTGACTCGTTACAGGCGGAGTTCAAACATCTTCAAAGGACACTAGGGAAAACAATTATCTTTGTTACCCACGATATGGATGAGGCCATTAAGCTCGCAGATCGCATCGTGATTATGAAGGACGGGAAAATTGTGCAAATGGGAACTCCAGATGAAATTTTGAGAAATCCAGCCAATGAGTTCGTAGAGGATTTCATTGGTAAAGACCGTCTATTACAAGCTCAACAACATATCCAGACGGTGGGACAAATCATGAATCCCAACCCTATCTCTTTCCAAATGGAAGGAACACTGTCTAAAGCAGTTCAGCTTATGCGAGAGCGACGTGTGGATTCACTTCTTGTCGTTGACGAAAATAATGTACTGAAAGGTCTGCTCAATGTCGAGATGATAGACAGGGGCCGCAATATGGAAACGCAGGTCCAGGAAGTCATGTCTACGGAATTGACCGTTGTCCATGAAGATACGCTTCTTCGTGAAGCAACGCGTAATATTCTTATACGGGGATTGAAATACGTAGCCGTTGTCGACGAAGATCGCCGTTTGGTCGGCTTGATAACAAGGACTAACCTTGTGGACATCGTCTATGATTCCATTTGGGGAGAAGGCGAAGAGCAAACACTAGGTCAAGTGTAAAGGAGGTTTTTAAATGAACGGACTGATTGAATTTTTCTCAGAGTATGGGAGTCAGATTGCAACGAAGACTTGGGAACATCTATACATATCTTTTATAGCACTTTTACTTGGAATTCTCGTTGCAGTACCACTTGGAATAATGCTTACAAAAGTTCCGAAGATAGCTGGTTTTGTATTGGGCGTGGTCGGAGTTATCCAAACATTTCCTAGTCTTGCGATTCTGGCATTCTTCATACCGCTTTTGGGAATTGGAAAAACACCCGCAATTGTTGCATTGTTCCTTTATTCGATGTTGCCAATCCTTAGAAATACATTTATTGGCGTGAAAGAGGTCAATCAGGACCTCGTGGAGGCGGGTAGGGGAATGGGAATGACGGCGCTTGAACGCACCATGAACGTTGAACTTCCGCTTGCAGTTCCTGTTATTATGGCTGGCATAAGACTATCTGCAGTTTACCTTATTGGATGGGCAACACTTGCTTCTTTCATTGGTGGAGGCGGTCTTGGTGACTTTATCTTTGATGGTCTGAATCTGTTTCGGACAGACTTGATTATAGCTGGTGCACTACCAGTTACGTTGCTTGCACTGCTAGTTGATATCCTGCTCGGTCGTTTTGAATCTTTCGCTACGCCAAAAGGAATTAAAGAAAGTAGGAAAGTGGTTTCTTAAGGAGGGGAAAAAGTGTTCGGAAAAAATAAAAAAATAATGGTACTTCCAATCCTGGCTGCTAGCCTGCTAATCGGGGGTTGTTCACTTCCAGGCCTTGGAGGAGGCGATGATACAATTCGCATTGCAACACTTACCAGTACGGAAACATCGACACTGGGTCACATGATTCGGCTAATGATTGAAAAAGAAACCGATTTGAATGTTGAAATGGTGGAAAATTTAGGGACATCAATTATTCAACATCAGGCATTGACGAGCGGACAAGTAGATATTACGGCTGCACGCTACACGGGTACGGATATATCGAGTATTTTGAAAGAGGAACCACTGGCAGATCCGGAAGAAGCAATGGCGCTGGTCCAGGAAGAGTTTGATAAACGATTTGACCAGGTTTGGTATGATTCATACGGCTTCCAAAATACATATGCGCTTACAGTAACAGCTGCCCTTGCTGAAAAGGAAGGACTTGAAACTGTCTCGGATATAGAAAAAATAGCTAGTGATTTAACGCTCGGTGTAGACAACTCATGGTTGAACAGAGCGGGGGATGGTTATGAAGGGTTCGTCGATACATATGGATTTGAATTCGGAGAAGCATTGCCTATGTCTCTCGGGCTCGTCTACCAAGCAGTGAATAGTGGTAAGATGGATGTCGTTTTAGCCTATAGCACGGACGGACGTTTGAAAGCATTTAACTTAAAAACGCTTAAAGACGACAAGCAGTTTTTTCCACCTTATGAAAGTTCACCTGTGACACGAAAGGATGTTATCGAAAAGCACCCGGAAATTGATGTAATCCTGAAAAAACTCGCAGGTAAAATCGATGGAGCAACTATGACACGTTTAAATTACGAGGCGGATGTTAATAAAAAAGAACCTGCAATCGTAGCACAAGAATTTTTGGATGAAAACAATTACTTCAACTGAATCACGGGGGGTGAATAAATGGAAACGTTACAAGAACTTTGGTCGTATTACACAATGAATGGCACATACGTGTGGGATCAGTTTGTTAGACATTTCCTTATGTCTGCATACGGGGTCTTGTTCGCAGCGCTTGTTGGGATTCCAGTTGGTATACTTATTGCACGATACGGTAAATTGAGTGGATGGGTGTTATCGGTAACGAATATTATTCAAACAATTCCGGCACTAGCAATGCTTGCTGTTCTGATGCTGGCGATGGGTCTTGGACCTAACACGGTCGTAATGAGTTTATTTTTATACTCGTTGCTACCTATTATAAAAAATACGTACACAGGTATAAAAAGCGTTGAAAAACCTATTTTAGAAGCTGGTCGTGCAATGGGGATGACGCGGACGCAAATGTTGTTTATGGTTGAACTTCCACTTTCGTTATCAGTTATCATGGCAGGTTTGCGGACAGCTCTTGTTATCGCAATCGGTGTGGCGACAATTGGAGCTTTCATAGGTGGTGGGGGACTCGGCTCCATTATTATTCGCGGAACGAATGTGACAGATGGAGCATCTATTATATTGGCTGGAGCAATTCCAACCGCATTAATGGCGGTCATCGCGGATCTCTTTATGGGGTGGCTCGAACGTGTTTTATCTCCGGCCAACAGGAAAGCTGTTGCGAAACAATCATCATTGCCAAATACAGTGGCGTGAAATACTCCCTATCATTAAGGAAATCAAACCTGAACTACTTAGGATGGGGATAATAAAAGAAACTTTAAAGTAGAAAAATTGGAGGAGATGAAGAGATGATAGAAAACTTTAATGTAAGGAAAGAATTATTTGAGGATACACCAAATGAAACGTTACACTTTGAGTTGACATTTGACGATAAGGAATATCAAGGTCTATATAAAGAAGGGGAAGTAAGCTGGTTTCAAATGCACCCTGATCAAGAAATTGATGAAAGGAAGCTTAAAGAATTGGAAGTTGAAGTAAGAAAACGTATTCAAGAGTGGGAAGAAGAACAAATAAAATAGAGATTTGATTGAAGACTACCTAATATTTGGGTAGTCTTTTTCTGTATACTGGTAATTATTTTATTGAGAAATACCGATGCCCTCATGTTTGCAGTTTTTCATTTAAGGAGTTAGGTATAGCGATGATAAACCCTCATGCTCCATAAATATTTTAGTAATGTTGTCATATCTCAGATGATTGTTATATACAATATAGAACAGTGTTGATATACTGAATTTACCTTTAACAATTAGAAAGGTTGTGAAGTTTATGTCTGAGCTCGCGGATATTCCTTGGAATCTCATTATGCCGTTAATTGTATTACAATTCATCTTGATGATTGTTGCACTCGTGGACGTCATTCGTCATCGACGGACGAACGGTCCATTTATCATGTGGATTTTTATTATCATCCTTGGCAATTTGATTGGACCAATTCTGTACTTCATCTTTGGGAGGCGGCAAGTATGACAGCTTTGCTCCAAGTAAATAATTTGACGAAGAAATATAGTACCACCAATGTAGTAGATGCTGTTTCGTTCGAACTTGAAGAACATACGGCGACGGCTTTAATAGGGCCGAATGGGGCTGGAAAAACTACTACATTGTCTATGCTTGCAGGGTTAGTTTCACCAACAGGTGGATCTATTCAGTTTCAAGGAAGTGCAAAACAAGATATCCGGTCAATTATCGGGTTTCTTCCACAATATCCGAAGTTCTTTCCTTGGTTATCTGCGCTAGAATTTATTGAAATGGCTGCACGGCTAAGTGGGGTGGAAACTAGACAAGCAACAATGGAAGCAAAAAAAACAATGGAATTTGTAGGTCTAGGGGAAGCCGTGAACAAAAAAATAGGTACCTTTTCTGGAGGTATGAAACAACGTTTAGGGCTTGCGCAGGCAATTGTTCATAAACCAAAACTATTGCTACTAGATGAGCCGGTATCTGCACTCGATCCAGTTGGACGTCGACAAGTGATGGATTTGTTGAAAGAGTTACAACAAAAAACGACGATTTTATATTCAACTCATATTTTAAACGATGCGGAAGAAATGACAGATCAGTTGCTGTTTTTACGGCTGGGGAAACTTGTTGAACATGGTTCACTTGATGACGTACGAGCACGCTATGCGGAACCTCGAATAGTCATCGAATTCGAAGGGATGCAAGAGTTGCTGCGATTTATGGAAGTGACTAAATGGCAAGTGACATCAAAAGAGTTGACCGTTTCGATTGACGTTCGGTCGGAAGAGGTTGAAATGTCATCGGTCCTATCTGTGTTAAGCGCAGGCGATTTTTTAGTGCGAAAAGTTGAATGGCAGACGGCGAGCCTTGAAGAAATCTTCATGAAAGTTGCGGTGGTCTAATGAATGGATTTAGCACACTATTGCAGAAAGAATGGCGTGAGCATACAAGGAATTTCAAAATATTATGGATTCCGCTCGTGTTTATTATTTTGGGTATATTGGAGCCCGTAACGAATCACTTTCTACCGGAAATCATGAAAAGTGTTGGTAATATGCCGGCAGAAGCTGAATTCCAATGGCCAGAATTCAAGGGAGAAGATATCTTTCAGTCATTACTGGGACAATATCAATTGATCGGAATTCTCATTATTATTCTGGCTTTCATGGGGACAATTTCAGGAGAGCGGAAAAATGGAACTGCCACATTGCTCTATGTCCGCCCGATGTCATTCCGAAATTACTTTATGAGTAAATGGATTGTCGTTAATGGAATTGTACTTGGAAGCGTATGGTTTGGTTTTATGGCTGCTTGGTATTATATTGAAATCCTCTTTAACCATGTAGATGCAAGGGAATTATTCGCATTTGTTGCAACGTATAGTTTATGGCTTGTCTTTGTCGTCACGGTTGTTTTGGCATTAAGTGCATGGCTTCCGACAGGCGGGGCAGCGGGACTTGCAATTTTAATTGCACTCGTCTTGCAGATTGTGGATGCGCTTATCGGTACGTATTGGACTGTGTCGCCGTGGAAATTGTCGATGTATGCATCCTATTGGTTTCAGTCAGAAGTCGATATGTCGCATTTTTGGATGAGTTCCGGACTTACAATGTTACTCATCGTCATACTGATAGTTTTTGGCATATTCATGTCGAAACGAAACGCGGCCAAAACGACAGTGTAAATAACCATTAGTGGTCTAATTCGCAAAAAGGTCATTTGACTTGCAGAGGATATGACAGATGAAATGATTTCCCGGGAAATGCGACGTTCATCGACATTTATTTCCATATAAACAATGAAATACGTGTTGATTTATAAAAAGGGAACTTTCCGTCTACAAGTTGAATACTACTTTAAAAAGTCGGAAAGGGAAGTCTGGAAGAGACACTGCTAGGAATTAGTACACCACTGGACCTATTGAAACAATAATAAAAAGCTGTGCTCGATTCACAAATAAGTGAATTGAGCACAGCTTTTTTAGGGCTTTGGTAAATTTTCTTCGCTCGATACAACATTTTCTGTAAGAGGATGCTGTTTCTCTTTTGATATTTTCAGTTTTAATTCTTCGAGCGGAATGAAATCGACAAACTTCATATCGTCACGGATTTCTTTTTCTATCCGAAGCTCTCCTGGATTATCCTTGAGTGGCTTCTTTTTAGTCATCTAAACCATCTTCCTTTCGGCTTTAGGTTTGTCGAACCATTTTCAATAGCATATGAGCCAGTGTATGCTGTTCTTCTTTTGATCCGGCTTTCCAAAGTTCTTGTAGAAGATTTTCTTCACTATTCCGTGGTTCTTCGTGTTTTGCTAAATAGTTTGCGACATACTCTGTCGTTTTTGCAAGCTGTTCATCATTTAGACCAAGGTTTTCACCTTTGGATATTTTTTCTGAAAGGAATTGTTTGAAACGGTTGAAGTTTTCTAGTATTTGGTCGGTTTTTTCGGCATCGATCTTTGATAGTTCTTTTGCGATGTTGTCTTTTATATCCATTAATGAACCACTCCTTTTCCGTACTAGTACATATACTTGCCATAATACATAAATATATACGAAAAAAGACTGTTTTTTGCGGAGGAAGTTAAGTGGGCAACAAAAAGTCTGTCAGTACGTTTTGTGTTATTGACGGAATTTTACGGTAAATACAAAAAGCTGTTTACCTTTAAAAAGTGGCTTTTTCAAAATGTAAGAAAGAATAATTTTCGCAACATAAAATAGGGTCGAGCTCCACCGCGGAGGAAGGATTAACTGCATCTATTGCAGGCAAAGAACGCCACGTCATGCCCGCGGGATGCAGGGAAGGCAACAAGAAGGGATTGAACTGCATCCCTCCTTGTTGCCTTCCTTTTCCCTCTTATACTTGGCGCTTCTGACCTAGGCGCATATGTCCTTCTTATTGCTTCAATAGTTAAAAGATGTAATTTGTCGGTAAAAGTCGATTTGAAAGGAAGCCCCTATATTTACTGAACCTGAAGAGAGTACTTCTTTTTTAGAGGATAAGAAAGTATGTGTTGTTCGATACGGAACAGTATCTAGGCATCAGGCGACGTGCGTTTTTTTAGAACCAGTTTTCTTCGCTAGAGGATTTATTTTCGGAGTTCATTTGAAGTTTATAGTGCGGAGCTGTTCTTGTAAAGTCACTTTTTATTTGTGAATTTGTCTTTTAGTTCGCCAAACTTATTCTGTGCTTGACCTTTAAACTTGTCGACCTTATCGTTGTCCATCGCATTGCCGATTTTGTCTTTCACTTCACCAAACTTATTTTGTGCTTGACCCTTGAACTTGTCGACCTTATCGTTGTCCATCGCATTGCCGATTTTGTCTTTCACTTCACCAAATTTATCCTGTGCTTGACCTTTAAACTTGTCGACCTTATCGTTATCCATTGCATTGTCGATTTTGTCTTTCACTTCACCTTTTACTTTGTTTACAGCACCTTTGAATTTGTCGGAAAAACTATTACTCATTATAAAACCCCCAATTGGTTAATTATATAACTATATACCTGACAGCGAATTTAGTAAACATTGTAGGATGTTTAGCGCTGTCGTTATTCCACAGCAGGATTCTATGTCGTCAAATTCTGCTGCTTGAATTAAATTTTTATATTCAAGTAAGAAATCATCCAAAAGTGTGCATGTTAAGACAGTCTGACTATTCAAAGCGATTAAATGGAGGTGAAGAGATGATCGAGAGTTTTAGTGTGCGGAAAGAAATACTTGGAGATACGCAATATGAAACGTTGCATTTTGAGTTAACGTTGGATGGGAAGGAATACCAAGGACATTTTAAAGACGATGAAGTGAACTGGTTTCAAATGCAGCCCCATCAGGAAGATCATAATATGGATCTTGAAGATGTGGAATCTGAAGTGAAAAAACGTATTAAAGAATGGGAAGAAAAATAAATCGGAAGACGTTCGGCTACCGCCTATTACTGGGTGGTTTTTTTGTAAGATCTTATATGATTGGATCCATATGAAATCATTCTGAGAGTCAGGAAAGGTGACAAGGAAAAGTAGAATTGGGATCTACAGTTGGAAAGTTTCGATGCATCTAGCTAGTTCCCACCAACCGGTATAAAACATCGTCCTCGGCTGAAGGATTTCCACGTCCGTCGGTATTATTTGTAATGAAGTAAAGTGATTCACCGTCCGAAAACACATCTCTAATACGGCCGTATCCCTCTATCTTTTTAATTACTTCACCACTTTTCGTATCAATGACAAGAATCGCCTCGCCTCGAAGTGCGGCAATGTATAGCAACCCATTATGAAATGTCATACCGGATGGTGCCCATGTTTCATCTGAACCGGATGTAAGGAGTGGCATTTCCATGCCAACTTTCGATTTTTCACCCTCAATTATAGGCCAACCATAATTGTTCCCCTTTTTAATCACATTCACTTCATCATTCGCAAATTGACCATGTTCTGAAGCATACATAACTCCATTTTCATCCCATGCGAGTCCTTGAGGATTTCGATGCCCAGAGCTAATAATTTCAAAGGTGTTTTCTTCATTTAACCGAAGGATTTTCCCGTTGAATGAATTCGGATTTTGTGCGGAGTCAGGATTCGCTCCATCCCCAATCGTTGCGTATAAAAAATTGTCTGGAGAGAGCGCTAGGCGACCGCCATGATGGAACGGGCCTGATTGGATACTGTCTAACAAGATGTCTTTTTCGTGCCATGAGTCTTCGTCATAATACAACGTCACAATCCGATTAACCGGTTCACCCTCTAAATCATACGTGTAGTAGGCGTATGCCATACGTGATTCATGAAAATTTTTATCCAAAACAAAACCCAGTAATCCGGATTCAGCAGCTCCTGATAAAGGGGCTGAAAGATAAACATTTTCGCGTTTTAACTTTTGATTTTGTCCGACTTTAGCAATCGTTCCCCCTTTCTCAGAAATGAAAAAATACTTTCCGTCATTGTCAATTGACCATGGTGAACTCAGCTGAGTTACAATTTTTTCAGCGGACACATGATTTTGAACTGGATATGTTTCCTTGGTGCAACCTGCAAGAATGATTAGGAAAAAAAGTAATAGAAGACGTTCCATGATGGATACCCCTTTCATATTTCATTTTAGTCATTATACATCGAGATACGGATAGGGGGAGTGAATTAATCAAATATATCAAGTGACACTGTATAAAAATACGTTAGAACCGGCATGCTTATTCTAGAAATCATTATATAAATAGATAAAAGTTCAGAGGAGGATAAATGATGGCTGATGACTACAAAGATGCGTACGAAGACGGCCATGGCCGAGAATCCGCTGAAGAATTACGATATCGTCCCGTATCAGAAGACACATATTGCGTGAGGGTAAATCATTGGAGTAAGCCCGGATGAATTATCTGCAGCACTGAGATACAGAAAAAATTATTTGTCGTCGGTGCTGGGTATTTTCCACATAATGGTTGATTACTTGTTTGAAAATGAAGGGAGTCCTATGCAATGAGTTTAGCAAGTATTGGCGTACCTGGTTTGATCATCATCCTTGTTATTGTTTTAATTTTGTTCGGGCCGAAAAAATTACCTGAAGTAGGAGCCGCAGTAGGGAAGACACTAGCGGAATTTAAAAAGTCGGCGAAGGACATTATGACAGATGAAGAACCAGCTCCGAATGAAATAAAGAAAAAGGACCAACTATAAGCAGGTGAGAGTATGGATCCATATGGAAATCGTAATAGTGAAAATTTAGGCCCACTTGATAAATCTCAGGCTGTAACTAAGGAAGACAGAGTAGATATTGAAGTTGGAAGTAGCGTAAGTATGATAAAGATTAAAGGAAATCGACCAGATCCAGAAAATGATCCTTCTCTTGTGGACCACCTCACGGATCTTAGAAAACAGCTCGTCAAAAGTGCGGCTGTTTTCCTGTTTTTCCTAATCGCGGTATTTTCGAGTATCAATCTTTGGTTCCCGTATATTACTCGTGATTATGAGTTGGTCATTCTTGGTCCAATGGAAGTCGTGAAGTTTTATATGTCGATTTCAACAGCTCTTGCATTAGGTTTATCTATACCATTTCTCTGTCACTTTCTATGGCAGTTCGTAAAACCAGGATTAAACGAACGGGAAAGCCGGTTTCTCAGTCTATACTCGCCAGTTATGTTTCTGCTATTCATTCTGGGGGTGGCATTCGGTTATTTTATCGTCAATCCTATAAGTTATAAATTTCTAGTTTCGTTAGGTGCGATAAATTTTAACGTAATGGTGTCGGCGCAGGAGTACATCAGTTTTTTGCTCATGACAACGATGCCAATTGGAATCTTGTTTGAGTTGCCAATTGTTGCGATGTTTTTGGCAGCAATCGGATTGCTTACTGCGGAGTCGATGAAAAACGTACGGAAATGGTCGTATCTTGCTATCGCGATCGTGTCTGCATTGATTACACCGCCAGATTTTGTGAGTCAGCTCATTGTGCTCATCCCCATGGTATTGCTTTACGAAGTGAGCATCCAAATTGTGAAGTTCACTGAGCGTCGCAACACGGTTGTGAATTAATGGGCTTAATTGTTATTTTAAATGCAAAAACGGCAACCTATTTATGGGTTGCCGTTTTTGTGAAGAAGTTTTTTCGTGAAGTTGTGTACAAAAAAATTACGAGTTGTTTTGCGATTTGTTTTTTGTGGAATTTGTACCTGCGAACGATTCAACCTGTTTCATCAGTTTGTCCCTGGCGTCTTTATTTCTCATTAAATAGGCTGCGCCGAGTCCAAGTGCTGCCATGGCCATTTTGTTCATCATGTACTCCTCCTCCTAATTTTTTTGTTCATGATAATATGCCCGATTTGCGGGATATTAACCAAGATACCGCAAGAAGATTGTTACAAACTACATCATATTATTATAAAAAGACGTTTTTAAAATAAGGAAATATAACTTTTTAGAAAGGGAAAAGTGTCTTAGCTTCAGGCGCCAAAAGCTTGTCTTAATATAAAGAACCCGCTGCTTTCTTAAGCAACGGATTCTGTCGGTGATTACTTATTTTTATTCGCACCTAGAATTTCAAATATAATTTGTGCATGGTCTGTATTATCTAGTAATCCGGCAAAACGATCTTTAGATGGACCAAATGCATATACTGGAACGTCTTCGCCGGTATGTCCGCCCGTTGTCCATCCAGTATATGAGCGCTTGTCAAAAATAGTTTTGATTGTGTTATTGATATCACTGGCTTTTTCACCAGCAGCTATAACAGATTCGATTTCAGTTTCTGTCAAAGGCAATAGATCCTGATCAATATAATTTTTTAAAGTTGCCTCTACATCTGCACCTTTACTAATTTCGTTTGCCATGAAGGAAGGTGTACGCTTTGCGGCTTTGATAGTATCACTGAGCCAATTATAATTACCATCTGCGCCAATAGAAAATCCACCAGTTGAATGATCAGCGGTTGCTACGACTAGCGTATGCTTATCTTTTTTCGCAAATTCAATAGCTGCTTTAAAGGCTTTTTCGAAGTCCTCCATTTCACTCATTGCACCAACAATGTCATTATCATGGCCGGCCCAGTCAATTTGGCTACCTTCAATCATAAGGAAGAAACCTTTGTCATTTTTACTTAAGCGGTCGATTGCTGTAGTAGTCATATCTTCAAGTGAGGGGATATCATCTGGACGATCAATCATTTTAGGAAGCCCACTAGTAGCAAATAAACCAAGAATCTGATCGTTAGTATCGTTTAAGAGATCTTCTTTAGTAGTTACATAGCTAAATCCGTCATTTTTAAAGGATTCTGTAAGGTTGACATCTAAGCGCTCAAAGTTTGATTTACCTCCGCCAAGAAGGACATCGATTTTATGCTCACCATTAATTAATTCATTGTAATAATCATTGGCAATTGCATCCATATTCTTACGGTTTTCATTGTGAGCGCCAAATGCAGCAGGTGTTGCATGGGTGATTTCTGAGGTAGCAACAAGTCCAGTTGATTTGCCTGTGTCTTTTGCAGCCTCCAAAACAGTTTTCACATTAGATTTATCGTTATCCACTGCAATCGCAGCGTTATATGTTTTTACACCTGCAGACATCGCGGTTGCCGCAGAAGCCGAATCCGTTATCGTTTGGTCAGGATCTTCTGGGTAAGTCATTTGCTGACCGACAAGATAATTATCGAATTCTGTCTTCTCAACAAAAGATGTTGTAGGATCATCTTTCAAGTAACGATAAGCTGAAGTATAGGAAACGCCCATTCCATCACCAATGAGGAAAATCACATTTTTGATCTCAGCATTGTTGTTTAATTCTGCTTCATTTGCTTGGACGCTTGGATTAGTGATCGTATCGAACAAACTTGCGACCAAAACGGTAGAAAGAACTGCGATGGGGATAACTTTTTTAAATAACTGCTTTTTCATCAATATAAAACCTCCTATTTTTTCTACTATCAAAGGTAACTATAAAGTGAAATTGTTAATCTAGTATGAAAATAATGTAAATTCATATTAATAGTATGTGAAGAATTGAAAAGGTTATTCGGCAATCAATCTTGCACAATAAGAGAGAACTATCCAGTGATTTTGTGAATAAAGGATATTAATCCCAAGATTATGTTCGATCTACGGAGGAATTTGAATAGAGATTTGCCCTTGAAGGGTGGATGTTAGAAATGAACAGTGTTATGGATATCACCAACATCACGAATGTCCCTGCAATAACAACATACTGAATAGAAATGAGTTGAGCTGCCACGCCAGCTATAATCGTTGCAAGTATGATTAAAAAAGCTTCAATTAAGCCGTAAATACTTGCGATTCTGCCCATTACATTGACAGGGATATTGTTTTGGTAAAATGTATGGAAGCCTGTATTCGCAAAGGCGAGAGAAAATGAAAGAATGAAAAACCCAATAGCTGCCATGAAAAAGATAGTGGAAAAAGCGTAAACTATATAGCCGACAGAAACGAATAGGGAACCTAAACCAATTAGCAAAGAAGTTGATGATTTAGTAGCAATCATCGCATTAATAATTGCACCCATTACGATCCCCGCTCCTGCTATGCTGACTAAAAAACCATATTCACTATCCGATAAAGAAAGGACCTCTTTAGAAAATGCCACTTCAAGTGAGTCAATGGCTGTAGCCATGACCATCACGCAGCCAAAAAGGAAGTAAATGAACATGACATAGGCGTAGCGTCGACTAAAACTCAACACAATGGTCCAATCTTTCTTCACTACTTCAAAAGATAATTTTTCATCCTTACTAGTAACCCGTATGTGTCTTTCAAGGTTGGGCATCATCATAGTGACTAATCCTGATAATAATAAAGCAATGGCGTTCATGTAGATGGCGAAAATAGGTGTGCCGATGATAAATAAAAATCCCGCTATAGCTGGCCCAATTAGAAAGCCTCCAGAATCGATTAAACTGCGTAATGAATTAAACCGTTTTCTATCCTTAGGGGGGATTAGTTTTGTAATATAAGTCATGGATGTCGGTTCAAACATAGAACTTGCTATATTAATCACAAAAACGACTAGATAGATCGACCAAAGAGAAGAAAGAAGAGGCAAGGTAGCGATAAATACCGCACGAAACAGGTCAAGAGTGACCATTAAATTTCGCTTATTTAACCGGTCTATCATGCTACCGGACCAAAAATTTGTACATAATGTAGCCAAAGGTTTAAGAATATAAAGGGCAGCCACCGCAAGCGGAGAGCCTGTCTTCTCAAGGATGATCAAATTAAGCGCAATTAAATAAATCCAGCCACCCACATTGGATATGCCAATTCCAGCTAACAACATCGAAGGATACTTCCAAGATTTCACTACGTTCACAAGCCTCATTTGATTTTCCTCCTCTACCATTCATTTTTTTGACAATAAAAAAATCCCACCCCCAAGACCTTAAGTCTTGAGGACGAGATTGTATCAATCGTGGTGCCACCCCAGTTTATTACGATGTTTCCATCGTAACCTTATCAGGTACGGCAAATAGATGCGTATACCCTGGCTCTATAACAGGAGCTCCTGTCACTCCATCCCCCATTTTGGTTCCGAAGTGATGCTCAGAGACTTGTTTCGATAACGCATTCTTACTCCTTTTCAGCAACCGGAGCTTTCTGCAAAGAATGAACGTTAGCTACTCTTCTCTTCAACGCATTTGATTTTTAAAAATAATAGCACTCTTAGTGCGAATTGTAAATAGATCATTCAATCTTGTCTGTTAATTAAGTGTGGAGAAATATCGATATTTGGGACTGATAATAAGGGGCTAGATAACTCTGGACCCAGTTAACTAGGAAGCAAACTCATACAATAAATGAATGCTCACTTTCGTATTGAGGCGATTCACCAAATCACAAACATCCCTACATCAGGTACCTGATGTAGGGATGTTTATGATTCTTCGGGCACTTTCAAATTCTATAGAGAGTCATCTATTCTTTTCTTTCAAGCAACTGCATTTTTCACTTGCTGAAAATGCTGTGACAGAAGAGGGTGTGGAGTTAGGTTTTTTTTCCGTTTTTTAAAAAATCATTGGAAGTAAGGCAAACAAGAAGAAGGAGTAAATCCTTCTTCTTGTTTTATATTTTTACATTTCAGTAATCTGAATCCGGAATGTTTTAACGAAAGCTTCCGGCATAATTTATTAAAGAGTGGGGATAAATCTACAAGTCACAGCCATTTTTCAGCCCAGTCTTCGACGGATTGAAGAGCCGTTCCTAAATCATTGCCCTTTTTGGTTAAAGAGTACTCCGTTCTGACGGGGCGGTCTGTAATAACGTTTCGTATAACAATCCCGCCATCTTCAAGTTCTTTCATTCTTTCATTAAGCATACGCTTGCTTAAGTCGGGTATAAAAGTGTGGATTTCGCTAAATCTTTTTGGTTCTTTCATCAAAGCATAGATGATTAAACCCATCCACTTTTTCCCTATGATATGGTAGCATTCCTCTACTTTATGGCATATTTCGTCTTTGTTGGTTTGTTTAGTCATCACGAGTACCTCCTAATCATTATAGTACAATTAATAACCTGGTAATTATTTAGGTTGATTCATTTTAACATATAATTCCTACTAAAAAAAGCTTTAGTGTCCATATAAAAAACTTTGTGTCATAGTATTGACACATGTTTATAAATGAGTTATTGTGGTTACATAAAGTAACCTATATATTAAAAGTTACTTTAACTGAATCTGTTTTTAGGAGGAGGTAATATGTGTATATACACGTGTTGCAGCAAATGAATTTGGAGCATTTGGTATAAATGTAAACATAATTGCGCCAATTGCTAAATCACCTGGCATGCTTCAGTGGGCAGAAGAAAACCCAGAATATTATCAAGGTATGCTTTCAAAAATATCACTAAGAAGACTAGGTGAGCTTGAGGATGATATTGGTCGAGTTGCGGTATTCTTGGCGAGTGGAGATTCTGATTATATTACTGGACAAACAATCATGGTAGATGGTGATTCAATAAAATTACGTTAGTTTCAAAAAAAGTTAGTATGAGTGCCCTTGAAGGAAAAGGCATTTGTACAACAGTAGCCAGTTACCCAGAGCGTTTGATTAAGTAATCATTCTAAGTGGTGGCTATAATCGAAAGTAATTTCGAGGACCAGTATAGATAGTAATAACAACTACAACAGAGAAGAGGGACACATCATGAGCAAGAAGAAAAAAATCCACTACGCTTGGTGGATACTTTTAGGATTAGTTATTATGGTAGGTTTAGCAAAAGGCGGTATTTCGACTGCAGGTGGATTATTTTTAGCACCTGTTACGGAGGATCTTGGTATTGGGATGGGCAGTTTATCCTTATACTTTAGTATTTCATCCGTTGTTACAATGCTATTTTTGCCAATAGCTGGCAAAATGATGGCGAAGTATAATATTAGAACTTTATTAGTGGTAAGTATCATTTTACAAGCAGGTTCATTTGCGATGTTTGGACTAATGAATTCAGTGTGGGGTTGGTATTTGTTCTCGATTCCTATGGCAATTGGTTCTATTTTCGTTACGCAAATGGCGGGTCCAGTGCTCATCAATAATTGGTTTAAAAAGCATAGTGGCTTGGCAATGGGAATTATGGTGGCCGCAGGTGGCGCATTCGGAGCGATTCTTCAACCAATGGCGGGTAACTTAATTTCCAGTGAAGGCTGGAGAAATACGTATATCATTTTAGGTGTAGCCGTAATGGCGATTGTTATTCCTGTCGTAATACTAACAATTAGAATGTCTCCAAAACAAAAAGGTTTGCAGCCATACGGGATGAATGAAGTGAATACAAAGGTAAAGACTTCAACCCAAACAGTTACAAGTAGTGGTGTTACTGCTGCAGTAGCAAAAAAATCTAGTGCGTTTTATGCGTTATTGATTTTCTTCTTCTTTATCACATCTATTGGTAGTTTTGGACAACATGTTGCACCCTTCGCAGTGGGATTGGGCTATGATATCAAGTTTGCCGGAAATGCAATGGGAGGCTGGCAGATTGGTGTGTTAATAGGAGCTTTAACTTTTGGTATACTAAGTGATAAGATTGGTGCTAAAAATACAGCGATTTTCGCCATGCTTTTAGGATTAGTTCCAGTTGGAATTCTAATATTTATTCCTGAAAACGCAATGATGTTTAATTTGGCAATCGGAATTTATGGTTTTGTAGTAGCATCACTTGGAACGTTAGGACCACTTTTAACATCATCAATATTTGGTAATAAAGAATACAGTCAAATATACGCTTCTGCAGTTATTGGACTAGCAGTCGCTGGTATTGTTGCTTTACCAGGTTATGGCTATGTTTTTGAACTAACAGGTAGCTATAGTTTCGTGTTATATGCCATTGCAGCTATGTTAGTCATGAATGTAGTAGCAATCGTCATAGCTTTTAGAGGTAAAAAGAAGCTAGAAAAAGCAGGATTATGGAATTAATAGAAATGGTGTCTCTATAGAATAAAAGAGCAAACTCGAAATGGTTAGTATCACCCATTTCGAGTTTGCTCTTTTTTACATTCTATCGCTGTTATTTATAAGATCTGCAAAATCTTTGTCAGTGGTCTGCTTGAAAGTAGTTTATTTAGACGAACTTTCGTTCATGTATTTGATATTAAAATTATCACGTCTGTTGATTAACTAAAATTACTAGAAAATAACTTAATCCCCCCCGGCCGCAATCGTATGGTTGTCCTTCATTCGTCGGGCTTCACATGCATAAGAACCCAGAGTACTGGAGCTCTTGGGGAAGAAAGAATAGCTGGCTTCTTAGCCGGAGAAAAGGCGCCAAAGATGCAATTTTGGGGGCTGATGCTTTCTCTATGGTTTTTTTCTTAGGCCACCTCTGGGGAGGAATGAATATTTCGCCGAAAGTGGTCCGAAAATAGTCCAGTGAAAATGGAGGTTATCCAGCCCTTCTCACCAGTATTTTATGCAAATATATGGTTAATTAACAGACGTATTAAATTGTAAAAGTAGTCGTCATAAAAACTAAAGTTTTTATGTATTTTAATTAATATCTTAACTCGCATAAATGAGGGCAAATAGAAAGAGTAACGTGATTAAAGGTTCGACCTGTAGTAAGCGAGTTATTTTAGCTCGAAGTACGAAATTCAAAATTCTAAAGTTATATTTTAAGAACTGGGGAACTCAATACTATCAACATCTGAATGGATAAGGTTTAGAGGGGAATTTCAATTTGTTATTTTTATTTTCAAATAACTCGTTGACAGTGAGAATTGTTATCAGTACAATGAAAATAGTTGAGAATGATTATCATTATTGATTAGGAGAGTGAGAAATGAAGAAGGCAACATTACTTTTACTATCTGTACTACTGTTACTCATTTTGGCAGCATGCGGTACTGATAGTGATAAAGCAGAGGCAAAGCAAGAAACAGCAAAGGAAGAAACACCAAAAGATACAGAGAAAAAAGAAGAGGTATCATCGGCTATTGAAGTAACAGATGCATCAGGTGAAAGTATTACGTTTGAAAGTGCTCCAGAATCTATTGCAGCTTTAAATTCAGGAGACTTAGATATTTTAATAGCACTAGGTGCTAATGTGACAGGCCGTCCAACGGCAAGTGGACCTGTTGCGAAAGAGATAGAAAGCATTACGGAAATCGGTAATCCACATCAGCCGAACTTTGAGAAATTAGCGGAAGTTCATCCGACTGTTTTAGCTGCGGCAATGAGTTTCAAGCAACATGCTGAAAATGTAGAGCGACAGGGAACGAAAGTTATTTATACAAAAGCAAATTCAATCGCTGATATTCAAGAAACGATTCGTTTGTTTGGACAACTATTTCAAAAAGAAGCTGAAGCTGAAACTATTAATAAAACAATTACAGAAAAAGTGGAAAATGGCGAAAAAGTCAATGGTGATCCAGTGAAAACATTATTAGTATATGGTGCACCAGGTACTTATTTGGCTGCTCTTCCAAATTCCCTTACAGGAGATTTGTTGGCAAAAGCAGGTGGGGAAAATATCGCATCCGATTTTCCACAAGAAGAGAACTATCCGCAATATGCAAGTTTAAGTGTTGAGAAGATTATTGAAAGAAATCCAGAAGTCGTTATGCTGATCACTCATGGTGATCCTGAAGCGGTAAAAGCGGCGTTTGAAGGAGAAATGGAAAAAAATGCGGCGTGGAAAAACTTGGATGCTGTGAAAAGTGGCAACGTATTTGTTCTACCCTCGAATTTATTTGGCTCGAACCCAGGAACGAAAGTAGTGGAAGCGCTTGAGGTGATGAAGGAAAATCTAGCGGCGGTTAAATAAAATGGTAGCAGTAAAAGTTCAAGCGTCTGAAAACATCCATCCTCTTGCAAAAAAGAGAACAATTGTAGTCGTTTCTTTTAGTATTCTTCTTGTACTTGCATGTACGGTGAGCTTAATGATTGGGCCTGTTTCATTTACGCTCAGTGAAGTTTGGAGTGGACTCTTCCACTCCGATGATTCATTATCTAGACGAATTGTATGGGAGTTACGTTTCCCGCGGGTTTTAATCGGTATGATTGTTGGAATGTGCCTTGCAGTATCGGGTGCTATTTTACAAGGCGTTATGAAAAACCCACTAGCTGATCCTGGGATTATCGGAGTGTCATCTGGAGCGGGACTCGCCGCAACGACTATTATGATTATTTTTCCCGCATATATAATGTTTTTGCCCTTAGCGGCTTTTATAGGAGCTCTCATCACTGCGCTCATTATTTATTCTTTCTCTTGGAAAGGCGGCACTTCGCCTGTGCGGATTATTTTAGTTGGTGTAGCAATTAATGCCGTGATTGGTGCATTTATGAGTGCACTCATGCTCTTATATAGTGACCGTGTGCAAACGGTACTTCCATGGCTTGCGGGCGGCATTGGAGGCGTAGGATGGATTCAATTTGAAATGATCATTTATTACGCGGTTGGAGCGCTAGTATTATCTTTGTTTGCAATCAGGCATATTCGTATTTTAAGGCTTGGTGATGAAGTTGCAAAACTACTTGGCCACAATGTTGAAAAAAGTCTGTTTTTCCTAATTGTTCTTAGTACACTTCTTGCCGGAATTGCAGTAAGCGTAGCCGGTTTAATTGGTTTTGTTGGGCTTGTCGTGCCACATATATTGAGGATTATGATTGGCGGAGATTACCGCTATTTACTGCCTGCATCCGCACTTGGTGGAGGGTTGCTCGTTGTATTAGCTGATACAGTTGCTCGAAGTGCTTTTAATCCAATCGAGTTGCCAGTTGGGATTTTGTTGGCATTCTTAGGCGGACCATTTTTCTTATATATGATCCAAAGAAGGAGGGACTCATTTGCTTCTAACTAAAGACGTGTTATTCGAACATTCCTCTTCCTTTCAGTTAGGAGCAGTGGATTTACATATCAAGGAAGGAGAAATCGTTAGTTTAATTGGGCCAAATGGATCTGGAAAATCCACGTTGCTCCGACTTATCTCTCGTTTGATTACACCGAAAAGCGGGGAGGTTATCCTTGACGGACAATTGATGGGATCCATGAAAAGCCTAGATGTAGCAAAAAAACTTGCTATGCTTCCTCAAATGCAAGATCATCAACTCGATTTGACGGTAGGTGAACTCATTGAATTTGGAAGGTATCCACACCGGGGTGCTTATAGCAAGTTGACAAAAGAAGATGACGATATCATTCAATGGGCAATGGAGGTTACGAGGTTAATTCCTTTTAAAAACCGAACGTTACAATCACTTTCCGGTGGGGAAAGACAGCGGGCTTGGATTGCATTGGCTATTGCCCAGCGACCAAAGATTTTACTGTTGGACGAACCGACAACTTTTCTTGATATTTCACACCAATTAGAAGTGATGGAACTTGTCGAGGAGTTAAATACAAAGTTTGGCATGACTGTAGTAATGGTCCTTCATGACATAAACCAAGCCGCGCGCTATAGTGACCGACTTGTTGTTTTAAAGCATGGAAAGATTCAGTTCGATGGCATTCCGCAATGCGTGTTATGCAGAGAAATGTTTCAATCTATTTTCGAAATAGATGCGGATATATATAAGGACAACGGAAAACCGTTTTTTACACCAATAAGGCTAAGAAAGGAAGGATATGTATGAAAAAGGGACCACTAAGCGGAGAATTAGTAAGGGAGTTTATCATTGCTGCTCATGGAGATTTCGAAGAGGTAAAGAAATTAATAACTCAAGAGCCTGCGCTTCTCCATTCTGTTATGAACTGGGGGAGTGACGATTGGGAAAGTGGACTTGGGGCAGCTGCACATACTGGGAATCGTGATATTGCAGAATGGTTACTCGAGCATGGAGCGCGAATGGATATTTTTGCTGCAGCGATGCTCGGTGAACTAAGTGTCGTAAAAGCCATCGTTGCTATTCAGCCCAACGTTATTGCTGCTCCAGGTCCGCACGGAATTCCATTAATCCGCCATGCGCAAATAGGTGGAGAACATGCACGACCTGTGTACGAGTACCTGGAGTCTATAACACTAAAGGAGGAAGTTAAATTATGATGAAAGCGGTAAATACAATTCGTATAAAAAAAGGTAACGGAGATGGGGTACTTGCACGTTTTCAGACACCGAAATCGGTTCATACCTTTGAGGGATTTGTTTTAATGGAAGTTTTGAGAAAAGAAAACAGTCCAGAATATGATGAATTGAAAATCTGTACTACATGGGAAGAAAGAGGATTTTTTGATGCATGGTTAAATAGTAGAGAATCTCAAAAAACGCATGATAAGAAAACTGAACAAAAATCAGAGGATAATCCAATCATAAGTTCACAGCTTACTACTTTTGAAGTTACAATTCAGCACAAACCAGCAAAGCAGGAAGTTTGAAAGAAATAGGACATTTACGTTTTTTTCGAAACTTAATAAAGCAGCCTTAAATCGGATAGCGATTTAAGGCTGCTTTTGACTGCTTTAATTTAAAAATGAAAAAATACGAATCATATACTATCACTATTGTTAATCGTATTCGCAAATTCTTTGTCGCTTTGACTGACTGTTTACTTGGGAACCTCTTGCTTCGTCTTTGGAACCAAAAACATAATCGCAATTAGTGCTAGTACCGCAAAAATGACGTTTGTAAGGATACCAGCAGAGGCTGCATTTTCAATATTGCCAGACATCGTCATTGTTCCGTACACTGTGGCGGATATGGCGACCCCAAAGGAACTGCCAAGAGAGCTTGCCATTTTGTATATTCCTGATGCTGAACCGACTTTATCTTCCGGCGGACTCGATACGGCCGTGTCAGTAGATGGTGTTGCATAAATCCCAAGTCCAGTACCGAACAGGATGAATCCGATAAAGACAACGATGATATAAGTTGTGTCCGGTAAAAATGTCAAAGCCATTAACCCGATGCCGATTGAAGCCATGATAGAACCTAGCATCATCGGCAATCTAGCACCAGTTCTTTGCAATATTTTTTCACCGACACGAATCATAATAAGGACGGATACTAAATAGCCAATTGATAGCATCCCCGATTGAAATGCTGTGAAGCCTCTACCAACTTGCACATATGTATTCGCTACAACGAGCGTACCAGCTACCGCATTCAATAGGAAATTGGAAATAGTGGCACCAGTATATGGCTTGTTAGTAAATAAATTAAAATCAATCATTGCATGTAATTTACCTATTTCAATTTTGATGAAGAATAGCATGCCGACTAGCGTAGCAGCGATTAAACTTAATGTGAGTGGACTTGTCCAACCAAAATCTGCACCGCGCGTGATGACAACGTTTAATGCAATCATTGTTATGACAAATACAACTAAGCCGGAAAAGTCGAAACGGGAAGCACCTTGCTGCTCGACTTTGCTTTCGGGGGTATCCTTAATCAAAATCATAGCCAAGATAGCGAAAATAATTGAAAAGACAAAGATCCATCTCCAGCCCATATAGGTAGCAATAGCACCACCTGCAAAAGAACAAACGCCGGAACCACCCCAAGAACCGATGGACCAATAGCTTAGTGCACGTTGTCTTTCAGTCCCCTCGTAATAGGTTCTCATTAATGCAATGGTTGCTGGCATAATACAAGCGGCAGATAAACCTTGGATAATACGCCCGATAATTAAGAGTGCAGCACCATTCGCAAATACAAGGCAGAGTGAGCCGATGATACTTAATACGAGACCGAAATACGTCATTTTTTTTCGACCAATTCTATCCGCAAATCCACCCGCAGCCACGACGAAAATACCCGAGAATAATGCGGTCAAACTGATTGCAATATTGAGTACGCCTAGTGAAATCCCTAAGTCTTCTTGCACTGCCGGAACAACATTGACCATGGATTGCGCGAAAAGCCAAAACGTTATGACACCGAATACAATCCCTGTAATCATCTTATTCGTCCCCTGATAGCCCGTGGTCATGATTTTCCCCCTAAAATTAGAAAGCGTCTTCCATTGATACGTTTGTTTTTTATTACTTTAGCACAATGAAGCGGAGTGGAGAAGGTTAAAATATTATTTTTTAATTCAAATATTATTCTAAATTATTTGAATTAAAATATAACCATAACAAAAATTAAAAGGATTCAGCAGAACAAATATCGAATATTTATAATTGGTAGAAAAAATAATGGAGTTGTGAAGTTGAACTATGTAAAAGAATTAAGAGAGCTTGTAGGCAGTCGGCCGCTATTATCTTGAATGTCCGAAATGAAGATTTGCTACAACATAGAGCGAATGGTGGAAGGGGGTGAACTGAATTCTGTGACAGCTGTTTACATAACGAGGGATGTACAAGGAGATGTTGAAATGGATGAAACCGAATCGATTGACGTTCAGTATTTATCAATTGAAGACCAACCAGACGGATTAATATTGACGTTTCAAAGTTATATGGATCTATATATGTCGAGGCTAGGAGCTCGAGAATGAAATTAGAATTTGAAAGTATGAATATAGAATTTGCATCGGAAATTCTAAGTTGGCAATATGATCCGCCTTATGATTTCTATAATAATGAGCATGAGAATGAGTCAATTAAGGAATTATTAGAGGATAGCTATTCCGTCATTGTGAATGATACCGGGGAATTGATCGGTTTTTATTGTACAGGTTCTTCAGCTCAAGTGCCTTCAGGTACAAAGGTTGGAGCGTATAGGGAAGATATCATTGATATTGGGCTTGGTATGGCTCCTGCATTAACAGGGAAGGGAAATGGTTTTACTTTCTTTTCATTCGTAGTAGAGGCGCTTTATAAAACTTATGGGAATGTGCCTATTCGTTTAACTGTGGCGACATTTAATCAAAGAGCTATTCAACTATATAGGAAGTTTGGATTTGTGAAGGAAATTGAATTTTCGACGACTTCTGCTGAATTTCAGACCATGAGAAAGGGTTCTCTTTAATATAAAACTAGATTGGGTGGTGTGATGATCAGCACAAGTATCAAAGTGGACGAGTGGATGTCGGAATTCAACGGACGATGGGGGATTGCAGGGGGCTGGGCGATTGATTTATTTTTGGATAAAGAAACAAGACCTCATTCTGATATAGAAGTCGCAGTGTTGAGAGAAAACCAGCGTATGTTAAAAAAGGCACTCTCCGAATGGTCATTTGAAAAAGTGGTGAAGGGTGAATTGATCTCCTGGGGAGAAGAATGGTTGGAATTACCGATTCATGAGATTCACGGTGTTCATAAACAGGCTGGAGAACGGCTGGAAGTATTGCTGAACGAAACGAGAGATGGTAAGTGGATTTTTAGAAGGGAATCGTCGATTTCATATCCAGAAAGCTCACTTTTTCTTGAATCCAATAAAAGAGTCCCATATCTACATCCGGCAGTTGTCTTGCTATACAAAGCGAAAAATGCACGTGATAAAGATCATACCGATTTTTATGCAGTGAAGGATTTGCTGAAGGTGGAAGATAAAGAGTGGTTACATAAGGCGCTTCAGGCTCACGTTCCCGGACATCTATGGATTCTTGAACTAGTGAGGAAGGGAGGACAAAATGAATAAAATTATGGTCATCGGTGTGTCGGCAGGTGCTGGGAAATCAACATTTGCACGCCGATTAGGGGAATTGACTTGCATTGAAGTGACATATTTAGATCGGTTGTACTGGAAACCAGATTGGGTAGAAGCGTCGCTTGAAGATTTTTCAGAAGCCCAGCAACAAGTCGTTCAAAATGCTCAATGGATTATTGAGGGCAATTATACGGGGACAATCAATATCCGAGAACCACATGTGGACACCGTTATCTATTTGGAGCTACCTCTCCGTGTTTGTTTGTATCGCGTGTTGAAGCGGAGGGTCCAATACCATGGAAAAGTACGGCAAGATATTGGTGAGGGATGTAAAGAGAAGATGGATAAAGCGTTCCTGAAATTCATCGTGACGACATATGGGGCGCGGAAAAAGACAATGATAGAGCGAATGCAGCGTTATGCACAGGAAGGGAAGACCGTTCATTTCTTGAAGAACCGTAAACAAATTGAGGGGTTTCTAGAGACGTACATAAAGAATTAAAGCAAATTGTTCTCTCTTTTACTGATAGAGAGAACAATTTCAATTTTATTACCAGGGTAGATTGTTGAGGGGGGGTGATCTAATGAGCTATATTATGGCTCTAAGAAAAGTGGTGGCAGCCGTCCATTAAGTATGAGGGGTGCAAATTCATTCTGTTAGATTTCAATAATAAAATGCTAGTACTAGCGAAACGATGAATTGCATATCAAATAGAGACAGTTGTCGTATTATGGACATAAGGAGTCCCTACTCTTGTCTAAAGGCTTTTTCGCACCTAATTTATTTCGACATTTTTGGGACTCCGTTTTTGACGTTCAAAAACCCTTGTGTTGTAAGAGCTCAGCGTTATGAAATTGATTTGGGTTAGAAAACGTGAACAATTTGTATACGAATTTGTTCTTTATGATAGCTTATTAAACAAACTATCCATGAGGGGATCGTTAAATGTATATAATTCTTTATCAAATTTTCCAAACTGAGAAATCGTAAGTGCTTTGACTAAAGCACGACCCTTCAACAGCGTTTCTTCAAACTCTAGTTCAGGATCAGATAAAATTGTGATTGCTCCACCTACACCTACAGTAGCTTGTTCGGGAGTCATTATAATCGTTCGGATGACAATATTTAAATCTGTAGTTCCGTTTAGGCCTAAAAATCCAATTGCTCCTGAGTAAATGCCACGAGCATTAGTCTCCAACTCGTCAATGTAATCCATGGTACGTATTTTAGGCGCACCAGTCATCGAACCTCCGGGAAATGCTGACCGTATACAATCACTGGCTGTTAGTTCTGCTCTTAACGTCCCTTTAATTGTTGAAACGAGCTGATGCACTGTTTGATAAGATTCAATTGCCATCAATTTCGGTACGTGAACACTACCAATATCACAAACCAAACCTAAGTCATTTCGAAGAAGATCAACAATCATCAAATTTTCTGCTCTATCCTTTTCACTAGTACGCAATATTTCAGCCAATCTAAGGTCGTCCTCTACATTTTTTCCGCGAGAAATCGTTCCTTTAATTGGTTTAGCTTCTACTATTCGATCTTGATCAATTTTCAGGAAACGTTCGGGAGAAGAACATAGAACACTCAATTCTCCAAACTTAAGAAACGAAGAGTATGGAGCTGGATTAATATCTCTTAGAATGCGATATGTTGCTAATGGATCGAAATGTTCATTAATATTGATTCTATTCGTTAAGCAAACCTCATAAGTTTCTCCTTCAACAATATACTTTTTACATTCTTCTATCTTTTTTACATACTGGGCGTAGGGTTGACTTAATTCAAAGCTAAGTGGTGTGCTGGTATCATTATTTTTTGCTTCCACCGGTGCTGCAGGTGGAACGTTTTGTAGTTGCTGTTCCATGGCGTCAAACCACTCAGAAGCAGATGCCGGGTCATTATATGGGACAATACTAACTAAATATATGCAGCGCTCTTTGTGGTCAAAGGCAATTAATCGGTCGGCTAAAATAAACAAGGCATCAGGATTTGAGGATACATGGTGTTCATTGGCACCGCATTCGGCTTTCAATTCATAGCCAAAATAACCTACGAATCCGCCATTAAAATCAAACGGTAATTCATTAGAATGTTGTTGCATTTTATGGATCTCAGAATCTATATAGTTGAAAATATCTTTTGTAAGCTTAGTTTGTCCTTGGGCGTCATTGATTTGAATATGCTGTGTTTTTGAGTCGTACTCAATCACTTTACTTAATGGTCCATTAGTTGTTCCCATAAAAGAAAAACGAGATAAGTCAGATTCGACACGACTACTATCAAGCCAAAAAGCATATGCTTCTTCAGCAAAAAAATGCTGAAAAACGTCTTCAGGTTCTACAAAAGTTAATAGTTTTCTACTCAAAACCTTTACAGTGGGCAAAGCAGTAGACATTTCACGAGACATGCCTTGCGGTACTATCGAAATGGCTGGAATATTTGTCAACAAGTACATCTCCTTGTAAATAATAATTTATCCATAAACAGTAGTTTTTTTATTAATTAATGAAAAATTTTCAAGTATTTGATGTCCGAATTCAGTGCAAATGGATTCAGGGTGAAACTGTACACCCCAAATTGGTTTTTCAGTATGCTGTAAGCCCATAATAATTCCATCTGCAGTCCATGCAGTTTTTTGTAAACAAGAAGGTAAATCATCCTCGACAATAAGTGAATGATAGCGAACTACTTCGAATTCTTGAGGTACTTTCTTAAATAACTCAGAATCGTTATGAAAGACTTTACTTATTCTTCCATGCATCGGTATTGGCGCTTTAACAACTTTGGCACCATAAGTATGGGCGAATCCTTGATGACCTAAGCAGACCCCTAGAATCGGAACTTCTGATAGGCGTAAAACATCTCGACAAACACCAAAATCTTTTTCCTTCGTTGGTGTTCCTGGTCCTGGAGAAATAATAACATTATCAAACGAAATGGACTGTAATTCGTCCCATGAATATTGATCATTCCTTACTACTATGGGTAGTTCTTCATTTATAGAGGCAATAAGTTGATAAAGATTGAATGTATATGAATCATAATTGTCGATTAGCAGTGTCCTCATAATTCCCTCTCCTTCCAGTATAATAAAACATCTATCTATAGATTATACATAATAATTTAGCTAAAAAAGCATGAAAATTCATGGATGAATTTTCATGCTTTTTCATTTGGAGAAGCTACTTCACGTTCAATCCATTTCTGTGACCAAATCTCGATTTCTTTCATAATTGGTGTGAGAGACATTCCTTTTGCAGTTAGCGAATACTCAATCCGTACGGGGGTTTCAGGATAAACATTACGGATGACATAGTCTTGCTGCTCAAGATCTTTTAATCGCTCTGATAGTGTTTTTCCGCTGACACCAAGTTTGTCGGTCATTGTGCAAAAGCGTTGTGGTCCTGCCATTAATTGATACAAAATAAGGGTGGTCCAGCGTTGGCTTAGGATAGATACAGCTTTCTCGAAACGAGGACAAAGTTCAAATTCGTTCATATCATTGAGGCTCCTTTCGCCGGAACGTAATGTGTTGACAACTGTTATTATAACATATAAAGTTAGTTACATAAAGTAAGTTACTTACCGTCATTATCGAGGAGGAATATAAATGAATTTTCATACGGCACCGCATACGTATACAGGGGAAGTACATCTCAACGTTTTGGACTTGACTAGAGCTGTCCAATTTTATAAAGAGGTGATTGGATTTAAAGTGCTTGAGGAAGCTGGAGATAAAGTTGTACTGACAGCGGATGGCAAGACGCCGTTGCTGATTATTGAACAACCAGAAAATGTCACGCCGAAAGAGGCGCATAAATCTGGACTGTATCATTTCGCATTATTGTTGCCGAAGAGAGCTGATTTAGGGGCAATCATTAAACATTTCATCCAACATAATGTACGAATTGGGGCTTCGGATCACCTTGTGAGCGAGGCACTCTATTTGTCTGATCCTGATGGAAATGGCATTGAAATTTATATAGATCGTGATCCTGAAGTTTGGAGTTGGGACAAAGGAAAAGTTGCAATGAGTACTGATCCACTTGACGGAGAAAGTATTATTGCAGAAAGTGCGGGGCAGACATGGGATGGTCTTCCTGTCGGGACAGTTATGGGCCATGTACATTTACATGTAGCCAACTTGCCTAAAACGGAAATATTCTACAATGCGCTAGGCTTTGAAGTCGTCACGAATTATCCTCAAGCATTGTTCATGTCTAATGGGAAGTATCATCACCATATTGGATTAAATACGTGGAATGGAGAAGGTGTGTCACGTCCTACTGCGGGCAGTGTCGGACTCCAATCATACACGCTTATTTATCCGAATGAGGATGAATTGAAAGAAGCGATAACGAAAGTGGAAGCACTAGATGCAAAAGTGGAATTGTACGGTAGCGGATTTATGACGGAAGATCCGTCTGGTATCCGTATTAATCTTCGAGTTGGGTGATTTATTACATCATTTGGTGTGAAAAGGGCTGTCCAATTTGGGCAGTTTTTTCTATGGGAGCTTTAGAGGTAATCGAAACAGATAGCATCCAAGTTGTAATATAGAAGTATGAATAGCAGTACTGGTTAAATAGAGCTTTGACTCTTTTTAACGGTCCATATATTTTTCACATGATAAAGCACGTCTGCTTATTAATCATATATGTACATAAAATACGGTTGTTTCGGAAGAAAAGAATAGATGACTTTCTATGGAGAGTATAAGTGCCCGAAGATGCAATTTCGGGCACTCTTTCAAGTTGCACAATGCGTTCCTTGCCTACTTTTAGTAAAGAGTATGCATCTAAGCTTGTGTTTCCTAATAAAAAGTGACACTTCTTTAAAATAAATAAGTATGAACCATAGAGAAAGCATCAGCTGCCAAAATTGCATCTTTGGCGGCATTTCTCCAGGTAAGAAGCCAGCTATTTTTTCGGCCCAAAAATCCTCAGCACTCTGTGTACTTATGCATTTGGAGCGCGACGGATAAAGGACAACCATACGATTACCGAAAGAAATGTGTAAGGGGTCGGAAAAGTCGCATCCTTGCACATCCAGACATCTCGGTAATCATACTAGAAGTCATTCATTCCAAAGCGCAACTATACAAGTGCGGGCCGATTAAGTCATTTACTGGTTATTTTTAGTTAATCTATAGACCTGATAGTAAAGAAAAGTTTAAACTTTCTTCGACGTTAAGCGTATAACAACGTATACTTAAAATAACAATACAAATAGTACCGAAATGAAAAGGAAGTGGGATATGTGACGAAGAAGTTATGGTTTCAAGTAGGTGTTGGAATACTACTTGCTATGCTAATTATAAAATACTTTATGGAGATTCAAGGGATTTTTTCGCCTTTAGTTATTATTGCAAAGGCAATATTCATACCCTTATTACTTGGTGGCGTTCTATACTATATTACGGAACCGATTCAACGTTTTCTGGAAAAACGTAACGTACCAAGGTGGGGAAGTATTCTTGCAGTTATGGCGATTCTCGTAGCAGTCGTTTGGATATTCGTAGCGATTATTGCTCCTCCGGTAACAAAACAAGTTAATAACTTAGTCGAAAATACGCCTACTATTGCCACGGAAATAAATGACATAACATACGCGTTATTCCAACAGAAAGATAATTTACCCCCAAAACTTGAAGAGTCGATTGATGGTGCGGTTGAATCACTACAAACCATAGCAATTAATTTTGGGAAATGGGTTGTTCAATTTTTACAATCGTTATTTCAAGCGGTATTCCTGGTAATACTAGTCCCATTTTTCTTCATTTTCATCCTGAAAGATCACGAAAAGTTTGCTCCGTTCATATACAATTTCTTTTCGGGAAAACGTCGGGAATGGATCAAAAAGACCTTACATGATATCGATACGGTACTCCGTTCTTATATCCAAGGGCAGTTGTTAATCAGTTTTCTATTAGCAATTCTGTTGTTTGCAGGTTATATGATTATTGGACTGGAGTATGCGCTATTATTAGCGATTTTTGGATTGTTCATGAACCTCATTCCTTTCATCGGCCCATGGATTTCAGCAGTTCCTGCAATCATCATTGGTTTAATACAGGATCCAAAGATTGGTATTTTTGCTGCAGTCGTAATGGTGATCGCCCAGCAAGTTGAAAGTAATCTTATTACACCAAATGTCATGGGGAAATCACTGGACATTCATCCACTTACAGTCATTACTGTTATATTGGCAGCAGGAAATATTGGAGGTTTTCTCGGTATTATCGTTGCCGTTCCGGCGTATGCAGTTGGTAAAGCCATCGTTAAGAATATTTACGCAAGGCGGAAGGAAATCAAAAGCGCTGCGACGAAGACTATTTAAAAATGACATAGAAGACTGAAAAGCGCTAGATGAAATCTAGCGTTTTTTCATACCGTTTAATTGGGAAATGTAACCTTTGTCAGATTAATCCGTCTCATTGGTTAGAGAGGGGGGATTCGATGAAGAGAAATATGGTTTTAGTTCTACTATTATCAGGTTTTCTTGTACTACTGGCGTCTTGTAGTTCAGATGAAGCGCAGAAGGATAGTCAGATGGAGAGCTCATCAACATCGCATGATACGGCAACGACGGAGCAAGAGAATAAAGTTGAAACAGAAGAGTTAGCCAATGAACAATCTGAAGTGGTCCCAACGAATAGAAAAATAATCCATAGAGCGGAATTGCAACTCAATGTGAAAAACCTTGAAAATACTCAGCTTACAATAGAGAAAAAGGTGAGTGAATATGGAGGCTATATCGTCGTATCGAATGTGTATCGTGAAAGCGAAGAAAGCATTAGTGCTCAGCTCACTGTTCGAATTCCTGAGAAACATTTTCAAAAGTTTTTAACGGATGCCGAAGGGGAAGCAGCTGAAGTTTTGAATCGCAATGTGACCGGGGAGGATGTAACTGAACAATATATCGATTTGGAGTCTAGAATGAAATCAAAACGAACAGTGGAGGAAAGGCTACTCGATTTTATGGGCAAGGCGGAAAAAACAGAGGACTTATTGAAAATATCATCAGATTTATCCGTAGTCCAAGAGGAAATTGAATTAATCGTAGGAAAGATGAAGTATTTAGAAAATCAAACGTCTTTTTCTACTATTGAAATAGCGATGTATGAAAATCGTGTTATTGTTCCAGGAGTAGACAGTAAGAATTTAGACACATGGGAAAAAACTAAAAAGCAGCTTGCTACGAGTACGAACTTTATCTTTGCGGCGGGTTCGGGATTGATTGTGCTTTTCTTCGGAAACTTGCCAGTACTTATTTTTCTGTTACTCGTTGGAATAGGAATTTATTTTATTGTTAAAAGAACAAGAAAACCTAAATAATACTTGATGATAGTTACCGAAACAAAAAGAAGCGCATTCTCAAGGGAATGCGCTTCTTTTTATGTCTCAAAATATAAATGCCGATGCAAACTACATCCGGGGTTAAATAGTGATGAACAGGTAGGACACTTCGATCCAGATGTAAAATACTCCGAAATAGTCAGTTCGTGGCCACAAGTCCCACACAAAACCGCTTTTTCATCAAACTTTTCTTTAGGCCAAATGCAAGAATTGTTGCAACCGTCTTCGTCATGGCACTTATAGCACGGATAATATGTATCGCAACAGTAAAACTTCATGGCGACCCGGTCTATTTCGGTATGATAATGTGAACAGCGCGTTTCCTCGTCAAGAACTTTCCCAAGAACTGTATGGCCTTTTATTTGCATAGTAATTCCTCTCTTTCATGTTAATCATGTATTGGATCACTTGGAAAATGGGAAAGCTATTGGAAAAAAGGATTGATGTTATGTGGGATGAATTCCCTTTAATCCATACAAATATTTGGGATGCTTTTTGGGCAATTCCTGTTATTCTTCTCGGCGTACTATTGTTGAAATACTTTTTCAAACTTCCTGAAAGATGGTTTTCAACCGCCTCAACAGTTATTGGTCTTATTTTGTCTATTTTCATCAGCCATCCAGGTAACCTGGCCGCCGGTATTTTCATGGGATTTTTCTATGGAGGCGCGGCAAGTGGGACGATTTATTCAATGAAGGTCTGGTACAAAGGCTATCGAAAAAAATGAGTACCATCTTCTATTTCAACGGGCAAAAACCACATTGAATAAGGCCAGGTACATCTTTAGAAAAACAGCATGTTGTTCGGACTTCGGTGTTCAAAAGTGCGGACGGTTCACATCCTTTTAAATAGGTGGCAAATAGAGAACGAGGTGCGATACCTTCCCAAAGCGCATCGTCTTTCAACATATTAAGATCTGCCCGTGCTTCTGCGGAGGTGCCTGGATTAGACAGGAGTACATGGTATTGCCAAAGGAGAAACCCGAAAATGTTTTCCCATAACGTCAATGGAGAAACGGATGTGACGGTACGAATTTTCCTGATAACAGCGTTGCATTCTTCCAATAGAACTCTTCTAATGACATCATACCGTTCATCATCTTCAACATATTTCCAATCTTTCTCTAAGGCAAACGTACTAACTGCCAGTTTGCCATATTCTTCTTTTGCTCCAAAATGAAGATGCTCTTTGTTCCCGTTCCACACTTCATCGTACGCCGCCAAATTATAGAATTGCATCGCGGTAAACATACCGAAACGGCGCATGAAATACGATGCTGCTACAGTTCGGTTAGGGCTTCCGCTCACTGCTTGGACAACATTTAGAACATCTTCTGTCTGTTCTCCATCGAGCAACATTTCTAAAGTGAATAATTTCTGCTTGGGTTGTTCAACGTAAATACTGTACATATTTAGTTGTCTGAGCTGGTCCATGGTTAAGTTTGTCATAAATTGATTATAACGTTCTTACTAGTCAGTCATCAAGTTGAGTGAGCGCTCAGTCTGTTGTATACTAATTGAATAGACGGACTTTTATAGGAGTGGAAAACCAACTTGGAAAAACGATTGAGCACAGAAGAGTTTATTGGTTTGATAGAAAAAGAGGCGGATATAGTTATCCCAATCGCTAATGGAGAACCTCACCGTCTGCTAGATATATTGGAAGAGAATCATTGGAAATTACATAATGTTAAAATCCATCAGATGCTTGCTCTCCGAGAGCGAGATTATATAAGGGGTACCATGAAAGGCCATCTTTCACATGTCTCTTACTTTTTAAGTGGTGCAACACGAAAGGCTTATCAAGAAGGAAAAATAGAATTAGTTCCGAATGTTTTTCATGAAGTTCCGCGCATGTTAAAAGAAATTACGAACATGTCGATGATTATGACAGTTGTGTCACCGATGGATGAACACGGTTATTTTTCATTGGGTACACAGGCAGACTATATTTCTGAGTTCATCGGTCATGTCCCGTTTGTCTTGGAAGTGAATAAAAGTATGCCGCGAACATACGGTGAAAACCAAATTCACATTAGTCAAATTGTGGGCTATATTGAAAACGATGTGCCTTTAACAGAAGTAAAGTCTCCTTTAATAGGGGAGAAAGATCTTAAAATTGCTGAATTTGTAACGAATGTTATTGAAAATGGGGATTCACTCCAAATTGGCATTGGTGCTATCCCGAATGCAGTTATGAGTATGTTGAAAGATCACCGTCATCTTGGAATCCATACTGAAATGCTAACAGATGGCATTGTAGATCTTGTAAAAGCAGGGGCAGTCGATGGAACTCGGAAGTTTACTCATAAAGGGAAAATTGTAGCGACATTCGCATTTGGATCGAAGCGGCTGTATGATTTCATCCACGAAAATCCTGCGGTTGAATTTTTGCCGGTGAGTATGGTAAATGATCCGCGTGAGATTGCAAAGGAGGAACGAATCGTATCAATTAATGCTACGACGGAAGTTGACCTTTACGGACAATGTGCGTCCGAAACAATTGGTGGTCGTTATTATTCGTCAACTGGTGGGCAAGCAGACTTCGCACGCGCAACGCGTTTTGCGAAACGTGGTAAAGGGTTCATTTGCATGTATTCGACAGCAAAAAACGACACCATTTCACGTATTAAACTGCAATTGTCAACAGGTTCTGTCGTAACGACGTCGAAAAACGATGTCGATCATATTGTTACGGAATACGGAATCGCTCGTCTATATGGCAAGTCATTATCCGAACGTGCAAAGGCACTAATTGATATTGCTCATCCAGCATTTCGTGAAGAGTTATTATTTGATGCAAAGAAAAACGACATACTTTAATAAATTTGTAACAGCGCCCTTGTGAAAGGGTGCTGTTTTTATGAGGAAACAGATTTATTGCTTCGATATACCCCGCGTGGTATATTTTTAGTGGAATTAAAGGAAAACTAGGAGGACAACTTATATGATGTGGTTTTTTATTTTACTAGTTATTGGATTTTTTGCCTGGCGCATGTTGCCGGCTAAAGGTGTTCGTTCTGTTTCGACAGAGGACTTGAAAGGATTATTGAAGAATAAATCAGTGCAGTTCATCGACGTTAGGACACCTGGTGAATATAAAGGACGGCATATCAAAGAATTTAAAAACATTCCTTTGAATACATTGAAATCACAACTGGATGGCTTAGACAAATCGAAGGAAACTGTCGTTATTTGTCAAAGTGGGATGCGAAGCGGACAAGCGGCGAAGATATTGAAGAAAGCCAGTTTTACGGATGTTTTGAACGTTACAGGCGGTATGAGTGCTTGGCGCGGGTAACTTAATTAATGGACTGCAGATTTATAGAAAAGAGATACTGTTAAGCGTTACAAATAATTTTTAATAAACATCGCATGAAGCTATAAGCCGCTATGGTTTAAGCTTCTTTTTTGAAAGGTAAGAAAGTATAGGTTTTTCACCTGGTATATTGTCTAGACTCCAGCGCTTAGCCCCTCGAGTTGCTTCAGTCCTCAAGATAAAGGCAAGGAAAGCCTTTATCCTGAGGTCCTCCAGCGCTTTTCGGGCGCATATGCTTTTCTTAAATTGCTAAAACCACGTAACTTCAGCCAGCCCTGTTAATGTCTCATGATTAGAAGTGAGTATGCCTGCATCAACTATCATTTTTCTCTGCTTTTTGAAACAACCACAGAGCCACTTGTAAGATCAAAGCATCCTTGAACTTTCTAGGATCATACCCCGTATCTTCTATAATTTTATTCAAACGATAGATCAATGTATTTCTGTGCACATATAAATCGTTCGCCGTTTTTTGGATATTCAAATCATTAACAAAGAAAGCTTCCAATGTTCTTGCTTTGTTTTCATCGAAACCATTTAATACTCGATGAGAAAAACGTTCGGCTAACCTTTCGTCAACTTGATAGATCAATGCCTTTGCTTCAATTTGAGCAAATGAAACAATATCACTATCAGGATCGCTTGTTTTCAGTGTTATGTCACAGTCTTTATACGATTGACTGAATGTATCTAGCGTACTAAAAGGTAGGCTATATGCCATTCGAGAGATAACATTCTGTTTTTTTAATAGCGTGTAAATGTCTTCTATCATTTCAACACTTTCTTTTTCTTCAATTCCGAAAATAGTTATAAATATACGGTTAACATTTACAAAGCTAACAATTCCATTTTTTAGGCCAATTATTTCTTCGATTTTTTGAACTAATGTGCGATTGGGTACGGATCTTTTTGTTATTTGAATAACAGTCGTTGTAAAAGGAGGTCTAAGATGCAAGCCAAGTAAACTGAGGCTTTGATCAATACTGGTAACAGAAGCATCACTTTTTAATAGTTGTTCAATTATTGTCTCTTTTGTTCGCTGTTTCCACTCCATCTGTAAGTCCATAAATTCCTGTCGAATCATTAGTTCTGTAGTCATTTTAACCAGTTCTCCAACACTGCCCATTTCATCGGGATCCCCTGTAATTCCAATAACACCTATAATTTGTTCTAGAAAAACAATTGGGAGATTGACTCCTGGCTGGGAACCTTCCCAATTGTTGTTTTCATCTTCATGAATAGTAAGTGTTTTTCCGCTTTTAAGAACTTCTATGGCTCCATTGTGAATAGAACCAATTCTAGATTTATCTTGTGTGGCAATAATTATCCCTTCTGTATTCATAATATTAACGTTGCGATGAAGGCGTATAGAGGTCTCTTTTACAATCTCATTTGCAATTTCTTTCGTTAGCATATGCATAGGTTTTCTCATCCTTTAGTCGAAGTAGACGAAAAACAGATAGAATTCGATCTTATTTTCATATGGTATAGCTATAGACTAGTTGAGTCAATATTTTTATAATTTAGAATAAGTAATTGAAAGCGCTTTCTGAAGGAGGATTTCATGAAAATAATTATTGCACCAGACTCATTTAAAGGAAGTTTAAGTGCCGTGGAAGCGGCAAATGCCATAAATAGGGGGATTAAAAAAGCCTTTAGCGATGCTGAAACCGTATTGCTCCCTATCGGTGATGGTGGCGAAGGGACGATGGAAACTTTAGTTGCAGCAACCGGGGGGGAAATAATAAATGTTTCCGTTATAGGACCCTTAGGAGATCAGATAGAAGCAGCATATGGAGTATTAGGAGATGGTGAAACATGTGTCATTGAAATGGCATCTGCATCCGGACTACACCTGGTACCAGAGGATAATTTTTCACCTCTAGAAGCAACAACATATGGCACTGGACAGTTGATTCGACAGGCTCTAGATGACGGTTTTTCATCCTTCATTATTGGTTTGGGAGGATCCGCAACAAACGATGGAGGAGCAGGGATGCTTCAGGTGCTAGGACTAGAAATTTTGGATGAACTAGGAAACGAAATCAATCGAGGGGGTGGCGAATTAAACAAGGTGAACAGGCTCAAACTGGATTCTTTTGATAAACGAATTAAAGATAGCAAGTTTATAATTGCTTCCGATGTTCAAAACCCGCTCATTGGACCAAATGGAGCTTCTCATGTTTTTGGCCCTCAAAAAGGAGCTACAGCTGAAGAAGTTGACATGTTGGATAGTAACCTAGCTAATTGGGCAGATGTGGTTGCTAAGGAAACGGGAATCAAACTTCACAGTAAACCAGGAGCTGGTGCAGCAGGTGGAATCGGAGGAGCCTTTCAAGCATTTTTCCCAGTTGAAATGAAACGAGGAGTAGATGTAGTTCTTGATTATATTAAACTGGAAGGCGAATTGTTAAATGCCGATCTTGTAATCACAGGAGAAGGACAAGTAGATAGCCAAACAGCATTTGGAAAAACCCCACTTGGAGTTGCTCAAATGGCGAAAAGTAAAAATGTTCCAACCGTTATTTTAGCAGGATCTATTGGGGAGGGAGTTGAAGTCCTTCATGACTTCGGTGTTGTAAGTATAACTAGCATTATAAATAGACCGATGTCTTTAAAAGAGGCTATTAATAATGCAGAGGAATTACTAGCGTTAAGTGCAGAGCAAGTTGTTCGATCTTATTTCCATCAAAGCGTAAAAGAAAAAGGGAGGTTATTAATTTGAGGATTAAAGAAACGATCGAGAAAGTACCGGGCGGCATGATGGTAGTTCCACTTTTACTAGGGGCTACATTGAATACCATTGACCAATTGCACATTCCAATAGTAATGAAGGTTTTGAAGTCATTAGGGACAGCACCAACAGCTGATGGTTTTTATGAATTCTTGAGAATAGGTGGATTTTCGCAGCAATTATTTAAAGATGGTGCATTAGTACTTATTGCTTTGTTTTTATTCTGTGTAGGAAGCCAGATGAATTTAAAAGTAGGCGGTAGGGCTTTGAAAAAAGGCGTCATACTAACCAGTACGAAGTATTTTACGGGACTAGCGGTCGGTGTAGCGTTCGGTTTCTTCTTTGATCCATGGACTGGCGTATTGGGGCTTTCCACTTTGGCGATTATTGCTGGGATGACAAATAGTAACAGCGGAATGTATGCGGCTTTAACTGGACAATATGGGAATAGATCCGATGTAGGAGGGCTATCTATTCTTGCTATTAATGACGGTCCTTTTTTAACACTGGTATCTCTAGGTCTTTTAGGAACTACTCTCCCGATGATTGCATTTATTGCTGTTTTATTACCAATTGGTATTGGAATGATTCTAGGGAATTTAGACCCGAAAATACGCGAATTATTAAAGCCAGGCGAGACGTTAACAATACCATTTTTTGCTTTTGCACTAGGAGCTGGCATGAACTTGGCGAATTTCTTAAATCCATCTGTCCTTGCAGGAGGGTTAGCTATTGCTATCCTAACATTTGTTCTTACTGGAGGAATGGCCATTATCGCATTTAAATTAGCTGGTGAAAAAAGCTTTATTGCTCCAATTGCAGAAGCTTCTACAGCGGGAAATGCCGCTGCAACACCTGCCGCAGTGTTGGCGGCAGCATCAGTAGCATTAGGTTCAGGTGCAATGAGTATGGCAGATTTTGAAATGATACAGAGTATTGTTCCGATTGCTACTGCACAAATTTCCATATCAACAATTGCCACCTCTTTGCTCTGTCCACTTGGAGTTATTTTGATCGATAGATATCAAAAGAAACGAGGGATATATGGCACTGAGGAATACCCTGGAATAAAGAAAGAGAAGAAATCGAAAAAAAGCAAAGAAGCATTAAGTAATTAATAGATTAATAAGTCAAAAAGGTGCTTCTCCCGCTATCATTTTATAGGGGAGAAGTGTTATCTTAATTATAGAATTACAAATTATCAGAAGAGTGGTGTATTCAGAATGATTACGGAAATACTCTATGGAAAAGAAGGTATTTCATTAGACTTACCGGATAATTCTTTTATCATCGAACCGAAAAACTTATCTACATTAGAGGACGAAAAAGAAGCAATTCGACAAGCATTAAGAAATCCAATTGGCTCAACACCCTTAAAAGAATCGGTAAAATCTACGGATATTGTATCCATTGTAATTAGTGATATTACTAGGCCAACTCCGAATCACATTTTAGTACCTTTATTAATCGAAGAGTTAGGTCATGTTCCTTTGGAGAATTTCGTGATTATTAATGGAACAGGAACACATCGTGATCAAACGAGGGAAGAATTTGTTGGAATGCTTGGTGAGTGGGTTGTCGATAACATTCGAATTATAAATAATAATTGCCATGACGAAGAGACACTTGTAAACCTTGGTCATAGTAAATATGGCTGTGATGTTTATCTAAATAAAGAGTATGTTGAATCAGATTTTCGCATTGTAACGGGCTTTATAGAACCCCACTTTTTCGCAGGTTTTTCTGGAGGACCAAAAGGAATAATGCCTGGAATAGCTGGAATTGAGACGATCATGACCTTTCATAATGCAAGAATGATCGGCGATCCTCTAGCTACTTGGGGCAATATGATTAATAATCCTGTTCAAGACATGACTCGTGAAATAAACGGTATGTGTAAGCCTAATTTCATGTTAAATGTTACGCTCAATCGTGAAAAAGGAATTACAGCAGTTTTTGCAGGAGAGCTTTATGAAGCACATGACTTAGGCTGCGCATTTGCTAAAGAACATACAATGTTCCGCTGTGATGATCGATTTGATGTCGTTATTGCTTCGAATTCCGGTTACCCACTTGATCAAAATCTTTATCAAGCGGTAAAAGGAATGAGTGCATCACATAAAATTGTTAAAGAGGGCGGCTCTATCATTATTGCGTCTGAATGTTCAGATGGACTTCCTGATCACGGAAACTATTCCAAGATTTTCGAGATGGCAGATACACCTCAGGGATTACTCGATATGATCAATAATCCTGATTTTAAATTATTTGACCAATGGCAAGTACAAAAACAGGCAGTAATCCAAGTTTGGGCAGATGTCTATGTATATTCCGAGCTTACAGATGAACAAGTCAAAGGAACTATGCTGAAACCAACGCATGATATTGAAAAAACAATAGAAGAGTTAAAAGAGAAATATGGAGCCGATATGACAATAGCTGTTCTCCCTTTAGGTCCTTTAACGATTCCATATGTTGAGGAAAAGGCATTCGTATAATACCGTCTAGTGTATAGATAAAATATCAATAAGAAATGGGGATGAAAATATGAATAAAATTGTTGAAAAGAACCAGCATCTTGGTGAAATTCTTTCCAATATGAATCGCGTTCTTGTAGCTTTTTCAGGTGGTGTCGATAGTACATTAGTGTTGAAAAGAGCGCAGCAAGAACTAGGAACTGAGAATGTTCTTGCAGTTGTTGTTGCATCTGAGTTATTCCGAGAAGAGGAATTTGAGGGTGCAGTTAAACTTGCTGAAAAAATGGGTGTCAACGTGCATCAGACTGAAATCAAAGAATTAGAAGATGAAGGAATTATAGCAAATACTCCTGATAGCTGGTATTACAGCAAGAAGTTGCTGTATTCTCATTTAAATCAGCTCGCTATAGAATTGGGTTATGATTATGTGCTAGATGGTATGATCATGGATGATGTAGCCGATTTCCGCCCTGGCATGAGGGCAAGAACTGAGGCAGGAGCTCGCAGTGTATTACAGGAAGCGGACTTATACAAACAAGAAGTCAGACAGCTTGCTAAAGAACTTGAACTGCCAGTATGGAATAAACCTGCATCATGTAGTCTTGCGTCGAGAATTCCCTATGGAACAAAACTAGATAAACGTAAAATTGAACAAGTCGATCAAGCAGAAAAATTCATTGCAAAACTTGGAATCGATATGGTTCGAGTACGCTACCATGAAAATGTAGCACGTATTGAGGTTGCACCAGAGGAAATTACTGAACTACTAAAGCACCGCGAAAAAATTCAACTTAAGTTAACGTCACTCGGCTTTAATTACGTATCACTGGATCTGCGCGGCTACCGTACGGGTAGCATGAACGAAGTATTGCCAGCTGATTTATTGAATGCAGAAGTTAATTGATGGTTCTTTAAAGAGATACACATAAATACATAGAAACGAGCCCGATTTCGGTATAGAACGGGTTCTTTTCTCTTTATTAATAGGAAATGTAAAAACGATGTATAACCGCTATTATTATGATGAAGAAATAGGTGATGATATGGAGAGTTTTGAGGACTTAGGGTTTTGTAAAGTAGATTTTGATCGAGAAAAACGTCAAGGTTTTCCGGAGGTCATTTATGGCGAAGGGAAAACGGTTGAGCAAATTCAAGCGATTATGAGTAAGCTAATTGAGAAACATGGAAAAGTGATGATTACAAGAGTGGATGAAGAGAAAGGGGCAACTCTTGTAAAAGCATTTCCTTTAGCTCAATATGACATAACATCTCGTATTTTATTATATGGCACTCCAACACAACAATTTGGCGGAGAGGTAATGGTGTTGTGTGCAGGCACTTCAGACCTTTTTGTTGCAGAAGAAGCAGCGATTACTGCAGCTTGGATGGGTTGCAAGGTGAGTAGATTATATGATGTTGGCGTCGCCGGGATTGATCGTTTATTGGCGTATCGAAATGACATAAACAAGGCAAGTGTGCTTATTGTAGTAGCTGGAATGGAAGGAGCTCTTCCGAGTGTCGTAGGCGGGCTGGTTCAAAGACCCGTTATAGCTGTACCAACTTCAGTTGGATACGGGGCTCATTTGCAAGGAATAACGCCATTACTTGCTATGCTAGCTTCCTGTGCTTCGGGGATGAGCGTGGTAAACATCGATAATGGATTTGGAGCAGGTTATCAGGCTGCACTTATTCTTAAACTTGTTTCAGAGGGGGTAAACTATGAAGATCCTGTTTCTTGATTGTCAATCGGGAATTTCCGGTGATATGACACTTTCAGCATTAATTGATTTAGGAGCAAACATTAATTATATAAGAGAACAGCTAAAGGGGCTCCCGATAGATTCCTTTTCATTAGATGTAAAGCAAGTCGATAAGAGAGGAATATCTGCTAAACTGTTGGATCTACGATTTATGGAATCGACTTCAGAAGAGCATGATCACCAACATACATACGAGCATAGTCACGACCATAGTCATGAACATAGTCATGAACATAGTCATGAACATAGTCATGAACATAGTCATGAACATAGTCATGAACATAGTCATGAACATAGTCATGAACATAGTCATGAACATAGTCATGAACATACTCACGACCATAGTCATGAACTAGAAGATCATACGCACGATGGTCATCACCATCATTCTCATCGAAAAGCGGCCACTATTTTAGACATGATTAAAAACAGTGAACTACCGGTTCGGGTGAAAGAAAGAAGTTTGGCTGTTTTTCAAGTGATTGCAGAAGCCGAAGGAAAAGTGCATGGAATGGATCCGAAAGATGTCCACTTCCATGAAGTGGGTGCCATGGATTCAATAATTGATGTAATCGGTGTTTGTTTGGCACTAGAAAGTTTAGATATTGGTAAAATTATTGCTTCTCCAGTACCAACGGGATACGGAAAAATAATGATAGCACATGGACTTTATCCGATTCCTGCTCCAGCAACTGCTGAAATATTGAAAGGTGTACCTTTAGCAGACTTTCATGTGAAAGGGGAGTTAACGACCCCAACTGGAGCAGGATTTGTTAAAGCTTTGTCAGATGAGTTCGGCTATATGCCTGCACTGGTAATAGAGAATATTGGTTACGGAGCAGGCAAAAAGGATTTCGAACATCCAAACGTCTTAAGAGCCGTTTTATTCAATGAAGAAAAGGCTTCGCAACGTGAAAAAATAATTGTTCTGGAGTGCCAACTAGACGATTTTACTGGTGAGGCTCTTGGCTATACTATGGAAAAGGTATTGGCGGAAGGAGCTCTAGACGTTTATTTCACGCCTGTATCAATGAAAAAAAGCAGACCTGGAACGTTAATAACAGTTTTAACAAAGCCGGAAAAATCTCTTGCTCTAGAGAAGCTTTTATTACGCGAAACCAGTACTTTCGGTGTTCGTAAATCAGAATGGTCACGTCGGATTTTAGAGCGTGAGTTTAGGTCGGTGGAAACAGCTTATGGAAAAGTAACCGTTAAAGTAGGTAAACTTGAAGGCGAAATTATGAAAATCTCTCCTGAGTATGAAGATGTAAAAAGAGTCGCTTCTCAATATGAGGTTCCAATCGTCGATGTATATCTTTCTGTTCAACAAGCAGCTAGAGAGCAAGTGGGAAATTAAAAAAATTCTTCGAAAAACTACGTAGAGTACTAGTCTATGTAGTTTTTTTATGGAGAAAAGGGTGAAAGAAACCTCTTAATAAACATGTGCCCAACACACTTTTTTAGGCTGATACATATTATTTGAATGAAGAGGTGGTGGACGTTGAAGAGAGATGATAAGGCTGTCCGATACGATCCGTTTGAAATCGAACAGCGCGAATGGAAACAAAGGCAAACGAAAGAACGGCTAAAGCAGATGTTGACGATTGCCTCGCCTTTGTTCCTGATTCTTATGTGGGAATTATTGTCGAGGACTGGAATGATTGATATTCGATTCTTCCCGCCTCCCTCCGCAATTATGGGGACATTTTTAGGAATGATTTCAAGTGGTGAAATGGCTGGTCATATCGGTGTTTCATTATACAGAATTCTCGTCGGATTTTTGCTAGGTGTCATACCAGGTGTCGTCATCGGTCTGCTGATGGGGCTCTATTCACCAATTCGGCATTTTGTTTCGCCAATTGTGATGGCGCTCATGCCGATACCTACACTTGCCTTGCTTCCAATCATTATTATTCTTTTTGGAATCGGGGATTTATCGAAAGTCATAACGATAGCCGGGAGTGTTTTTTTTCCTGTTGTTATCAATACGGCAGCCGGTGTCATTAATATCGATTCAATTTATTTGGATGTAGCAAAAAATTATGGAGCCGGAAAGTTAGATTTTTTCACAAAAATTGCTTTGCCGGGCGCAATGCCGGTTATGTTAGAAGGGATTCAGATGGGGCAGGCGATTGCGCTTCTGACAATTGTCGCAGCGGAAATGATGGGTGCTACATCAGGGATTGGCTATCTGATCTGGGTTTCGTACAAAGCGTTTTTACTTCAAGAAATGTACGTTGGGCTCATCCTCATTTCGTTTTTCGGTTATCTGTTCTCGCTGTTGCTACGAGGAATTCAGAAAAAGATGTTACCGTGGAGGTGAGTAAATGAGCAGGAAAGCAAAAATTATCATCCGTAATCTAACGAAGGCGTTTTATAAGAAAAATGGCAGTGTAACAGCACTTGACGATATTAATCTAACCATCAATGAGGGAGAATTTGTTTGTATTGTTGGGCCAAGTGGATGTGGAAAGTCGACGTTACTCCGAATCTTGGCAGGGCTTGAAAATCCCAGTATTGGTGAATTTACAATTGCAATTGCCACCGATGGAGAAGATCGTCCGATGCAATCGATGGTGTTCCAGGAAAGAGGTATAATACCGTGGCTCACTGTCGAAAAGAATGTGGCGTTCGGACTTAAAATGCGTCATATGCCGAAAAAGGTCATAAAAGAGCGTACGGCATATTATTTGAAGAAAACCGGTCTAGAAAAGTTTTCATCCCTTTATCCGAAAGAGTTATCGGGAGGTATGAAACAACGGGTGAGTATTGCACGGGCCTTTGCCAATGATCCGGAGATTTTGTTGATGGATGAGCCGTTTGCTGCACTCGATGAACAAAATAAATTCATCTTGCAGGAAGAATTGCTGTCAATTTGGTCGGAAACGGGGAAGACGATATTATTCATTACCCATAGTATCGATGAAGCGTTACTGCTAAGTGATCGTATCTTACTAATGAGTTCGCATCCGGGTAAAATTATTCAAGAAATTATTGTCAATATGCCACGCCCGCGAAAAATCGAGGACATACGAGAAAATCCTGTTATGGCTGGACAATTTGTTGAAATATGGAAACACTTGCAGGAAGAAGTGCAGCGTTCAAGACGAGAAGATGAATAGAAAGGGAGAGATTCGATGGCAAAGTGGATGAAAAGTGGATGGTTGCTATCGTTATTCGCGTTAGCGTTAATCGTTGGTGCTTGTTCTCCTAAAGAGACGGCGAAACCGGTAATTGAAGATAAAAAGCCTGAAGAAGTAGCGGTAGTTAATCCTTCAGGAGATTTGGCACCGCTTGAAAAACGTGCAAAAGTTGTCATAGCGGAAGACGGGGCGGCGTCTGGTGCGGGTTTCTATATTGCAAAAGAGAGAGGATACTTTGAAGATTATAATATAGAAGTCGAGTTTGCTCAGTTTGCAAACAGCGATGATATGCTACCGGCGTTAGCGGCTGGGGAAGTGGATATTGCGGGTGGCGTTTCGACTGCATCTTTCTTCAACGCGATTGGGCAAGGCATTGACGTTAAAATTATTGCGGATAAAGGACATAATGTGCCAGGGAAGTCGTATTTCACTCTCGTTATTGGTAATCATATGGTTGACGTAATAAAAGAGTATAAAGATTTAAAAGGGAAGAAAGTTGGCGTATCATCACACAACTCAATTGATGAATACATCTTCGATGAAGTGGTCAAACATGCAGGTTTAACAAAGGATGACGTAGAATTTGTTCTCATGAGCGATTTTGGTAGTATGCTTGGTGCAATTAGTAACGGGACAATTGATGCGGCTGTAAATATTGAACCGCTTATCGCAACTGGAGTAGAAAAAGGATTCCATGTTCGATTTGGTGACACGACTGATTTTGCACCGGAATCTCAAATTGCAATGGTGCTAGGCTCCCCGCAATTCATGGCTGAAGAGCAAGATATATCACTACGATTCATGGCCGCCTATTTGAAGGGTGTGCGTGATTACAACGATGCATTCATCAAAGGTGAAGGAAAAGACGATATAATCGAAATTATGACAAAGCATACAGCATTGAAAGACCCAGCGCTGTGGGAGAAAGTAAACGTCACAGGTCTCGATCCAGATGGCAAAATGTTCATCGATGATATTAAAAAGCAGTATGAAGCATACAAAGCAAACGGTGCTATCCGTGGTGAAATAGATTTTGATAAAGCCATTGATACATCGATAACTGAAAAAGCGGTTGAAACGATTGGAGAATATGTCCGGTAATAACATCCAAAACTATAAAAACTGCCCACTACCGATTAAGGTGTGGGCAGTTTCCTTTTTACAAATGCTGTTTGTAAACTATGCAATGTCATGCCAGCAATAATGACTGCGATTCCGATTAGCGACAGCGTACCAGGAAGTGCAATGCTAAGAATTGCCATTTCGCCAAGCATAACAAAAATAAGTTGTGTGGATTGTGTTGCTTCCACGGCGGCGAGTTTACCTTGATCTCCCCGGACGCGGTCGGTTGCCATGAAAAATAAGGTTGTAGCAATGACGCCTGAACTGATACCAACGATGAACGACTGACCAAGCTGGCTACTAGAAGGGGGTCCGACTGTCCATAATGCATAGATGGAAAAGCCAATCCAGACGGGAATTGTCATGAGGGTCATGCCGAGCACGCGCTGAAATGTATCAAGTCTGCCTTCAAGAAGCTCCATCATTTTCCGGTTACCGAGCGGGTAGGCAAATGCTGCAAAAACAACGGGAATGATTCCAAGCAGCAACGTACGTAGTTCAACGCTTTGCGCGTGCGGAATTTGGATAAGTACGACACCAGCAAAAATAATAAGTGTAATCCCAAGCGAGACAAGCGGGATTTTTTGCCGAATCTTTTTTTCTCCATTTGTTGTTTTCACAATCAACGTGAAGAAAGGGGCAAGCAGGACGCCCGCCACAATTGTCAATTGCCATGTGCCAGCAAGAAGCCAGCCTGGACTGTAAGCTGCCGCGTATGTAAGTGGTGCGTAAAATAAGACAAAGGCCGTTACGCTCCAGATGAAAAATGGAGCAGGTTTACGGACGAATTCCTTCTTCACGTCACCAAGCCCTTTGCGGTAAGCGACGATAGCGATTAAAAAAGGCAGCATAAAGAAATAGCGGAGGGAAGTACTCCAAAGCCAGCTTCCTCCCGATAATTCCATCGATCTGTTTAGAATGAATGTCACTGCGAAAAAGACGGAGGAAAGGACACCAATCCAAATTTCCTTCATAAGTTATCCCCCTTATTTAGGCGCGTTCTTCAAAAAGTTTTACTGCTTCGATGATGACATTTGTCGCTTTTTCCATGTTATTGACTGAAATGTATTCGTATTTACCATGATAGTTTTCTCCACCCGTGAAAATGTTAGGTGTTGGCATGCCCATGTAAGAAAGTTGAGATCCGTCTGTACCGCCTCGTACTGGCACGATATTAGGTTCAATATTGAGGTTTTTAAACGCATCCGACATAATAGTAACAATTTCCATCACTGGTTCGATTTTTTCACCCATATTAAAGTATTGATCTTCAATTTCGATTGTGACAGTATTTGCACCATATTCTTTCTTCAGCTTATCAGCGGTATCAATCATCAATTGTTTCCTTGCAGCGAATGTTTCGCGGTCGAAATAACGAATGATATAGCCAAGTGTTGTTTCTTCGGTGGATCCGTTGAATTGCATAAGATGAACAAATCCTTCGTAGCCATCGGTGTTCTCAGGAATTTCATTTGCCGGCATTGCTGCTTGGAATTGATTGGCTATTAAAATGGAATTGACCATTTTATTTTTAGCGGAACCTGGGTGAACGCTTACACCTTGAAATGTAACTTTAGCTGCTGCTGCGTTGAAGCTTTCATATTGTAATTCTCCGAGTGGTCCCCCGTCCATTGTATAGGCATACTTCGCGCCGAATTTTTCGACATCAAATTTATGTGGTCCACGCCCGATTTCTTCGTCTGGTGTGAAGGCGATTCGCAGTTTACCATGTTTTAAGTCTGGGTTCGCAATCAAATATTCCATTGCTGTAACGATTTCAGCAATCCCCGCTTTATCATCCGCGCCGAGAAGTGTTGTTCCATCCGTCGTAATAAGGGTGTGTCCGATATAGTTTTTCAGTTCAGGAAAAGCGTTTACAGTCATTATTGTACTGTCGTTCAGTTGCAGATCATTGCCGTCGTAGTTATCTATACGCTGAGGTTTTACGTTCTTCCCTGTATAATCCGTAGTCGTGTCGACGTGTGCAAGAAAACCGATGACAGGTACGTCACGGTCCGTATTGGAGGGAAGCGTTGCGAATAGATACCCGTTATCATCGAGTGTAATGTCTACTAGACCGATATTCGCTAGTTCTGTTTGTAATTCGTGCAGAAGGTCCCATTGGCCAGCTGTTGTCGGCGTAGAAGCACTTCCTGCATCTGATTGTGTATCGATTTTTGCATAACGTATAAGACGTTCGATTAGTTTTTCTTTCATTTCGAAAAAATTCCTCCTAATAATTAAGTGCTGATTACTCTATCTTATCAGATTGTTCCGGTTTACGGAATACTTTACAATCCTGCTTCCGATGCTGGCTGCTATGAAAACTTGCGCCGCATAATACGTCATCATAACGAATGCATCACGGTATGGAATTTCATAGACGAATCGATCGATTGCCAGAACTGAATCTGAGAACATGAATAGCAGCGCTCCAATGATAGCGAGCTTCATTCTCGTACGGATAGCCATCCAACCCATCATTAAAATAACACCAATGTAGGCGATAATGGCAATGCCGAGAACGGTTTGACCAGCAGAAAATTGCGAACCGGCAATCCAAATAGCCATGCCTGTACCGTAGAGAAGGAGAGGAGCGGCCGCCCATATTGGCACGGACCTCTTTGCGACATGATTAAAAGCAAAGATATAAAAAATATGACCAATGAAGAAGGTGATGAGTCCTGGTAAGAACCAATAAATGACGCCATCGGCAATCATGCAGACGAACAGTCCACCGATGATGATCCGTTTGTATGAACGGGAAAATAGAGGTCTTGTCATTAATGCAAATAGGATAATAAGTGCCATCGGAATCAGTTTCATTAAAATTTTGAAGCCGACTGGATCAGCGGGGATAAAGAAAATATAAATGATTCCCATTGTGATAATTGAAGTAAGTACTAGATTTTTTAACATTAGGACAACCCCCTTTCTACTACTTTTCGGGGAATGGGTAGAGAAACCCTTTTTCGATCTTTTAGTATTTTGAATCGGTCGAGCATCTTTCCGTCTTTTTACTGAGACTGAAGTTCTTCTAAAAATACAGCAACATGTTTTTTTTCAGCCATCAGTGGGGAGCATAAGGTAGAGAAAATACGTTTTTGTGAAGGGACATCGATCTTTAGTTGTACAAGTCTCCCGCTTGAAAGTTCATCTTTCACTGTATGAACGGATACGGCCGCGATACCGAGTCCACATAATACCGCCGTTTTTACGCCTTCATTCGAACCAATAACTGTTTTTGATGGTTGGATATTACCGATTGACTGAAGTAAATAGTCCGTATATTCCCGTGTACCGGAACCTTTTTCTCGCATTACCCAGTGGGAAGTTTGGAGACTTGTTGCTTTAGAGTGGTGAATACTTACCAACGGATGTCCGCTTGCTGCGACTAGGATGAGTTCATCTTCCATGAATGGTTGGATGATAAGCCCTTTTTCATGCACACTTCCTTCAATACAACCGACATCCGACCGGAAGTCACGGACCGCAATTTCGACATCTTCTGTATTTACAATCGCAACCTCTACATGCAACTCAGGATATTTATAATGTAGCCTCGTAAGTATCGGGGGCAATACGGACTCCCCGATAGTGTAACTCGCAGCGATACGAAGAATTCCGCTCACCTTATTGTGCTGCCATAAAATTTCTTCTTTTGTTTGTTCTGCGAGGTGAAGCAATTGTATCGCACGTTCATATAAAACCTCTCCGGCGGATGTAATGTGAAATGTTTTATTCGCACGTATGAGTAGGGGAGTTTTTAGTTCTTCCTCCAAATGTTTGATATGGAGACTGACGGTAGGTTGAGATATGTTTAGCGATTCGCCGGCCTTGGTGAAGTTCTTTTTTTCAATTACAGCGACAAACGTTTTCAGTTCTTCTAATTGCATGGTCTTATCCTCTATTCTATTAGTAATATTAATCGATTTTATCATATATCCTCATTATGCTGATCGAAAAGTTGGGATTATACTGAAAGAAGGGGAAGGAGGTTTAACTATGAAAAAAGGATTCTGGATTGGAATCGGATTGACGTTTTTCATCGCAATCATTGCTAAATTGGCAACACTACTGCCCTATATTTCATTAATTGGTCCACTCGTTTTCGCGATACTAATTGGAATGTTATGGAATACCTTTTTCCCTGTGGGTAAAGAGTGGAAAAGTGGTATTGAATTTTCATCAAAAAAACTGCTGCGTGCAGGGATCATTCTGCTAGGCATGCGTTTGAATCTGGGGGATATTGCAACTGCAGGATGGCCAGCGTTTTTATTGGCGGTGGGTAGTGTACTAATCGGTATTGGAGCTGTTTATGGTATCGCTCGGGCGGTTGGTGCTGATAAAACAATTAGTTTTTTAACTGCTTGTGGAACGGGAATCTGCGGTGCAGCTGCCATTGTCGCAGTGGCTTCACAAGTAAAAGCGAAACCCGAACAAACTGCAGTTAGTGTTGCTATCATCGCTATTCTTGGAACGTTGTTCACATTTATCTATACGTTGTTGTATCCTGTGTTAGGGCTTTCAGGTGAGGCATTTGGGATGTTTGCAGGTGGGACACTTCATGAAATTGCACACGTTGTTGCGGCAGCGGATGTAGGTGGTGCGGAAGCACTTGATTTTGCGCTTGTCGTGAAATTGACTCGTGTCATGTTACTCGTCATTGTTGCAGGAGGCATTGGCATTTGGATGTCACGGAAGAATAAACAGTCGGGTGAGAAATTTAACTTGAAGATACTCCCAATCCCATGGTTTATTTTCGGATTCCTTGCAGTAAGCGCACTTTATACTACGGGGATTGTGCCGGAAAAAATCGCATCGCTATTCGTCTCGCTTGCTTATCTATTAATGGCAATGGCGATGGCTGGATTAGGCCTGAATGTGAAATTCGAGGCATTCCGCCGTGCGGGTATGAAGCCGTTTGTTGCAGGACTTGGAGGAACGATCATTCTTGTGCTTGTAGGTTATATATTTGTCCGTTTTACATTTTAAACTATATAGGCATAGAAAAAAGGCATCGCTTTTGAAGCAGATGCCTTTTTTTGCTTATATTTATTATACGATTGAGTAATTCTTATGTGAAACAACAGTAAGATTTGACGCGGCGCCAATAAGTTCAGCGTCCTTCGATGAGATTTCAACGATGACGGAATTCTCGAGTATTTTAAAAATAGTACCATTTACTTCGTGATCATTACGGACAAATGAAATCTCTTCATCGATTTTGCGCGCTGCGACAAAATCCGATACTTCTTTTTCCCTGCGTGGAAAAGCCATTCGAATTCCCCCTATTATCCATTCTCATCTTGCCATCTATTTAAAGAGTGCTTCGGGGAAACCCGCAGCAACAAGTAGATGAAGATGGAAAACAACTAATCGTAAACGATAACACACATGTTGTCTACTATTAGTATATCATATTTCAACGAAATTTGCAGGAATGCAAATTTTATTAGCTATTTACTAGCTTTACTTAAGTTCAAATTTTTTATCTTAATAAAAGCAAAGGGATTGACATTATACCTGTAGGGGTATAATATATGTGTATAGCATAAATATAAGGAAGTGATGGGTATGGAATACGATGACAAAGTAAAAAACAGGTTAAAACGGATTGAGGGTCAAATCAAAGGTATTTTAAAAATGATGGATGAAAATAAAGATTGTAAAGAAGTAATTACACAATTGTCAGCCTCACGCTCAGCTATAGATAGAACGATAGGCGTTATTGTCAGCTCCAATCTGATTGAATGTATTCAACAATTGGATGACAGCGATCCAAGAACACAAGAGGATATTGTAAAAGAAGCAGTAGAACTACTAGTAAAGAGTCGATGAAACGATGGACTCTTTTCTTTTTAATACGAAATATACCCCTGTGGGTAAAATCGGGAGGAAGATTTGATTGACTGAAACGAAAAGAACTACCATTGTATTATTCAGTGGAGATTATGATAAAGCAATGGCGGCATACATCATTGCAAATGGTGCTGCAGCTTATGATCACCAAGTAACGATATTTCATACATTTTGGGGATTAAATGCACTTCGAAAAGAAGAACTAGTCCCAGTGAAAAAAGGCTTACTGGAAAAAGTATTTGGCAAAATGATGCCACGCGGTGCAGATAAGATGGGGATTTCCAAAATGAACTTTGCTGGAATGGGTCCTAAAATGATTAAACATGTCATTAAAAAGCATAATGCGATGACACTCCCGCAACTGATTGAACTGGCTGAAGAACAAGATGTAAAACTGGTTGCTTGTACAATGACGATGGATCTTCTAGGCTTACAGCAGAAAGAATTGATGGATGGCATCGATTATGGTGGAGTAGCTGCTTATCTTGGAGATGCTCAAGAAGGCAATGTAAACTTATTTATTTAAATTTAAAAAATGGAGGGTTTAAAATGATTGAAATAACACCATTAGAAGTTCAAGAAAAGTTAAATACGAACAAAACAATTCACCTGATTGACGTGCGTGAAGTGGATGAAGTGAAAGAAGGAAAAATACCACAAGCAATTCATATTCCACTGGGATTATTGGAGTTCCGTATGCATGAATTGGATAAAGGAATTGAGTACACAATGGTTTGTCGCTCCGGAGGACGTAGTGGAAGAGCTGTACATTTGCTTGAGGGACATGGTTTTAAAGTAGTGAATATGGTTGGCGGTATGAATGACTGGGAAGGTTCAGTGGAGTAATAGTATTTTTTTAAACGTAAAATATACCCATACAGGCATGGGTAAAGGAGGAATGTAACATGATAAAAACTGATTTCATTCTTGACGCAAAAGGATTGGCATGTCCAATGCCAATCGTTAAAACGAGAAAGATCATTAAGGAAATGGAACCAGGAAATGTGTTGGAAGTACAGGCAACTGATAAAGGATCTACGGCGGATTTAAAAGCGTGGGCTGAGGGTTCCGGGCATGACTACTTGGGCACGACTGAAGATGCAGGAATTCTGACGCATTATGTACGGAAGTCGAGTGGAGAAGAAAAAGTTGAGAAAAAACATCCACATATCGTGTCGAATGAACAGCTACAAGCCATTTTAGAGGGGAACCGTGAAGTGCTTGTGCTCGATGTTCGTGAATCGGCAGAATACGCATTCAATCACATTCCGGGAGCTAAGTCGTTCCCGCTTGCTGATCTTGATAGTGAACTCGGTAATCTTGATAAAGAAACGGAAATTTACGTCGTATGCCGAACAGGAAATCGTAGTGATACAGCATCCCGAAAACTTGCTGAATTGGGCTTTTCAAGAGTGAAAAACGTTGTGCCTGGTATGAGCGAGTGGAACGGACCCACAGAAAAATTGGTGTAATAAATGAATGAAATTACTATAGGGGGTATACAAATGACAGTTCAAGCTATGACAGCCAGTACAATAGCGAAAAAAGTGGTGAATCAAGAACCATTTTTCATCCTAGACGTTCGTAATGAAGATGCGTTTGTGGATTGGAAAATTGAAGGAGAAAATATTCAGTATCTTAATATCCCTTATTTCGATTTACTCGATGGGGTTGAAGAAATCCTGCATCAGCTTCCTGCGGATTTAGATATTGTCGTTGTCTGCGCGAAAGAAGGCTCTTCCATTATGATTGGAGAAATGATTGCTGAGGAAGGTCGCGCAGTTCATTACTTACAAGGCGGCATGAAGGCATGGAGTGAACATTTGGAGCCAGTGAAAATTGGTGACTTGAAAGACGGCGGGGAGTTGTACCAGTTTGTCCGAATCGGCAAAGGTTGTTTGTCATACATGATCGTTTCAAACGGGGAAGCGGCAATTATCGATGCGACACGGATGACTGATGTATTCATCGAATTCGCGGAAAAGTTGGATGTTGAAATTACGCATATTTTGGATACACATCTCCATGCAGATCATATTTCAGGGGGACGCAAAATTGCAGAAGCCGTTAATGGAACGTACTGGTTGCCGCAAAAAGATGCTAGTGAAGTGACGTTTGCCTATGAGTCATTAGAAGAGGGGCGAACGATTACAATCGGTGATACGACGATCGCCATTCAACCTTTATATTCACCTGGCCATACGATTGGTTCAACATCATTCATAATAGATGACTCGTATTTACTTTCCGGCGATATCTTATTCATCGATTCGATAGGACGTCCTGACCTTGCTGGTTTAGCTGAAGATTGGGTTGGAGATTTGCGGGAGTCGTTGTACAAACGCTATAAAGAATTATCAGAAGAACTGATTGTTCTCCCTGCGCATTTCATGATTATTGAAGAATTGAATAGGGACGGTAGCGTGTCTAGAAAGCTGGGTACATTGTTTGCTGAAAATCATGGTTTGAACATTGAAGATGAAGTAGAATTCAGGGAAATGGTGACTGGGAATTTACCACCACAACCAAATGCTTACCAGCAAATCCGTGAAACGAATATGGGGAAAATAACGCCTGATTTAGAAACACAACGGGAAATGGAAATCGGACCAAATCGTTGTGCAGTCCGATAGGTAGAAATAAATAATTCCTTCAAACCCACTTCGGCGCTCGGGGATGCCTCCCGCCATAAGCCAGGCTGCTTCGCTGCTAGTCTTATGGCTTCGGCTACCCCTTATAAGGCGCCTTCGCTAAGATTGTACACGGATTCATATGTTCAACTTAAATAGATAATAAGTTAGAAAAAAAGGAGAGATTAGGGATGCAATCAAACAAAGTATTAGACGCTAAAGGGTTGGCTTGTCCAATGCCGGTTGTACGTGCAAGAAAAGTCATGAAGGAAATGGAAACGGGTGAAGTGTTGGAAATTCTTGCGACAGATAAAGGATCAGTTGCAGATTTAGCTGCATGGTCGAAATCAGGTGGTCATGACTTAGTGAAGCATAAGGAAGAGGCTGGCGTATTTACATTTTGGATTCAAAAAGGTTGATTTAAAATGGAGGGGTATCTGCTTGTAGATACCCTTTCTCCTTTTGAAAGGAGGACAATGTGATGGATTTCGCGTTTATTGTCACAATATTTTTAATTGGATTTGTTGGTTCGTTTGTTTCTGGAATGGTTGGGATAGGCGGATCAATTATCAAGTATCCGATGCTGTTATATATCCCGCCCCTTCTTGGTGTTGCGGTCTTTACCGCTCATGAAGTATCTGGAATAAGTGCAATTCAAGTGTTTTTTGCAACGATTTCCGGCGTATGGGCGTACCGTAAAAGTGGTTTGATAAATAAATCGTTGGTTCTGTACATGGGGTCAAGTATTTTAGTGGGTAGTTTTATCGGCGGATACGGCTCGAATCTGTTGTCTGAAGGAGCTATCAACCTGGTCTACGGTATATTGGCGACAATCGCTGCGATTATGATGTTCATTCCGAAAAAAGGATTGGATGACATTCCGGTAGATCAAGTCAAATTCAATAAGTGGTTGGCGGCAGTATTGGCATTCATTGTTGGTATTGCGGCAGGAATTGTTGGAGCCGCAGGAGCATTTATTCTCGTGCCAATTATGCTGGTTGTTCTGAAGATACCTACGCGAATGACGATTGCAACATCGCTCGCCATTACGTTCATATCCTCAATCGGCTCGACAATCGGAAAAATTACGACTGATCAAGTGCTGTATGGACCTGCGGTTGTTATGATTGTTGCAAGTATAATAGCGGCGCCTATTGGGGCGAAAATTGGTCAAAAAATGAACACGAAAGTACTTCAATGGCTATTGGCACTTCTTATTTTGGGGACCGCTATTAAAATATGGTTGGATTTTTAGTGAACAATGAAATTAAAATTGGTTATCTCTCGATTTATGGGTGATAACCTATTTTAATTTTGGCTCCCGATACACAATTTATTTAATGAGTATAAAATAAATGAAGTATAGTGAATACGATAGCCGTATTTGAAACAAGAATTAAAATTCGAGAAGTAAAAGAGTGGGGAATTTGATTTAGATGTCGGCACGTGATTTAGGTTTGGAATTTGAAGGAGAAGGTACATTAAGAAGTAGCTAAGGGTCCTATTCGCACCGGAGTAGCTACCATATTACTGTGCGTAAATAAAATGAAGCCAATCTGGGCTAGACAACTTCTAGCCTTTTTGGAATCAATTAATCAAAATCAATTTTCATGTTGAACAATGTAAAAACAGCTATAGCCCATACTTGTTGTGATGTTAGTATTCCGAAGATATTTCAACATTTCAAGGGCTGTAATTACTGGATTTTATTTGGAAATTAAATATTTTGCTTGTTAAGGACTATCATTTAAGCACCTCTTCTATATGGTAGTGGTTTTTAGATAATCCCGAATTACCAAAGATCAGGTGTTTTTTGTTTTTAATTTAACTGTCAAACGTCATATTGAAATTATGTTTTTTAAGATAGAAGGGGTGTTGAATGATGAGTAGTAAGGAGCAAACAAGTATGTTTAAGAAATGGAAAGATCCATCCAATCGGAGTAAGTTATATATTAACGGCGAGTGGATTGAGGCGAAGGGGAAAAACACTCTTTCAGTACATAATCCAGCTACTGGTGAAAAAATCGCGGAAATTGCTTCAGCTGGAAAAGAGGATGTGGAATATGCAATCCGGTCAGCAAGGGAAGCATTTGATAATGGGGTTTGGAGAACAACATCTGCACATGAAAGGTCCAGATTGCTAATAGAAGTTGCAAAAAAAATTGAGCAGAATTTAGAAGAACTTGCTGAATTAGAAATGATCAATAACGGAAAAACAGTGAGGGAAGCTCAAGGAGACATAGAAGATGCTGCTAAAACTTTCAGATTCTATGCCGGTTTAGCAATCAAGTCGTCTGAAGAAATCTTAGAAGTTGACAATCCGTTTACTTCAAAAGTCGTACGCGAACCAATTGGTGTCTGTGGTCAAATCATTCCGTGGAACTATCCTTTGTTAATGGCTTCCTGGAAATTGGCACCTGCATTAGCTGCGGGTAATGTATGTATATTAAAGCCTTCCGAGGTGACTCCTCTTACCGCAATTCGTTTGTTCGAATTACTTGATGATGTAGGTTTTCCGCCAGGTGTTGTCAATTTGATTATTGGCAACGGCGTAAATGCAGGACAGCCTCTAACTGAGAGCTATGATGTAGATAAAATCGCCTTTACTGGAGGTACAGCCACCGGGAAAAAAATAGTAGAGACATCTGTTGGTAACTTGAAAAAAGTATCGCTTGAATTAGGTGGGAAATCCCCAAATATTATTTTTGCAGATTGCGACTATGAAACTGCCCTCGACTATGCAACATTTGCGATTTTTAATAATGCAGGTCAAGTTTGTTCAGCTGGATCCAGACTATTAGTGGAGAAAGACATATATGATCAGTTTGTTCAAGATTTAATAGAAGCTACAAAGAAGATTAAGGTTGGTAACGGAAAAGATCCGTCGTCTCAGATGGGACCACTTGTTAGTGAACAACATATGAATAAGGTGTTAAATTATATCTCAATTGGAAAAGAGGAAGGTGCCACAATCGGATGTGGAGGAAATAGAATCCTCAAGGACGGAAATCATAATGGTTATTTTGTTGAACCAACTATTTTTGTCGATGTAGATCCAAACTCGACAATTGCCCGGGAAGAAATTTTTGGGCCAGTTTTATGTGTGATTCCTTTTGAAACAGAGAGGGAAGCGTTACGGCTTGCAAATGACACACCGTATGGACTAGCTGCTGGTATCTTTACTTCAAATAGTGAAAAAGCCGATCGTATGGTGAAAGGATTACGGGCAGGAGTTGTTTGGGTAAACACTTATGAGCAAAACCTCATTGAAGGACCATGGGGCGGTTATAAGGAGAGCGGAATTGGTCGAGAGCTTGGAACGTATGGGTTTAACGAATATACAGAAGTGAAGCAGGTTATTCATTCGCTCCATGTTGAGCCGAGTGGATGGTTCTCCTGATTGCGTGGTTCCAATATATTTATTATTGGAGGTTGCCATAAAATCTATCTTTAAAAGTGATTTGAGCTTTTCCGGGGTTTACCTGACAATGAAAAAGCGATCCACAGTCTCTTTTTTAGATCGGCTGAATTCGAGAAAAACGTGAAGTTTTTCAAAGAGATTTCTACCCATCTCCTGATCATAGTCGGAAACGGTAGATATGTTTCTAGGTTACCATTGTTCTTTACTAAAAGAAGAAGTCTATAAATGCTTAAGTCTTCATAGAAATATGTCTCACAGGTGCTGAATTCATGCATTTACAAATCTTAAACTGAGAACCTCCTATTTAGAGGTTCTCAGTTTTTTTGTTCTATAATATATTCTTTTTAAAAACCATCGAAACCCGCTTCTCACTACGCTCTTTCATTCGCTGGAAATTCTCAAGGTGTTTCCAAATAGCAATTGCAAACAACAAAGCAGCTATCACGATCGGCCAGTATCCATCTGCCCGCACTGCCATCGCGATGAGCGTCACGTAGAGCATGAGTACACCAAACACGAGAAAGTCTGTTACTAGTGCTACGACAACAAACAATACAAAACCAATTAGTCCAACCCGCCAGTCGATGGCAAGCAGTACACCAATTATTGTCGCGGTCCCTTTTCCACCGTTAAAGTTCATATAAAACGGGAAGTTGTGGCCAATCACGGCTGCAGCAGCTGTGAGGAATAAAAGTAAAGCTACACTGTCTTCAGGAAGTCCTGCATTTTTAGTGAAATAGTGCACGAGTAAGACGGCTCCTGCACCTTTCCCGATATCAATTGCTGCAACAAGTGCGCCGAATTTCTTCCCAAGAACAATGGTTGCATTCGATGCACCGGCATTTTTTACGCCGGTTTCTTTCAAATTAACGCCAGATATTTTCTGTGCGACAACTGACCCATGCAGACAACCGACTGCATATCCCCAGAGGAGCATGACTGCGATCCATAAGCCCATATAAACATCTCCTAAAATAGCGATATATTAATTGTAACATTTCATGTAAACGAAAGTTTCAGAAATATTATTAGGTAAACTATTGACATAGTATTGAAATATCTACTATACTATGTCACAAGATGGAAAACTGAATATCACAAACTCTTATCAAGAGCGGCGGAGGGACTAGGCCCTGCGATGCCCGGCAACCAGCAAGCGACCAGCTTGTAAAGGTGCTACTTCCTACAGATTCGCGCAAGCGGTCTGAAAGATAAGGGGAGGAATAAGCGAAAGCATAACCCTCTTCTTAAGCGAAGCGGGTTATTTTTATTCCCAAAATACCCCCAACGCCTCCGCAAATCATAATAAAATCCATCTAAAAAAACTTCTGGAGGTAATGACATTGACAAAACTTCAACCTGAAACTCTTCTTCTACATGGTGGACAAAAACCGGATCCTGTAACAGGTTCACGCGCAGTTCCAATTCATAGAACCTCTTCTTTTGTATTCCGTGATACAGAACACGCTCAAAAATTGTTTGCGTTGCAAGAAGCAGGCAATATCTATACACGTATTACGAACCCAACCGTTGCAGTCTTCGAAGAGCGTATTGCACTTCTTGAAGGTGGTACGGCAGCAGTTGCGTTCTCATCAGGCATGGCAGCTATCGCTTTTTCTATCCTGAATGTTGCAGGTGCCGGTGATGAAATTGTAGCAGCTAGCAATCTGTATGGTGGTACGTATAATCTATTCGCTGCAACGCTTCCACGTTACGGTATTAATGTGAAATTCGTCGACGCAACGGATCCTGAAAACTTCCGCGCAGCAATTACAGATAAAACAAAAGCAATATTCGCAGAAACAATCGGTAACCCAAGCCTCCATGTTCTTGATATTGAAGCTGTTGCGGAGATTGCGCATGAAAACGGACTTCCGCTTCTCATTGATAGTACATTTGCATCGCCATATGGTTCGAATCCTATCAAGTTTGGTGCAGATGTTGTCATCCATTCCGCTACAAAATGGATTGGTGGACATGGTACGACAATCGGTGGAGTTGCTGTTGATGCAGGTACATTTGATTGGACACAAGGAAGGTTCCCAGGCTTTACAGAGCCAGATGAGTCCTATCATGGTCTCCGTTATGGAATCGATACAGCGGCAGCAGCATTTGCGACTAAGCTCCGCGTACAGCTGTTGCGTGATTTTGGGCCTTGTCTGGATCCGGATAGTGCCTTCAACTTCCTGCAAGGACTTGAAACGCTGCATCTGCGTGTGACAAGGCATAATGAAAATGCCGTTAAAATAGCGGAGTTCTTGAAGAAACATCCATCTGTTGAATGGGTAACATATGCAGGCAACGTAGATCACCCATCATATGACCTTGCGAAAAAGTACTTGAAAAACGGTTTTGGCTCCATTATTGTATTTGGTATTAAAGGTGGACGTGATGCAGGCCGGAAGGTAATTGATAACGTCAAAATATGGTCGCATGTTGCGAACGTTGGGGATGCAAAATCACTGATTATCCATCCCGCTTCGACGACGCATCAACAGCTAGGACCTGAGGATTTGAAAAAGTCGGGTGTAACAGAAGAATTAATCAGACTATCGGTTGGGCTTGAATCTGTAGAAGACATCATTGCAGATTTGGAGCAGGCGATTGAAATAGCGGTACCAGTAACAGTATGATTTTTTTGTAACAAGAAAGGGCGTGACAATCGTGGAGACGGGAATAGTAGAAATCGGGAACTTGACATTGGAATCCGGTGTCATCTTGAGAGATGTACAGCTTGCTTATGAAAGAAAGGGCAGTCTGGATAGACCGGTCGTCTTAGTTTGTCATGCCTTGACAGGAAATCATACTACAGTCGGAACGGATGAAAGTCCGGGTTGGTGGAGTGGTCTTATCGGTCCAGGAAAAACGATTGATACGAACCAGAATTGCGTCATTTCTATTAATGCACTTGGAGGAAGTGACGGATCTACAGGGCCTTTAACTGTTAATCCGGACACGGGAGAAGCGTACCGAAACTTATTTCCGGAAGTGACAATTCGCGATATGGTGCATGCTGAGAGGAAAGCGTTGGCGATACTTGGCGTCAATCGGATTCGCGCGATTATCGGCGGTGCATTCGGCGGAATGCGTGCGCTTGAGTGGGGTATTTTATATCCGGATGATATGGATATTCTTTACCCGATGGCTGCGAAATCGCAATCAAACAAAATAGGAAATAGTTCATATACAAAAAAAAATAACGACAATGAAATGGAAAGCTTCTACCCCTTAATTCGGGCTATGAAGTCACATAATATTGGGCGCGGCAGAGGCGGTGTTGAACTAGCTTCACGCCGAATAACGGCAAAAGTGGTGGCACTTGCGTTTACGAATGATCTGATGTATTCAACGGAAGAGATTCGTGCGTTCGTGCATTTAATTCCGAACTCTATCTATTGTTTGGTTAATACAAAACATGGCCATGATAGCTTTTTAACGGAATTTGAAAAATGGGGACTTGTGGTTAAGCAGTCCATGGAGGTGGCGAAATGGCGTCAATCAAAGTCGCTTTACTTGGTTTCGGCACTGTAGGTGAAGGGATTTATAGGATTTTGAATGAAAGAAAAGAAGAAATTAAGCAGCAAACAGGTTACTTAATCGACATCGATTCTATTTTAGTCCGGGATACGGCAAAAAAACGTCTGGCTACACCTGGGATAAAGATCACGGATGACATTCAAGAAATACTCTCGAATCCGGATATCGACTTCATCTTTGAGGCGATTGTTGGGGAAGAACCTGCTTATACGTATCTCTCGGATGCGATAGAAAAAGGTTTTAATGTCATAACAGCAAATAAGAAGATGTTCGCAAAACATGGTCCTGCATTATATAAACATGCGGAGTTCCGGGGAGTTCAGTTAGGATATGAAGCAACGACAGCGGGCGGCGTACCGATTATTCGCACAGTAACGAACTTGTTGCCTACAGATCGAGTACGACGAATTCAAGGGATTTTGAATGGTACTTCGAACTTTATATTGACTAAAATGCGTGAAGAGGGAATTCCATTTAAAGCTGCGCTTCACGAAGCACAGGCGCTCGGTTATGCGGAAGCGGATCCGACGGACGATGTAAGTGGAAAAGATGCATTTAGGAAATTGATGATTTTAAGTGCACTTGCATTTGGTAAACAGCCGAATTGGCAAGATATTCAGGTTGCTGGAATCGACAGGGTTACGATTGAAGATGTAGCGGGTGCATTTAAGGGGAAACTTCGTTACCGACATATCGCTGAGATTTCGATTGATGAAAATGGGACATTGAACGGGAGTGTTGGGCCCGTACTAATCGGTTCTGCCCATCCGTTATACGGTGTCGACGGTGTGGACAACGCAATCATCGTCGAAACCGATTATCTAGGTATCTTAACACTTGTAGGTCCAGGCGCAGGCATGTATCCTACGGCAAGTGCTATGGTCGGAGATTTCTTTCAAATGATTGGGAAACGTGAAAGAGTTCTTGTAAATAGTTAAGAAAAACGTAAGGTGCCGTTATAAATGAACGTAGCTTAAGTGCACCACTTCTTGTGGTCCATCCTGCAGGTACGAAGAGGCGTTCTAAGCTAGCATAGCTGGGTTGGCTTATGATCCCGAGCGTCTGGCACCTAGACATCATTTCATGGTTAAGAAAAAGCGATTCCATTTCTGGAATCGCTTTTCTAGAATCATTTTTTTAATTTCATCAATTTCACTTCAGCTTTTAAAGCTTTAAGCAATGCTACAACCATAAGCAACATGACAAAAGAGAATGGTAATGCTGCAATAATAATCGTATTTTGTAAGGCGTTGAGACCGTTAACGGAAAGCAAGATAAGTGCAATTGTAGACTGTATAACACCCCAAATGAGCTTTACATTATTCGGTGGCGTCAACGAACCATTTGTAGACTGCATACCGAGGACAAAAGTCGCCGAATCAGCCGATGTGATGAAGAACGAAACAATCAACAAAATAGCGAAAAGGGATATGATGAACGACATTGGCATCACATTGAACATTTCAAAGATAGTTAGTTCTGTACTGGATGTTGTCAAATCGGCAATTCCTGTTTTCTGGATATCAATCGCTGTAGAACCGAAGGCTGAGAACCAGAAAGTAACTAGAAGTGTAGGTGCGGCAAGCACTCCAATCATAAACTCTCTAATTGTCCTACCTTTTGAAACACGGGCAATAAACATACTGACAAATGGTGCCCAAGCGATCCACCATGCCCAGTAGAAAATTGTCCAAGTGTCGAGCCATTCTCGGTCAGTGGAATTCAAAGGCGCCGTGCCAAAACTCATTTGGATTAAGTTTGAAAAGTAACCACCAAGTGAATCGGTGAACATATTGAAAATGAGCAATGTCGGTCCTAGAATAACGATAAATCCAAGTAATACGAGCGTAAGAACTAAGTTTGTATTTGACAAATACTTTATGCCTTTACTTAACCCTGACCATGCGGATGCAACGAATAAGACTGTGATAACTGCAATGATGATAAACTGTGAAGAGATAGATATCTCAACATCAAATAAGTAGTTTAGGCCTGCATTAATTTGAACAGCGCCGAAGCCGAGAGATGTAGCGACACCGAATGCTGTCGCAAAAACGGCGAGTACATCAACGAGAGTACCCCACGGACCAACCATTTTTTGCCCGAATATCGGCTTCAATGTTGCTGAAATTAATCCCGGTTCTCCTTTACGGAACTGGAAGAAGGCTAGAGATAGTGCAGTAACGCCGTACATGGCCCATATGTGGATACCCCAGTGGAAGAATGACTGACGTAGTGATTCTTTAAAGGCAGCATCCGTATTGGGATCTTCCGAAGCGGGACTAATCGCAAAGTGCGATAACGGTTCAGCGGCACCATAAAAGACGAGGCCGATTCCCATACCTGCGGAAAACAGCATGGCAACCCATGTAACTGTTGAAAACTGCGGACGGTCCGAATCTTTTCCAAGACGGATTTTTCCGTATGGACTGACGATGAAATAGAAACTGAGCGCTAACATGAATGACATGAGTAGCATATAGTACCAACCAAAAGACGACGCAACAAAGTTTTTGACGTTCGCTGTGACTGCCCCAAAACTTTCAGGTGCAAGTGCACCATATCCAACAGTCAAAATAATAAGACCAATTGTGATATAAAAAACATTTGATATTTTTTTCATATTTCTCCCTCTTGTAAATTGTGATTTTGAAACAGCTTATAACTATACTAGTAAAGCATTTTTAAAGCAATCAATCAGTGTATTTAGTATTTCCCGTATATAACGATTTTCATTCCTTTCCCTAACTTTATCCCATATTAAAGGGCAATAAGACCCTCACTTCAAGTATTGGATGAAACAAGTAGACTATATGGGGGATGAAGAACCCCTCCACTGAATGAAGATTAACTTTATTGAAAGGAGAATCCATTTCTAATTAAAACAAAACCGGTTGAAAGTCCATAGACCTTCAGCCGGTTTTTCAATCTTCATCTTTAATGTCACGATCGGGTGGAATCGGTTCGTTCCGCCATTCATCGATTTGGTGTTTCAATCCTTCGAGTTGTTCCAAATAGAGACCAAACTGATCTTTGTTAATGAGGAATTGCTCGCCATCATGGACGGAACGGATACGACCTTCTCGCACGTACTTTTGGACTTGTTCGACGGGCATGCCAAGGTGTTCAGCAGTTTCTTTAATGGAGATATACATCGTAACCCTCCTTGAAAAATCCCTGCCAATTCAATTGAAGACAAAGTGGCAGGGACAGTTTTGGTCAAATCAATTTTTCGAAGTTTATACGTTTATTCAAAGCCATCATAATTGGAATCCCAATTGCCATGACAACGAATTCACCTATAGCGACTGTTAACCATGTAAGTAAAAAGGGAAGTTCTAACGCTAAGTTCAACTCGAAAGCAATGATGAACATTGTAAAGGTGAAGACAAGTGTATTGAAGACCATTCGCTTGAAAATACCTGATATAAATTTAGCGGAAAAAATCATGATCGAAAGTGCTAGTACTGATTGGCTTACCCCAAAAATTAGGTCATACATGCCCAGTGGAGAAAATAAGTTTGTCACAAATACTCCGAGTACAATACCAAATATGAATTTCTTATTGAATACGACGAGGTGGTTGAACATCTCGGGAATTCGGAATTGGATGGCTGAGTATGCTAATGGAGCTACTAATAGCGATACGGCTACATATAAAGCGGCAATAATTCCGCTTATGGCCATTGTTTTTATTTTCATTATTTTTTTCCTCCTAGTTTTTTTAGCGTGGGATGGTTACGAACCACGTGTTAAAAAGCCTGCAATACAGTGTATCATAGTGTTTTTGATTCGTACATGTCTTTGGGCAGGGAAAAATAGGGATTTGAATTTGGATATGAATAAAATCAATGACCAAATTTCTATAGAAGCTACGGTTCAGTTAGATATAAATGGACGAACGAATTTTGAGCAAGATAAATATGGTATTTCAGAGCAAGTGAAAAGAGCTATAAACCTCTAGAGGTAATAGCTCTTCAGAGAGTTTTATAAGTGTTCTAACCTAGCGGGTCTAGAGGTTTGTTTGCTTGTTTTGCCATCCAGTTCCGAATTGCAGTAATAACTTCTTTCAATTCCATCCCGCTATCCGTTAGCTCATATCCGACTATAGTAGTAGAAGACTCAAGTTGTTTTTTTGTAACAAGGCCTTCTTTGATTAATTCATTCAGCCGCTCTGTTAAAAGTCGATCTGATATCCCTGGAATTCCCTCAGTGATTTCATGAAAGCGCTTGGGTCCGGACATTAGTGTATAGATAATTACCCCCATCCATCTTTTGCCGATAAATTCAATCGTATCGTGAAAGTTGTTACAGACATATGATGAAATTCCACAATCTTTCGGTCGATTCACTAGTCAAACCTCCATTCTGCTTAATCCTTCATCTATCTTAACATGTATCGTTAGGGTTGACACATACAACTTACTAATGGTAAGTTGTAAATAAGGACTTACTATTAGTAAGTCTAAAAAGGGAGGCAATACAATGACTACAACATTGGATTCAAATTTATATAGTGTAATGAAGGCAAGAAAATCGGTGAGGGTGTTCGATCAGAACGCTACAATCGCAAAAGAGGAAATTGCAGAAATGCTGAAGCTGGCTACAATGGCTCCTTCATCTAGTAACCTGCAATCTTGGAGTTTTTTAGTCATCCAAGACCCTGAGGTGAAAAAAGAGCTGCAAGTCATCGCTAATAATCAAGCCCAAGTTGGGGATTCATCTGCTGTTATCGCTGTCTTGGGTAATATTGATGCGTATAAGAAAGTGGAGCAAATCTACACACAAAATGTTGCAGAAGGCCATATGGATGAGTCGATTAAAGACCGTACGATTGCCGGTACATATGCGACTTATCCGCATGCTCCAAGAGAGGCAAGAATGAACATCGCTGCTTATGATGCAGGGCTTGTTTCTATGCAACTGATGTTGATTGCGAAAGAAAAAGGCTATGATACTTGTACATTAGGAGGCTTCGACAAAGTGAAATTTGCTGAGAGATTCGACCTTCCTAGTGATCAATTCCCGATTGTACTGATTGCCTTAGGAAAAGCTGCCGCACCGGCATTCGGGTCTTCCCGCCTGCCTTTAGATGAGGTTGTGCGATTTATATAAGAAAGAAGATTGCCCGAGATGCTACTCGCATTTCGGGCTTTTTGTATACGTATCACGGCGACATTCTAGTTGAGTTTACTTGTTGGAAGAAAAGAATAGATGACATTCTATGGAGAGTGTAAGTGCCCGAAGATGCAATTTCGGGCACTACTGTACTTTGTACAATGTGTTCCTTGCTTACTTTCGACATAGATTATGTTGCCTAATATAAAGTGACACATCTATAAAATAAAAAAGAAAAAACCATCGAGACAGAGTCAGCCGCCAAAATTGCATCTTTGGCGGTTTTTCTCTAGGTAGGAAGCCAGCTATTCTTTCTTTCCAAAGAGCTTCAGTACTCCGTGTACTTATGCATTTGGAGCGCGACGGATGAAGGACAACTATATGATTACCGAAAAAAATGTGTAGGGATGCGATAAAGTCGCATCTATACACATCCAGATTTCTCGATAAACGTAATAGAAGTCATTCAATCCAAAGCGGCACAAAATCATAATTATGCAAGTAGCAGCCAGGGAATGATTAAGTTCTTTGCTGAATAATTTTGGTTAATCGGCAGAAGTGAGCGGTTTATCTAAGTTCGTATAACCAAAAGGGGATTCAATTAAGCAGATTTATGGTGTCGGGTAGTCTGATTTTTGTGGTATCTTCTACTATATAGAGAGAAAGGGGTGATCACTTTGTCACAGCGTATTTCATATCTAGTCGTGCTGTTTGGAGCGATTCTTTGGGGAACGACCGGCACCGCCCAAACATTTATGCCACAAACGATCCATCCGTTAGCTGTTGGGGCATCGAGGCTTGCTGTAGGAGGTTTTTCATTACTAGCGATTTTACTCATTATGCGTAAAATCGATTTTCGGAATTGGCCGTGGAAATCTACCCTGTATGCAGCTATTTCAATGGCTATTTTTCAATATTTATTTTTTTCTTCTGTCAGATTAACGGGCGTTGCTATAGGCACGGTCGTCACAATCGGAAGTGCTCCAGTTTTTTCTGGAATCATTGAATGGTTATTAGTAAAACGTCGCCCAACTAGGGCGTGGATTATGGCGACAGTGCTTGCAATTATAGGGTGTGCGCTGCTCTTTTTAAATAAAGATGGAATCGTTGTCAATCCAGTGGGAATCGCGATGTCACTTGGAGCTGGGTTGTTATTCGCCTTTTATACCCTCGTCAATAAAGAGGTACTAGACAAGGTCGATGCTGTGCCTGCTGTTGCGGTTATCTTTTCGATGAGTGCGATAATGCTGCTGCCATTCTTATTTTTATTCGAAACGGAAGGGCTTATGACGGGGCGTGGAATTTCTGTTGTGTTGTATCTTGGGATCGTCACAACCAGTGTGGCATATATCCTATTCTCAGCCGGATTGAAACGAATACCTTCATCGTCAGCAGTCACGCTGTCACTCGCTGAACCACTTACTGCTGCAATATTAAGTGTAATTGTTGTTGGTGAGCGGCTGAATGGAACGTCGTGGATAGGCATTGCGATGTTGCTTGGTGGGATTCTCATATTGACGTTGAGCGGTAGAAAAGCGAAAGTTTGAACATTCTTGTTTATGTTTGGAGACCGAAATACAGGGAGCTTTAAAGGCTTCCTATATGTTTAAAATGAAAGAATAAGTTGTTCACCTAGTGCAGTGCCTAGACTCCAGCGCTTTTCGGATCTACCTAGGTGCTTGCGCTTTTCTTGAGTTTTTCGATTTGGAATAAAGATTTGTAGCAAAAAAACCAGCCAAGATTAGCAACGTTGCTAGCATTCCGCCTTCCAGGCCGAATGCTCCACCTGTCAACCAATCATGTCCCTCGACTATTTCAACACTATAAATGCCGTTTGGCGCAGTACCGCTTACCGCAAATCCAAAGACATTTCCTTGGAAGTAGTTCCATGTAATATGATAACCAATCGGCAGCCACAGACTTTTGGTAGTGTCAAACATATAGGCGAATAATAGCCCGACCAGTGCAATATTCACTAATCCTAAAATACTTACATTTGGATTTGCACTATGTGCGATGCTGAAAATCAAAGCAGACGCCACATAAATAACCCACTTTTTATTCCCTCTGCTTGCCATGGTGGACATGACATAACCTCTAAAGAACATCTCTTCGAAGATACCAACGAGAATATATAGAACAAGAAAAGTGACCGTGAATATTGAAAAATGAGGTTTTGACAATGAATTCAGGAGCGTCACATTGCCAGTCGCCATCAATGTAATGAAAATCACGGTAATCGACAGCGCTCCAAGAACAAGCCCAAACCACAAGTCTTTCATAGAACTTCTAAAGCCAAGCTCTTTAATGGAACCCTTATTTAAAAAACGCCATAGCAAAAGAGTGATTACTATTCCTCCGGCTGTACCACCGCCTTGCATTAAAAGAAAAATCCATGGGTGAGCATCAAAAGCAGTTTGCATTTCGAGATAACTAAATCCCTCACTAAAAGGTGCTTCAGTGAACACTAATAGAAGAATCCCTGGAACTGTGAATAACTGTTGGACAATCAACATGACGACAAAAGCTAGTAATATGAGCCAGCCAGCCCTTACTTGACCCGATTGGTTTTTAAACATCTTATTCCTCCAATTTCCTAAAGTCCTTATACCGAATAGTCGTGAGCTATATGCGCGGTTTTGCTCTATGAAAGCTTACAAACAATAGAAGAAACGTGATATCCATAATTCAGGTGCCTATAGTCATAGAAAATAATATGAACTTAAGTGAATGGTTATACAATATAGATAGACATTTTTTCGTCGAGTTAAAAGTACTTGATAACTATAGTCGATGACAATGCTTTTTAGAATGGCAAATAGAAGATTGACGATAATTAACTTGAAGAAGAAAGTGAATCCCAAAAACGTATCTTAAGACTTTCTTCATAATTACAGTTGATAAATGTTAAGATTTGACGGGTACAATTGGTATCATAGAGTTAAGAAAAGCGAGGTGCGGAAGATGGCGAAATTCACAGTGCTCGTAGCCGATGACGATCAGGATATCCGTGACGGGATTGAAATTTATTTGAAGAATGAAGGATACGATGTACTAAAGGCTGCGGATGGCAAAGTGGCGCTTGAGTTATTGGCAGAGAATGATATCCATCTCCTCATTCTCGACATTATGATGCCGAATATGGATGGTATTACAACGACATTCAAAATTCGAGAAGCGCGTAATATCCCGATTATCATGTTAAGTGCAAAAGCGGAGGACTCTGATAAAATTCACGGTTTGTCCGTTGGTGCCGATGATTATGTGACCAAACCGTTCCATCCAATGGAATTGATGGCACGGGTGAAGTCGCAATTACGTCGATATATTCAATTTGGTACATATGACGGTCAGAAAAAAGTAGAGATTGACGGACTTGTTCTTGATGAGGATGCAAAGGAAATAACGGTCGATGGTGATGTGGTGAGATTGACACCGATTGAATTCAAAATCACAGAATTACTGATGAAAAACGCGGGACGTGTGTTTTCCATCAATGAAATTTACGAACGTGTTTGGAACGAGGCGGCGTACAATGCTGAAAATATTGTCGCAGTTCATATTCGTAAAATCCGAGAAAAAATCGAAGCGGACCCAAAAAATCCGAGATATGTAAAGGTGGTGTGGGGCATTGGATACAAAATCGAAAAATGATTACAGTACTTTTTGGTCAATCCTTGCAATTGTTATTGCGGCATTGAGTATTGGTTATTGTTTCTCCCACATCATCGACTTGGTTGGCAATGGTGTAGAACGTTCGGGTCGGGCGATTGCTTACCTTACACGGATAATGAAAGGGAGTGTATGACGGTGAAAAAGAAATATGGTATACAAATTGTTGTGTGGACTTCATTAGCGGTATTATTTTTAACGGCATTGCTTTCAGTGACAGGTGGTAACGTGCGTTATATTGGCAAGAGCTATGTAGAGTCGAATGATTTTCAATGGGAAATGAATAACTTTTATGGAAATCTTACTAAAGCTGTTTTGAATCCGATTGATATAGAGGCGGAGAAAAAGCGGATTACAGTTACTAAATCCGAAATCGAAGAGCATCGTAATTACTATGGTACGCTTTCTGAACAGATTGGTAATATTGAAACGCAATATACGCAACGAATTACCGATGCGGAAGCAGGGAAAAGTGAAAAGCTGAAAGAGACATTGATAGAAGAGCGCGATGCGAAAATCGACGACATTCGGATGAACTTTGAATCGGATGCTCATGTAGAAGCAAAGATCCGTGGAAGTAAAGAGAAACAACTAGAAGAAGAATTGCAGCGACGCATTCAGAATACCGAGGAAAATCTTCATTTTCCTGTTGTTTATGAATTAACGGATAGTCAAACGGGAGAAAAGTTCACTTCAGGAGATATCCATGTTACGACGGGCTATAAAGAGACCTTCAGTGCGGAGGAAGGTTATTTCCTTGCGGCGCCTGATCGGATGGATGACTTTTATTATGATAGTTATTCGTCAGAGGCCTATGAAAGTGGGGTTTCGGCGTTCAGAGATACTGTTTCAACCGTAACGGAAGAGACTGTTTCAGAGCATGCACAAGACAACGCTTTGGAGTCTAGTCAGCCACAAATGGTGAAGAAATTTGAGGGGACTGTAGTTGTACCGCAAAGTGCATTGCAGAAAGGTTCTCTAGGTATAAATGTAGACCAATATAATCAAAAGCAGTTAAGTTTATATTTCCTTTGGATGCTTGGTGTACTTGCTTTAGCGGCTTTGTTGACGGTTATACGTTTCAATAAGGTATGGGTCACGACAAGCTATTTTGTAGAGAGATACCAACGGCAGAAGATTGACCTGAAAGCAGCATTGCTATTGCTTTCAGCCGGTATTGTTTGGGTTTTAGTGGGAAATGTTGTAGGGCGCTATGTCGTGTTTTTTACTCATTATAGATTAGAAAGCGGAGTCCTTCTTGGAATGACGTTTGTCATCTTAATGGTCTTCCTATGGATGATAGTATTCCAATTGGTCCTACTTGTCGGGCGTGTGAAGGTTAGGGGAGCGTTGGAGCAGGATATTAAAGAAAGTTACAGTATGAGGTTCTTACTTGCATGGAAAGGGATGTTCTTGAATCGATCCATTGGTGTTCAGATGTTTCTTCTATTAATTGGTTTTTTCTTTGCGGGTATCGGACTGTTTGGTGTTTTAATTCAACCTATATTAATAATGATTTACATTCCGCTGGTCCTATTTGTAGGATTGCCATTCCTCTATATTTTTGTGAGAAGAACAGCGTATTTGAACCGTATTATGGTCGCTACGGAAGCGATGGCAAATGGGCGATTGTTCAAAGAGATTGCTATTGAGGGGAAATCTCCACTTGCCGAACATGCTAAGAATTTGAATAATCTTCGTGAAGGCGTCCATAATTCTATGACTGAACAGGCGAAAAGTGAACGCTTGAAAACAGAATTGATTACAAATGTGAGCCATGATCTTCGGACGCCGTTGACATCAATTATTACGTACACGGATTTATTGAAGAACGAAGACCTTTCTAAGGAAGAACGTATGAAATATGTGGGTATACTCGATAAAAAATCAGAGCGTTTGAAGACGCTGATTGAGGATTTATTCGAAGTATCGAAAATGGCGAGTGGTAACTTGGAGCTTAACAAGCAACGTGTCGATATGACACAATTACTCCAGCAAGCTCTTGCAGAGCATGAAGAGGAGATTTCGAAATCAGGACTGGACTTTAGGGTGAATTTCCCTGATTCCGAACTTGTTGCCTATGTGGACGGGAAAAGATGGTGGCGCGTATTGGATAACTTGATTGTTAATGCTATCAAGTACACATTGCCGGGCACCCGAGTCTATATTACGCTTCGAAAAGTGGGCGATTCGGCCGAATTCGTCGTGAAAAATGTGACGAAGTATGAGCTCGGTGAAAATACGGATGAATTATATGAGCGCTTTAAACGTGCGGATACGTCACGCCATACAGATGGTTCGGGGCTTGGTCTTGCCATCGCACAATCCATTGTTGATTTGCATAATGGGAATATGAAAATCGAAGTTGATGGTGATTTGTTTAAAGTAACGGTCGTTGTGGCGGCGGTATAAAAGATATATAAATGAAATGAGCTGTACGCAAATGCCTTTATACAAAGAGGCAACGCGTACAGCTTTAATCTTTCTGCCCGTAAATTCCAATATAGTCTTTCTGTGATACGATATCGACCTTCATGCCGTTTTTTTCATATGTTATCAGGGTACTAATTTGATCAATCTTTTTCCAACCGCTTAATCGAATCATTAATTTATAGCGAATAGGCAGACCGTTTTCCTCGGAGGCTGGTTTCCAAGTGTAACTTTCAAAACGTTTTTCGCTCGATACTTTAAAGACTTTCGCTTGTCCAGGAACAGGAAAGCCATCCGAGTAAATTGCTTCCTCAAACGTTTGTCCATAATAGAAAGTGAATACTATGATGAAAGCGATGAGTGTAATGAAGAGATAGCGTATTTTGAATGGCTGCTTTTCTTCCAATCCGATCACCCTTTCAATAGAAGTAGATGATATACACTCCGATAATTAGTACGCCAATGTCCGCAAACATATGAATCGTCCAAGAAGGCAAAATTGTTCCGCCTTTTTCATTGGCAAGTTGAAAGATAATCCCGCCCACCCAGAGTCCGATAACGGCAAGTGCGAGAAGAGCTGGACTGAACCACGGCAGAAAAATAGCGATATGATAAATGGCGAAGAGGAATGACGGTAAAATAAATCGGAGCCGTGACTTTCCAATAAGATTTGGCAATAAACCACGGAAGTAAAACTCCTCCAATATTGAATTGCCGAACAGGATATAGAGGGCAATGAAGGGAAATACTGTAGCCGTTACCCCAGCATTTGTAAGATCAGCTACAAGTGCATCGATGTCTATGAATGGTTGTAAAATGATGAACGTCGCCATGATAATCGCCATGATCGCAATCCCAGAACAGAGGGCAATTTTCATGCTCTTTAGATCGGTTCTACGAAAGCGTAAGAATGAAAATCCTGACTTGCGAAATATAATGAACGGGATAAGAAGGAAAAGAATCGCTTTCGCTATCGTTTTCCATATGTATGCAACCTCTAAATATTGTTCAATCCAAAGTAGGAAGACGATACTAAATAACGATAAAATGAGTCCGTTTTTCATAGCTCGAGCCCCCATCCACTAATTCAGTATTGGACGATAGAACAATGTATTAGGTTTCATATAGTGGCAGGAAATACAAAATGAAAGAGCGCCTAAACAGCGCTCTCCGAGAGAGGATTTGAAATTAGCAATTGTTTTATGCTAAATGAACAAGGGGTTCTAACAAATAAAGCTAGCACCAATAATAATCAACAGGATGAAAAGTACAATAATTAACGCAAGTGAATTCCCTCCGAATCCGCCTGCGCATCCGTCGTATTGACCCATTTTCAACACTCCTTTCATGAGCGGTATAGCTTAGTTTATGCACGTAGGATACTAGGCTGTTAGGGCAAATACCTCTTAAATTATAAAAAGTTATTCTTTTAGACATTTAGAGGAATAGTAAAGTAATAGTATAATATGGTTGAATAAAACTAAAATTGTAGTTGCAGTAGTACTATGCATGTTAGCGTTCCTCTTGCGCGTTTGTTTAAAAATAGTGTATTATTAATATATGAATCAATGAATTATTCAGTAAATAGGTTGACGTCCATCCATTAGGTGTTATGGTACCGAAGTGGAAAAGTCATTTTCCGAAGTGCCATTCGAAGAAGGAGGATTAGAAGATAATATGACAAAATCAGATGGTAAGTATCCAAACAAAGAAGATCTTGAACCGAAAGTGAAAGGGGTAGCAAATTCCGATGAGCTTCCACTTGCAGATCCATCCGATTCGAATACATCGGATGTCTTTAGAAAAAATTCTCTGAATAAGACTGGTGAAAACGAACAGTCAGCATTCGGAACTTACAAAACAGACACAGGTTATAATAAACCAAAGTCGGATGAGCAATACTCTGTTGGAGAAGAAAATAAAGAAGATAGCAAATTTGATCAAGAAACACACGATAAATGGAATGAAGAGAAACCGAATGAAGATCCATTTAAACCATAACTTAGTAGCGGTCGTTCCTTTCGAGGAGCGACCGTTTGGATTTGTCGATAAGATGTTGTAGAGTGGAGGAGAAGAAAAGAAAGGAATGATCATCATCGAAACAATGAATCAGTTGAAATTCGCTCGTATTTATACACTTGGACTTCTTGTAAAGTCAAAAGCAGAAGCTTGGGACGCACAACCAACAGGGTTCAATAACACGATACGTTGGAATGCGGGCCATATTTTTGTAACGATGGAAACACTTGTTACAAAAGCGGTGGAAGGTTATGAACCTGTCCATTCTGAATGGATTTCTCTCTTTGTGTCGGGGTCTGGACCTACTGATTGGCAAGGAAATGCTCCATCAACAGACGAGCTCATTGCGGCTTTAGAAGCGCAACCAGAGCGCATCGCTAAAACGCTCGAAGGTAAACTACACAATACATTACAAGAACCAATGTCAATTGGGCCCTTGCATACGATGGCAACAGTTGAGGCAATCGTTCAATTTGCGGTTTGGCATGAAGGTGTCCATGCAGGCATGATTAATGCATTGAACCGTTTGGCGTAAGGGTAATTCATATAAAAAAGCAGGCAACACATGTCAGATACAATGCGACGTGTGATGGCTGCTTTTTAAATTTCATTTCACTAATTCATGTTTAAATGCATAAATGACTGCTTGTGTGCGATCTTGCACTTCCAGCTTAGATAATAGATTGCTGACATGCGTCTTCACTGTTTTCAGTGCAATAAATAAATCATCCGCGATTTCCTGATTCGTTTTTCCTTTTGCGAGCTGCAGCAAAACTTCGAGTTCACGTTCCGTTAACTCATCATGAGGTTGCCGTTCATTGCCTGCACGCATTTTTTGCATCATTTTTGTTGTGACTTCAGGTTCCAACACCGTTTGGCCTTTCAACGTTTCGCGGATGGCCTCCGCAATTCGTTTCGCATTCGATGTTTTTAATATGTAGCTAGTTGCGCCTGCTTCTAGTGCCGGATATACTTTGTCATCGTCTAGAAAACTAGTCACGATAACGATTTTTGCTTCCGGCCACTCCTTAATAATAGCGGCAGTTGCTTCGGCACCGTTCATTTCAGGCATGACCATATCCATTAAAATAATATCTGGGCGTAACTCGAGTGCTTTTCCTACAGCTTCGCGCCCATTTACCGCCTCACCGATGACTTCCATATCAGGCTGAATCTGTAGATAGGCAGAAACGCCGATTCTTACCATTTCATGGTCATCCACTAACAGGATCTTGATCATTAGGTTCATCTCCTTTTCGCGCAGGCAACTTCACTTCCACAATCGTCCCTTGTGAGGGAACGGAAACGATTTTGCATGTTCCCCCGATTTCAATTGCACGTTCTTTTACATTTTGCAGACCATATGAGCCGCCTTTTCCGTCACTATCTTTGAATCCAACACCATTATCTTGCACACGGAAAATCGCCAGACCGTCTCGTTCTACGAATAGCACATCGACTTCTGTGGCTTGAGCATGGCGCAATGTGTTGGATAGTGTTTCTTGTGCGATTCGGAATAAATGATCTTCCGCCCCTTTAGATAGCGTCACTTCTTCCAAGCGAAATCGGATATCGAACAGCATTTTTTCTTTTAATTCAATTAATAGTTCTTCAAGTCCTTCGGCAAGCGATTTGTTATTCAATGCCGCCGGGCGCAAATGAAGGAGCAATGCGCGCATTTCCAGTTGTGCCTGTTGGACAATTCTTTCAACTTGGAGTACCGGTTTTTGTGCTATAGCGTCTTCGTTATTTTCCGTAATAGCAGATAATAGCATCGATGCGGCGAACAGTTGCTGGGAGACGGAATCATGCAACTCGCGCGCTAGCCGCTGTCGTTCTTGTATAATTCGTTCTTGGATAAGTTTGTCTTGCTCTTCCGCACGCTCATCTATGATCCGTTGCAGACTTTTTCGCTGCGTATGAATGACAGTTGACACCGTACCGATTGCCCGATCCATGCGAGGAGAGAACTTCGCGATTGAATCGGTTTCTAGCTCGGTGTCGATTAATCCTGTTATCCTTTGCTCGATGGCTTTCTCTTTTGAACTTCCTAAAAAACCGGTCCATATGGCGATGCCCCAAGCCAGTAGGAGAATAGTGTTCAAAATCCACCAGCCAAGAGGAACATCCGCAAATTGCAATTCGTAAAACGCAAACCAACTTTCTTCTAAGGGCAAATCAAGAAGGAAATAGATGTACAACGCTGAAATTGCGCTAAATAGAAACGATAAAACAAATCCACGTCCGATGACTGCCTTCATTTTCTTGTCACCTCGACATCTCCGCCCCAAGTGGAAAGTGTAATGATAAGTTCAGGGGACTCAGCTGATTTCCCTTCATAACTATCTTTCATATGGAGCGACTCATTAATGAGCCGTTTTCGGTAAATACCGAACAGTTTAGCATCACCGATTAATGTCGTGTAATGAATGCGTACAGGGATTTCATAAGGCAAGTCAATCTTGATCTTTCCGATACCTTGCCTAACGGAAATTAAAGAAGTCCCTTTTGGTAGAACCGTATCCGTGACATCGATGTGAATATCACCAAAGAGTCCTTGGATATGGATATCCTCCCACTCATACGACGAAAAAGGAGATGACTGGACGGAAAATAATTTGTTTTTCCATATTCCATTAGGCGTTTCTCGCTGAAGATCTTTGAGAGGACGCATAATTTCCTCCGATGGCACGCCTTTCCATAATCTTACGAGGACATAGACGATGACGATGAAAATGAACATCCGTAAACTCCATAATGTGAAAAGCGCCATTGCGATAAAAAACAGACCTGGTAAAAATAGCAGCTTCGATCGTTTCCGCAAACCGTAATAAATAAGTCCGGCACCAAGAAGGACGAACACGATATTACCATTATGAAAGAAAGCCGCCTCAACAAAAATGAGCAACAGGAAAGTAAGTCCCCAAAATGTGATTTTGTTCGTATCGATTCGTTTCATCTTGTTATTCTCCCTTCTTGAAGTCAGATTATCTGTAAGTGAGGATGCAGGTATGCAACCTAAGTACGCCGCGTTCTGCAGCGACAGTTGCATACCTGCATCCTACAATCTATTTTACACAATTTCTACTTCTTTTGCGGATTCTTTCTCTAACTTCTAGGCTTATGCCTGTCGCACCTGATCGGCACTCTCTGCTTTTCCTAATGTCCAGGCTTCGGGTGCCAGATGCTCGGGACATAAGTCAGTTCGGCTATGTGGCAAAGTGCGCCACGTCGCCAATCTGGCTTATGCCTGTCGCACCTGGTCGGCACCCTCCGCTTTTCCTAATGTCTCGAGTCGACGTTCCATAGATGACGTTTCGTACTCACTTTCAATTTTCCCGCCAAGGTTTTCGATATACTTTTTCATTTCGCCGACTGACGCCATTTTGTTGTCTGCATTTTCTGGAGAGATGACTTGGTCCATACGATGATGGGCACGTGTCACATTCTCTTTGCCCATTAATTGCAGCTGACGCACTTTCATGTCTGTTACTTTATGTTTCATTTCCTCGAATTTACGCTCCAGTGAAATTAATTCATAAGCCGTTTCCATAACACTTTCCGAAAGTACCGCTGCACGTGTATCGTAGGTAGCGATTTCTTCCTCGGCAAATGCGACCAAGTCTTCTTCGCCGGCCGTTTGTGCCAGTTCGAGTTGACTACGGCGTTTGTCTGCCATTTTTTCTGCTTCTGCCAATTCTTTCTGTAGTTCTTTTTTTAGTTTGCTTTGACGTTCAAGCAATTTTCCAATTGAATCAGTCTGTTTTTCTGCTTCACGGATGTATTGATTCAACATAGCAATTGGATTTTTGCTTTCTTTTTTATCGAGCACCGTGTGAAGATCTGCTTGTACTGAGTATTTAAATCTATTCCAAAGTGAGTTCATAGTTAGTTCCTCCTCATTATTTTGTAATTTCATTCCACTGACGTTCAAAGTTTACGAAAGGATCGTCGGTGGCGTTATTGATGATGTTACTATTTTCTGTACCATGCCATTTACGCCAAGCATACAGAACACCCACTAAAGCAATGATTCCGATGAATGCTGGTACATTTGCAATTGCTGTTAACAAGCCAATGACAAGTACGCCTCCCCAGAACAATTTCGAGATTGTGGAAGTGCTCTTTCTAAAATAATGGAACCCCGCGTATGCAACTAATGCAGAAAATGCAAGTGCGAGTAGTGAGCCGAGGTTCACAAGGGCAACGATTGCCGCTGTAATACCGAGTGCTGCAAGACCTAGTTTTTTCATTTGTTGTTCCTCCTTTCGTTTGTAGCTTAATCTTATAACGATTTCCTGCTCGTCCAAACGGGCGCTAAGCGGATTTTCATCTAAGACTTGAGGCTGATTCGGTCTAAGTTATACTAGATTTTGTAAATATTTTCATGTATTCTATTATTATAAGAAAAATTAATTAATTCAGATAACGGGGTGTAGGAATGAAAGAGGTTGTTATTGTTGGAGGGGTGAGAACTGCGGTCGGCAGGAGAAAAGGGAGCTTTTCAGTCTACAGACCTGATGAACTTGCGGCTGTGGTACTTGAGGAACTTATGAAACGTGCGGGGGTACATAAAGAAGATGTGGAAGACGTCATTCTTGGTTGTGTTACCCAATCAGGTGAACAAGGCGGGAATATTGCTAGGACAGCAGCGCTCATCGCGGGATTCCCGATACATGTACCTGGTGTGACAATCGACCGGCAATGTGGATCGAGCCAACAGGCCGTCCATTTTGCGTCGCAAGCAATACTTTCGGGTGATATGGATATGGTCATTGCGGGCGGCGTTGAAAGCATGTCGCGTGAACCAATGATGTCGAATATGAGAGATGCAAAACCAAGTGCGAAACTGCTAGAAAAACATGAAATCATTAATCAAGGGCTTTCCGCCGAACGAATTGCTGAGAAGTGGGAACTGTCGCGGGAAGAACTTGATCGCTTTTCAGTGGAAAGTCACCAAAAGGCGATTCGCGCAATTAATGAAGGGAAATTTGAAGAAGAAATTATTCCCGTTGAAATCAGGAAAGAAGATGGTACAACCGAAATGTTTTCTAAAGATGAAGGACCTCGTCCCGAATCGACAACGGAAGTGTTGGCTGGATTACGAACTGTCTTTGATGAAAAGGGTGTGATTACAGCGGGTAATGCAAGTCAAATGAGTGATGGTGCGTCTGCGGTCCTTCTTATGTCTCGCGACAAAGCAGACGAACTCGGCGTGAAGCCAATCGCACGCATTGTTGCAAGATCCGTTGTCGGTTCTGATCCGACGTTAATGCTGACTGGTCCAATTGAAGCAACACGGAAAGTACTTGAAAAGGCTGGACTTTCAATAGAAGACATGGATACGTACGAAGTGAATGAAGCATTTGCACCAGTGCCGCTCGCCTGGCTGAAAGAAACGGGTGCTGATCCTGCGAAATTGAACCCGAACGGCGGTGCCATTGCGCTCGGTCATCCACTTGGAGCAACGGGCACGAGATTGTTGGTGTCGATGATTCACGAATTAAAACGGACTGGCGGACGTTACGGGCTACTCGCAATTTGCGAAGGAATGGGTATGGCGAACGCGACAATTATCGAACGTATTTGATTTCATTCAGCTAATTTTTTTGTACTGAAAGCGAAGCATCAGCTACAGAATTCGGTGTTCTTAGGTTAACTTCTTTATTTGATTAGGGGGATTTAGGGGTGGAAATGGAAAAGGTAACTGCAATTGTAACAGGTGGAGCTTCCGGTCTTGGGGAGGCCACTGTAAGAAGGATAGTAAATGCCGGAGGAAAGGCAGCTATTTTCGACAGGAATGAAGAGCGTGGACAAGCAATTGCGAGCGAGCTTGGAGAAGAAAATGTTTTATTCCTAAAAACAGACGTTGCGAATGCAAAAGCAGTGGAAGTAAATGTATCTTCTGTAAAAGAGCTATTCGGAGAAATAACTGCCGTTGTCAATTGTGCAGGCGTTGCGACGCCAGGAAAAGTGTTGTCGCGAAGCGGTCCGATGGTGCTTGACCAGTTTGAACAAGTCATCCGGGTAAACTTGATAGGTACATTCAACGTGATTCGTGTAGCGGCAGCTGCTATGCAAGGCAATGATCCAAACGAAGAAGGGGAGCGCGGAGTTATTGTGAATACTGCATCAGTAGCTGCTTTTGAAGGACAAATTGGCCAGGTTGCATACAGTGCATCAAAGGGAGGCGTTGTTGGAATGACGTTACCAATTGCACGTGAACTAGCGGCATTCGGTATCCGTGTGATGACAATTGCACCGGGTCTTGTAGAGACACCGCTATTCGACGGACTGCCGGAAGCAGCGCGTAATTCACTTTCATCGATGGTACCGTTCCCGAAACGACTTGGACGACCGGACGAATATGCAAAGCTGGTTGAAAGTATATTTACTAATACACTGCTCAACGGTGAAGTAATCCGGCTGGATGGTGCGATTCGGATGCAACCGAAGTGAGTTGAAAGCCATGATTCGCTGATAACTATTACAACTCTATTATTTTCAAAAAAAGGTGTTACACAAGAGGGGGGCTTGAACGTTGGCAAGATACAGATTTGAAATGGATGAGCACGTCATGTTTCGGGATTCACTCCGGAAGTTTCTTCAAAAAGAAGCGGTTCCACACTACGATACATGGGAAAGAGATCGGATTATTCCAATCGCATTTTGGAGAAAACTGGGGGAGATGGGATTCCTCTGCCCACAAGTGGATGAAAAATACGGAGGGCTTGGTCTAGATTTCAGCTTCAGCGTCATTATCGGGGAAGAACTTGAGCGTGTAGGCACGGGTCTTACAGGTGTAGGCTTGCACAATGACATCGTTGTTCCGTATATTGAAACGTTTGGCACGATTGAGCAGAAAGAGCGTTGGTTACCGGGATGTGTAAGCGCTAACAATATCACCGCTATCGCAATGACAGAGCCAGGGACGGGATCGGACCTGGCTAATATCTGGACGACGGCAATTAAAGATGGCGATCACTATGTTGTGAATGGTCAAAAGACATTTATTACAAACGGTATTAACGGGAATCTCATTCTCGTTGCTGTGAAAACTGACCCATATGCTGAACCGAAACATCGTGGCGTTAGCCTACTTATTATAGAAGAAGGAACTCCAGGTTTTACGAAAGGTCGCAAACTCGATAAAGTCGGGCTACATTCGCAAGACACGGCGGAGTTGTTCTTTGAAGATTGCCGTGTACCAGTGGCGAACTTGATTGGTGAAGAAGGAAAAGGATTTATTTACTTAATGGAAAAACTACAGCAAGAACGGCTTGTCGTCGCGATTGCCGCACAAACGGCATCAGAGGATATGTTGGAAATGACGCTTGAGTATGTAAAATCGCGGAAAGCATTTGATAAGCCAATCGGTTCTTTCCAAAACACGCAGTTTAAACTTGCTGAAATTGCAACAAAAGTGGAAATTGGCAAAGTGTTTCTTGAATCACTTATCGAGGATCATATAGCGGGAAAAGACGTCGTCACGAAAGTATCGATGGCGAAATATTGGCTTACTGATACAGCGCGAGAAATTTCCGCAGAGTGTATGCAGTTGCACGGTGGATACGGTTATATGGAGGAATATAAAATCGCTCGGCGTTACCGGGATATTCCAGTGGCATCGATTTACGCAGGGACGAATGAAATCATGAAAGTCATCATCGCGAAAAATATGGGTTTGTAGAAATTATGGATACTATATAAGTTGAACAAATAAATACCTCTACAAATCAAGAAAAGGGTGCCTTAAAGGGGTAACCGAAGCCATAAGACTGGCTTCGGCTTATGGCGAGAGGCATCCCCTAGCGCCCTAGCGAATTCCATGGAGTTCCTTATTTTACCCTATATAAAAGGAATAATTTAGCTTTGCGCGGCATATTATCTTTCGGGACCATATGTGACATATATCCACGATTTTAGAACGCACTGATTACGTAAAAAATTATTCTATATGAAAAGGGGATCGATTAATATGATGCAAACACCACTTTTATTATCTTCCTTCATTAAAAGAGCAGAGCAATATTTCCCTAACAAATTAATTATTTCACGAACAGGAGAGAATTCGATTCATCGAATTCCATATCGTGAGTTCGCAAAAAGAACCCGCAGACTCGCAGATGCCCTGACGAAACTGGGAATGGAACACGGAACGAAAGTTGGTACGTTTGCGTGGAATCATCATCGTCATTTAGAAGCGTATTTCGGTGTGCCGGGAACAGGTGCCATCCTTCATATGGTTAATATACGATTATCGCCGGAACATATTGCATACGTTATCAACCATGCCGGAGATGAAATCTTGCTTGTCGATGATAATCTGTTTCCGCATCTTGAAAAACTTGCACCTTATCTGAAAACGGTGAAACATTATATCATCATGGGAGACAGCACTGAAATACCTGAAACATCTCTTGAAAATGTCTATTCGTATGAAGCGCTTCTCGCAGAAGCTTCTGAGGACTTTGTATTCCCAGAAGATCTCGATGAAAATACGCCAGCAGGCATGTGTTACACATCCGCTACTACGGGCAATCCGAAAGGAGTCATCTATACCCATCGCGGACTTGTGCTGCATAGTTATGCGCTAGGACTAGCCGATGCGATGGGACTATCTGAGAGGGATGTCATCCTGCCAGTTGTACCAATGTTCCACGTCAATGCATGGGGAATGCCGTTTGCCGCAGTCTTTTTCGGTACAACACAAGTCCTTCCGGGTCCGGGCTTTAATCCGAAACTACTGTTGGACTTGATTGAGCAGGAGAAGGTGACTGTAACTGCGGGAGTTCCGACAATTTGGCTTGCCGTGCTGAAGGAGCAGGAACAGAATCCTAGGGATTTGTCGTCGCTTCGAGCGGTTGTAAGTGGTGGTTCAGCTTCGCCAAAAGGATTGATCCGTGCATTCGAAGAAAAACTTGGTGTACCGTTTATCGTTGGTTATGGCATGACCGAAACATCACCGTTGGTTAGTCTATCGGTCTATTCATCAGAGATGGCCGACTTAACAGTGGATGAAAAAATCGATGTCCGCGCACTTCAAGGTTTGCCGATGCCAGGTCTTGAAGTCCGTATTGTCAATGAAGCCGGTGATGCACCTTGGGATGGCAAAACAATGGGCGAATTGGCCATTCGGGGGCCTTGGATTGCAAGCGAATATTACAATGATGAGCGGACAGCAGAAGCGTTCCGAGATGGCTGGCTATTCACAGGAGATATCGCAGTCATGACAGAGTTCGGCTATCTTAAATTGATGGATCGGACAAAAGATTTGATCAAGAGCGGAGGCGAATGGATTTCGTCTGTTGACTTGGAAAATGCCCTGATGACACATGAAGATGTATTCGAAGCGGCAGTGGTAGCGATACCGCATGAGCAATGGATTGAGCGTCCACTGGCGTGTGTTGTCTTGAAAGAAGGGAAGGTTGCTGACGAAGAGATGAAACAGCGGTTGCTAACCTATTTGGCAGGCCAATTCGCTAAATTATGGGTACCGGACGATGTTATCTTCTTGGATGAAATCCCGAAAACATCCGTTGGTAAGTTTTTGAAAGCTTCGCTGCGTGAAAGTTTGAAAGACTATACAATAAAAGTATAAGGGAAAAAGTCATCTGGCATCCTGCTAGATGACTTTGTTTTCGATAGATTACTTAAGTTGAAAAGGGGAAGTTATCATTGTGGATAACCTTTTTTGTAACGATAACCTTGTTGATAACTAATTTCAAAGGATCTATCCAAGCGGTTCTGTGGATAAATATGAAATTTTCAGAAATTATCAACAATGTTGTCAAGTTATCCTCATTCAAGGTGGATAACTTGATTAATTTCAAGGATATCCACAAGTGGAATATGTACTGAATTAATAAAGATATATAATAGTAGGTCCAAAAGTGCCTATATTTCTACCTTTCTCACTAACGTATTTACTAACTTATTCGGTTGCGTGCGCTAACTGTCTAGAACGGCGGATTAGAGTTGCCGAGGATCAATTGTAATTTCGCTCATTAAAGAAGACGGAATCTCTTACTATATAGACGTTGCTTAACCTGTAATCATTTTTTAATCTGGGGAAAATTTGAACAAAATCATATCCGAACCGCCTATTACGTACTATAATATACAGAAAGCGAAACCTCTAGCTATGCGGAATCGTCCTTTTGCTATCGGACCCCGTTTGCATAGGGTTTTGTTTTTGGAAAGTAATAGTTGGTGGGTGCTTAGAGTGGAAAATTGGATTACTGAATTTATGGACCAGTTTGGTTATTTTGGTGTGTTTTTATTAATCATGATTGAGAATGTGTTTCCGCCAATACCATCTGAAGTTATTTTGACATTTGGTGGATTCATGACGACGTATTCGGATATGACTCGAGTGGGTGTCATTATTGCGGCGACGGCCGGATCGGTTATTGGGGCAATGATTTTGTATAGTATAGGGTTATTTCTCGATGTGGCACGCCTTGAAAAAATTGTCGATCGGTGGGGTGGCGTTTTACGTCTTACACGAAAAGACATCCGTAAGGCAGATGCTTGGTTCGACAAATATGGTCCTTGGACAGTGCTACTTTGCCGCCTAGTTCCACTAATTCGGAGCCTAATCTCAATTCCAGCAGGCATGTCGAATATGAATTTTCCTCTATTCATTTTGCTTACAACAATAGGCAGTTTGATATGGAATACGGCACTCGTCACCATTGGGGCAGCAGTAGGTGACAATTGGACATCGATTGTCCACTATATGGATATCTATTCAAACATTGCGTACGTACTAATAGGAATTGGCGGTATAGCGATTTGCATTTGGTATATTCGCTTCCGTAGAAAGAGAGTGTAACTAACTTATGGAAATATTTGAATTGATTAAAGCGCTAATACTAGGACTTGTTGAGGGAATGACGGAGTTTGCACCTGTATCATCGACGGGTCATTTGATCATTGTCGATGATATGTGGCTGAAAACAACAGAATTTCTTGGAGATCGTTCGGCATTCACATTTAAAATTGTTATCCAATTGGGTTCGATATTAGCTGTTGTTATCGTTTTCTGGAAGCGTCTGTTCAGCCTTGTAGGCCTCTATAAGATTGATGGCCAAAAAATGAATCAAAGCTTCAATTTAATACACGTCATTATTGGGATGTTGCCGGCAGTTATTATCGGATTTGCTCTCAAAGACCTTATTGATGAAAAATTATCAAATGTCGAAACGGTAATTTTTGCATTAATTGCAGGTTCAATTCTAATGATTGTAGCTGATAAATTTGGTCCTAAAAAACCGTGGGTGAACACATTGGATCAAATTACATACAAGCAGGCATTCACAGTCGGCCTTGTCCAATGTCTGTCCCTTTGGCCTGGATTTTCACGTTCAGGAGCAACAATTTCGGGCGGCGTCCTGTTCGGTATGAATCACAGGACCGCGGCAGATTTCACATTCATTATGGCAGTACCTATCATGATGGGCGCAAGTCTTGTGTCGGTTATGAAAAACTGGGAAGAGCTTTCAATGGATGATCTATCTTTTTACATTGTTGGATTCATCAGTGCATTCGTCTTCGCTCTGATTTCGATTCGCTTCTTCTTGAAACTCGTTTCACGTATTAAGCTAATACCGTTCGCAATTTATCGACTTGTATTAGCAGCTGTATTAGCGTTTATTGTATTTTTATAGGAATTTGAAACGACTCCTGCACATTGGTGTGCGGGAGTCGTTTTTTTATTTTTATAATACAGACTGAAAATGTGTGATTTACTATTAAGTCCAAAATTAATTATTGTTGGACCCCAACTTTTCCGAAATTCGTCTACCTGTTTCCATTACTTTTTCAATAAGGAAATTCATCCGCTCTTCGGTTAAATTGAAACTGACAAATCCTATACTGACTGCCCCCACAACTTCTCCGAGACCATCAATAATGGCCACCGCAACAGAAGAAGTACCTTCCGTCCTTTCCCCGTGGCTCGTTGCATATCCTTGTTTTTTTATCTGTTTTAGTGTTACTTCTACTGCAGCCAATTGATCGATGGGCAACAGTTTCTTCAAAATGTCCGTGGACTTAGAAGAGGACATATTTGCAAGCATCGCTTTATTCGCCGCACCGATATGCATTGGAATACGCAAACCGAGTTGATCATAAATCCGAATTGTATTTTTTTCACTATCAATTCTTTCTAAAACGATTGCTTCTACTCCGGCAGGTCGGCTTAGATAGACACTTTCTTCTACTTCATGGCACAAACGGTCCAGCTCAGGCCTTATTTTATTGATGTAATCCATCGAATCATATACTTGCAAACCGTATTCTAACCAAATTGTTCCTAGCCGATAACATTTCGTACGCTCATCCTGCTCTACCATACCTTGTTTAATCATTGCTTTAAGCAATCTATGCATTGTACTGAGGGGTAACTCGCATTGTTTGGAAAGATCGGAAATGGATACGCCGTTTTCTCCCGTGTGCGTAGCAAGAGTTTTGGCTACGATCATAGCGCGGTCAATTGATTGCATTATAAAGCACCACCTGTCATATAAATAACTAATTAAAATTAATTAATCTGAAAAAACAAATTAGAATTATTCAAAATACATTGACATTGTATCATAGAGAGAATATATTTTATATATAAACTTTCCGTTAATCGGAAACGTTTTCCACTATGCGGAAAAGAGTGATGCAAATTGACTTATTGTTCATCGATGTACAGACCATTAGAGCGGGTAATTGTAAAGCATCCAAGATCAGCTTTCTTAAATCAAGACCATCTAGCAATTAATTGGAAAACGTTTAATTACCTTGAAGAACCGAAATTTGAAGAAGTCGTCCGGGAATTTACAGATTTTATAGCGATTCTTGAAAAATATGTTCCGCAAATTGATTATTTACCAGCTTCGTCTGAAGTAGGGATGGATTCACTGTATGCGCATGATCCGGTGAAGTTTACGCCAGAAGGAGCAATCATTTTGAAATCCGGTAAAAAGCTAAGACAACCGGAAGCGACAGTATATAGAGAGTTTCTTATTGAGAAAGGGATTAAGATTGTTGGTGAATTGACGGGAGATGCGATGTCAGATGGTGGCGATATTGTGTGGTTGGACGACAAGACACTTGTTGTAGGCCGGGGATACCGTACGAATGACGAAGCAATCCGACAATTAAAGGAAATGACAGCGTCTTTCGTCAACGAATTCATCGTCGTTCAACTTCCGCATGACCAGGGAGAAGCAGAATGTCTGCATCTTATGTCGTTCATCAGCATGGTTGATCATGATTTGGCAGTTGTACATTCACGTCTTATGCCAGTATTTTTCCGTCAGCTACTCATTGAACGGGGAATTCAGCTGATCGAAGTGCCAGAAGTTGAATATCATAATCTTGGTTGTAATGTACTTGCACTTGCGCCGCGTGTTTGTGTGATAGTGAGTGGTAACGATTCAACAAAACAGCAGCTGATTGATGCTGGTGCAACAGTCTATGAATACAAAGGTGAAGAAATAAGTGTTAAAGGGACTGGCGGGCCAACATGTTTGACATCCCCTGTAGTAAGAAACTAAAAAATGAGGAGTGGATTGAAATGTATACAAACGTCATTGTAAAAACACCTGGAGAAAGCTATTTAAATGGGTTAACGACTTCTGATTTAGGAAAACCGGTTTTTGAAACATTATTGGAGCAACACAAAAAATATGTCGAAGCGTTGGAAAAGTGTGGCGTAACCGTTACGCATCTTCCAGCAAGTGAGGAATTCCCGGACTCGACATTTGTGGAAGACGCGGCTGTATTGACATCTGATTTCGCAGTCATTACAAATCCTGGAGCAGAATCACGCAATGGAGAAATTAAAGAAATTGAAGCAATTCTAAAAGGGTTTTATGAGAAATTTCACTATATAAAATCGCCAGGAACACTTGATGGCGGCGATATTCTCCAAGCGGAAGACCATTTCTATATTGGGATTTCTGAACGGACGAATGAAGAAGGAGCACTTCAATTGAAAGAGATTTTAGAACAAGAAGGTTACGAAGCAACAATTATTCCTTTGAAAAAGTTCTTCCATTTGAAAACTGGAATTGCTTATTTAGGAGATAACCGAATGGTTGTTGCAGGAGAATTTGTGGATCATCCGGCATTTGAGAAATATGAAAAAATTGTGATTGGTAAGGAAGATGAGTACTCGGCTAACTGTATTCGTGTCAATGACTATATCATTATTCCAAAAGGATACGAGGAAACAAAACGTAAGTTTAATGAAGTAGGTTATGAAACAATTGAACTTGAAATGTCTGAAGTGCAAAAGCATGATGGCGGTTTGAGTTGTCTTTCGTTACGATTTTGATTCTTAAGTATTCTAAATAGGGGGTGCGGAATGGGGAAATTATCTAAGGAAAAGCCGAAAGTTCAGCAACAAGAAAAACCGAAAGTTCAGCAACAAGAAAAACCGAAAGTTCAGCAACAAGAAAAACCAAAAGTTCAGCAACAAGAAAAACCAAAAAATGGTATCAACGCTTTTGTTCTAATGTTCATAGTTATCATCATTATGACGATATTGACTTACATTTTGCCAGCCGGCCAGTATGATAGAATCGAAAAAGACGGTCGAACTATAGTGGATCCAACGTCATTCAAATTCATTGAATCATCGCCAGTCGGGATATTGGAAATGTTCAACAGTGTTCATGCCGGATTAGTGGGTGCTGCGCCCATTATTTTGTTTGTATTTTTGTTTGGTGGAGCGCTTGGAATTATGCAGAAAACTGGGGCGATTGACTCTTTTATTAAGTTTATTGCTGCACGCTTCGGACAAAGGGAAAAGATACTGATTCCATTGTTGATATTAATCTTTTCATTATTAGGGACATTAATTGGTTCAGCAGAGGATACACTCGTTTACATTGCAATTATTGTGCCGATGACTATGGCGTTGAAAATGGATGCGCTTACAGGCTTTGCAATTGTAATGCTTGGTACATTAGCTACGGGGTTTGTTACGGGAATTACCAATCCCTTTAACGTTGGGGTTGCGCAAAGCATTGCCGAACTTCCAATCTATTCCGGAATGGGATTACGCATAGCAATTTTCATTGTCTTTTACATTGTGACAGTGCTCTATATTTATTTCCATGCGGCGAAAGTTAAAAAGAATCCTGAGTTAGGGGTATATGGAAAGTTTGACCCAAATGACCAGGCGGAGATTGATCTAAGTTTTAGAATGGGCACAAGACATAAGCTTGCATTGTTTGTATTATTGTTCAATTTCATTGCACTAGTTGTTGGAGTCATTAAATTTCAATGGTATATAAGTGAAATTGGCGGTATATTCCTCTTTAGTGCGATTATCATGGGGTTCATCGGAAAAATCTCTCCAGGCAAAATGGCAGATGGTTTTGTTGAGGGAGCACGTGACATGGTGGCAGGTGCTTTAATCATTGGGATTGCGCAGACAATTTTGGTTATAACGACGAATGGTGGTTTGCTCGATACAATTTTATATTATTCTTCAGCGTTAGTCGGTCAATTACCGACATCCATTAATGCTATAGGCATGTTTATCATGCAATTATTCCTAAACTTCATAGTTCCGTCGGGCAGTGGACAGGCTGCATTGACAATGCCGATAATGACACCATTGGCAGATTTAATAGGGGTTACAAGACAAACAGCGGTATTCGCGTTCCAAATGGGTGATGGGATTTCAAATATGATTATCCCGACAAGTGGTGTGCTTTTAGCGGGACTCGCAATTGCGGGAATTCCATTTACTAAATGGGTAAAATGGGTATTCCCGTATTTCTTGATTCAGGTTGGAATTGCGATTATCTTCTTGATCATCGCTCAAGCAACAAACTACGGTCCATTTTAAGAGACCAGTATGGGGGCTAGGATAATGGTCATAAAACAAGATGCATTACTAGAAGAAGTGGTTACTTGGAGACGTCATTTACATGAAAATGCAGAACTGTCACATCAAGAATATAAAACGTCAGAGTACATTTATAATCTCTTGAAAACTTTTCCTGGATTAACTGTGAAGAGACTGACAAAGACAAGCGTTTACGCGGTGCTTGAGGGGACTAAGAAGTCGGAACTGGAAACGTATACAATTGCATTTCGGGCTGATATTGATGCACTTCCGATTGTAGAAGAAGCAGACGTTGATTTTAAATCTAAAACGATTGGCGTAATGCATGCATGTGGCCATGACGCTCACGCAGCTATGTTGCTGGGCGCGGCAAAAGCTCTGTCAGATAAAAGAGACGAAATAAGCGGTGAAATTCGGTTCATCTTCCAGCATGCTGAAGAAGTAACGCCGGGAGGTGCCGTTGAACTTGTAGAAAAAGGTGTTATGGATGGCGTAGATTATGTTTTTGCCCTTCATGTCTATCCTTATGAAAATGCGGGAAAGTTTACGATGAAAGAAGGGAAATTGAATGCGGCTGGAGATGACTTTGAAATAAAGGTCATCGGAAGCGGCGGCCATGCTTCTACACCTGAGCTAACAATCGATCCGCTAATTATTGGTGCTGAAATTGCAACCAATATTCAACAGATTGTGTCTCGCAAATTACCAATCTTGAAAGCCCCAGTCATAACAGTGACAAAATTCAATTGTGGGAATTCGTTGAACGTCATTGCTGGACATGCTGAGCTTGGAGGAACAATCCGTTCACATGATCCAGTTGTGCGCGTACAGGCGAGAGAATACTTGGAGCAAGTTGTGGAGGGAATTGCAAGGGCACACGGCGCAAAAACTGAAATTAAATGGGATATTGGATGTGCTGCAGTTCATAATGATAAAGAAGCAACGGCTATTACTAGGGGTGTGGCGCAAGAGCTTGTTGGTGCAGACAATGTGGTGGAAATGGAAGAGCCATTATTCGGCGCAGAAGATTTTGCGGCCTATTCTGAAGTTGTGCCAGCGTCGATGCAATTCATTGGCGTTCATAATGAAAGTTTTGGAGAAGCCTATCCACTCCACCATCCTAAGTTTAAAATTGATGAAAGTGCGTTTAAATTCGGTGTAAATTATTTTGTTAAAATTGCGGAAAAGTTTACGAATGGCTTGGGTTAAGAAAATCACCCACACTATTCTGAACGTAAAGAATTAGAAATGGTAACAGAGTTCCGGTAACTGTAAAAGGAGGTATCTACTATGAAAAACTATTTATGGGGCACACCCTCTACACTTCGATCCCTGCTATGCGAACTCGTTAGCTGGGATAGCCGAACGTTAACGGAGGGCGAGTGTGCATTCGCTCCCAAGTTAGAAGGGAAATTAAAAGAACTTACTTATTTCAAGGATAATCCGGAACGGTTGGAACTGCATGATGCCGGACTTGGTCGTCATGCAGTCACTGCTTTATACAAGCACCCAGAGGCAACGGAAACAATCGTGCTTATGAGTCATTTTGATACGGTTTGGACAGAGGAATATGGTGTATTGGAACCGCTCGCTTTTCATCCAGAAGAGCTGACAAAAAAGCTGTTGGAGCCTAAACATAAGAAAGATTTGCCAGATGCCGTACGTATCGATCTTGAGACAGGAAATTACTTGTTTGGTCGAGGGACGATGGATATGAAAATGGGGATTGCTCTTCATATGCAGCTCATTGAAAAAGCAAGCATCGAAAAATGGCCGATTAATCTTATCTTGACTACGGTTCCTGATGAAGAGGTGAACTCAGCAGGTATGCGTGCTGCGGTGACGGAGTTAGTCCGTATTCGTGAAGAGCAAGGGTTAACGTATAAACTATTTTTAAATAGCGAGCCATCGTTTTCACAAAACCCAACGGACATTGCTGAATATATCTACTCAGGTACCATTGGGAAAATCATGCCCGCTGCATTGTTCTATGGAAAAGAAACGCATGTTGGTGAGCCGATGAAAGGTATGACTGCAAACTATATTGCATCATACTTGACGCAACGCATGGAATGGAACGAGTTGTTTCGCGAGACGGATCTTGGGGAAAGTACGCCGCTACCGGTTTCGTTGCAGCAAAAGGATTTGAAATTGCAATACTCGACGCAAACACCTTACCGTGCAGTGGCATTGTATAACGTCTTCCTTATGAAGCGTACTGCATCGGAAGTAATGGATTTGTTCGAACAAGTGGCAATTGAGGCGATGTCAACGTGTAATGACAGCTACAAGATAATTTGTGAACGGGAGCAAGTGAAGGGGGTAGGGGAAGTAAAAGTTCTGCGCTATGAGCAGCTCCTTGACCATGCCTTGATAAAATTAGGGGCGGAGGAAGTTGAACGCTTGAAACAAGAAGCACTTAATAACGATGAGTGGGACGACCGCGAAAAATCGCTCCGCATCGTCGATAATCTCATGATTCAGTGTCAAGAACTTGCACCGGCAACTATCCTTCTATACGCACCACCGTATTATCCAGCCATCAACTCATCGAATGATCCACTTGTCATTCAAACAATCGAGTTAATGAAGAAAGCAGCGAAAACATTCAATAATACAGTCGAGCAGATCCATTACTTCAATGGAATTTGTGACCTAAGTTATGTAAACTATGAAGATGACGCAGAGGGCTGGGCTGCATTCGAAAGCAACACGCCGGTATGGGGCGATACGTATAGCATTCCCTTTACTGAGATGGCCCAGTTGAAAGCACCCGTGCTCAATGTAGGCCCATTTGGGAAAGATGCACATCAACGGACTGAGCGTTTACATGTCGACAGTGCTTTCGTTGAAATGCCTGTCATGCTGGAAACCCTCGTGAAGAGCATGTATGTCCCGAATGAAAGCCTGGAAACATGCGCAGGCTAATGTAACTGAAAAATGGAGGCCTTCAGAAATAGTGAAGGTCTCTATTTTTTGTCTAAATCTGTTAAGATGAAAGAAAAAGTGGTAGGTGAATCGAATGAAAGAACAGATTTTAATCATTGAAGACGAAGAAAATATTGCACGTGTCCTGCAGCTTGAGCTTGAGTTTGAAGGATATGGAACAAGTATCGCACATACAGGGCCTGACGGGCTTATTAAATATCGCGAACAACAATGGGATCTTGTTTTGCTTGACCTCATGTTACCAGGATTGAATGGGCTAGATGTTTTACGACGGATTCGAGCAACGGAAGCAGATACACCCGTCATTTTATTGACGGCTAAATGTGATGTGGGGGATAAAGTAGCGGGGCTTGACCTTGGAGCGAACGATTATGTGACGAAGCCTTTTGAAATCGACGAATTACTCGCAAGAATTCGGTCGGCGCTAAGATTCTCGAAACCTGCGGCGCCTGTAGAGACTAAAGATGAACACCTCCTTGAGTTCGCTGGTTTGTCGATCCACAATCAATCTCGTGAAGTGAAAAGAGAGGGGCGCTCTATTGAATTAACACCACGTGAATACGATCTTTTACTTCACTTGCTAAAACACCCGAACCAAGTGCTGTCGCGCGAACAGTTACTAGACGCTGTATGGGGATTCGATTATTATGGCGATACAAACGTCGTCGATGTGTATATCCGATATGTCCGGAAGAAAATCGAACAAGGAGAAAAAAACACGCTTATTCAGACAATACGTGGTGTTGGTTATGTTTTAAAGGAGCAGGTTAATGAAACTTAAAACAAAGATTCACCTTTTTTCTACGTTGCTGATGCTTGTTATCTTAACTTTGACGAACACGGGTATCTATTTCGTTTACGGAAAATTGGCATTTGATACCGAATACAATCAGCTTAAGATGGAATCGCAAGACTTGATTACTTCACTTAGCAAGATGACCGGAAAAACCAATCCAGCGACCGTACTCCATGCCTATAGACCACCAAACGGTGCAGCTCGTATTATCGATCTAACAACTGACAAGGTAAAAGTTGAGTCCCGTTCTGAAGAAGGGATGAAGCGTTACAATCCCGAAATCGCTTCAGGGAAACGATATTCAATTGGCGAATTTGAAAAGACACCCGTACTTATCTTGAGAGAGCCAGTCATTTGGACGGACGGCAAAGTAGTCGAGCTACAAATGATTCAACTTCTCACCGATGTAAAAAATAATTTATACTTGCTTAAGCTTATCCTTCTCGGGGTGACACTTATCGCGATGATTCCAATAACAATTTCAAGCATAGCGCTTGGCCGTATTGTGATAAACCCAATTGGTAATCTCATTAAAACAATGTCGCAAAGTAGGCAAACGGGGACATACGAGAAGATTGAGGTCCCGGCTGAAGGGAAAGACGAAATGGCACAGATGGGCAATGAGTTCAATAATATGATGGGGCAGCTTGAGAGTAACTTCAAAAAGCAAGAACAGTTCGTCTCTAATGCTTCACATGAATTAAAAACGCCACTCACTGTTATAGAAAGCTACGCGCGGCTCCTTTCACGCCGAGGATTTGATGACCTATCGGTAGCGGAAGAGTCAGTCGGGGCAATTCTTGGAGAATCCATTCGGATGAAGCATATGATTGAGCAAATGCTCCATCTGGCAAGAAATCAGGAGCATGTTGCGTTTAACTTTGAGAAAACAGATATCAATTCATTGGTTGAAAAGACCTTACAGCCAATGCGACAAGCACACGCAAGAGATTTCATCCTAGAAGGGAACAGTTCCGTGGTTACGGTGACAGATGCCGAAAAGCTGAGGCAACTATTATTCATTCTCCTCGATAATGCACGGAAATATAGCGAACGAGAAATTAAAACAACTATTTCAGAAAATGAAACTAAGATTTCCATTGCCGTTACTGACTATGGAAACGGTATACCTGAAGAAGCCTTGCCGCGCATTTTTGACCGATTCTACCGAGTTCATGAAGACAGAAACCGCAAAACAGGCGGAACGGGCCTTGGGTTGTCGATTGCTAAGGAACTGGCAAATGGTCTTGGAGCAGAATTGAAACTTGAAAGTAGCGTTGGCGTGGGAACCACCTTTTGGATCATCATGCCTAAAAAACAGTTTCTCACCGATTTTTAATGTTGGAATTGTATGATGAATGAAAGGAGGCAAGGAGTATGCATTTTTTTAAAAAGTCATGGATTTTTCCGTCCCTGTTTACTTTAGTTATTCTAACGGTGGGCGGATTTTATATAGGAAGTTTGATCAACAAGCAGGAACCGATTGCAGCCGAGGCTATCCGAACTCAGTTGGAGAGCATGTACGGTGGAACTGTTGACCAAATCTCAATAACGAACGGCGTCTATCAAGCAGAAATGACGCGAGGTGAAGCGGTTTATTCGGCTGAAGTCGACGCAGTGACGGGGAGTGTTTTGTCGCTTTCTAAGACAGGTGAAATAAAGGAAGAGATTCCGGATGTACTTTCAGAGTCTAAGGTGAAGGGAATTATAGAGGGGAAATATAGCGGTGAAACAGACCGGATTTCATTGAACACAGGCGGCGAATCCCCGATTTACGAGGTGGAGCTGTCGAAAGATCCGAAGTTTACAAAAGTGACGGTCGACGCAGTAACTGGGGAAATAATCTCCGAAACTAAAAAGGAAACAACAGGAGAAAGTGTGCTTATTTCTATGGAAGATGCGATTACAATTGCGGAAGCTCAACTTATAGGTGAAGTGGATGATGTATCGTATGAAAGAACGACCGATGGAGGCTACTACCTAATCCAAATCGACTCAGATGACGATGGAGAGGGCACCTTTCAAATTCATGCGATTTCAGGAGAAATAATGTCTATCACATGGGAGGATTGACTCTCACCAAATTCTAATAATCCTCACAATGTCCTCTCATGTTCATCGAGTAATATAAAGGTAATAACAAAAGGAGGAGATACAAGATGAAGAAATGGATGATGATTCCAGCATTGGCTGGTGTGCTTGTAATAGGTGGAGTTGCAATTGTTGGGAATGCGGGTCAAAGTTTAGCGGCGACGCCGAAAGGTTTGTTGACGATGGAAGAAGCGAAAGCGATTGCTATAAAATCAGTCGGTGGAACAGTGACGGAAATTGAATTGGATCGTGAAATATCGGGCGACATCTATGAAGTTGAAATTAAATCGGATGGTTTTGAATACGATCTAGATATTGATGCAAAAACTGGGGAAGTATTACGAACAGATAAAGACCGTAATGATGATGACGATGACGACGATAAAGTGATCGTTCCTGATGGTAAATTCATAACAGAAAAAGCTGCTGTCAAAATTGCAATGAAACAAGCAAAAGGTACAGTGACAGAAGTTAAATTGGATGAAGATGATGGCCGTGTAATCTATGAAATCGAAATTCAAGATGACAAATATGACTACGACTTCGATATCGACGCAATTTCAGGTGAAGTACTGAAGTTTGAAAAAGACCGTGATGATAACGATAACGATAACGATTAAAGTAAAGGGGGCTGTTCCCGAACAGCCCTATTTTTATGGAGAAAATGTGTGTGACGGTCATAAAGTCGTTCATGGCGAGCATAACTCATCGCAAGGCGAGCATAACCCTCATTGCGTGAAAAAACGCACCCTTATCTAAAATAAGAGGTGCGTTTCCTGATTTAATTTTCAATAAAACCTGCTTCGATAAGGAACTCTTCTGCAACTTGTTCAACCATCATACCTTCATTGTCGACTTTCGCGTTCATCTTCTGCATCACTTCTTCATCAATCATACCTTCAAGAGAAGCGAGTACTTCTTCGATTTCAGGATACTCTTTGAGCGCTTCTTTTCGTACAAGCGGAAGTGCATGGTACGGAGGGAAATAGGACTTATCGTCTTCTAACACACGTAAATCGAAATCTTGCAACTGGCCGTCAGTCGTGTATGAGTTGATAACATCCACTTCTTTGGCGCCGATGGAACGGTACATAATGCCGTGGTCCATTCCTTTGACGTCTTTGAATTTCATTCCGTATTCTTCTTGAAAGCCTGGTAAACCATCTGGACGGTCGATAAATTCGAATACTGCGCCTAATATAAAGTCCTCAGATACTTTAGCAAAGTCACTGAATGTCACGACTCCGAGTTCTTCGGCTCTGGATTCGTCTAAAGCGAGCGTATACGTATTATTGAAGCCAAACGTATTGAATGCAATCATGCCGTCGCCATCGACGAGTCGTTTCGTTGCTTCCAAGGTCTCTTCAGCTGTACCGGGATCTTCGTGATAATAGTTGACGACGATTGTCCCTGTATAGTCGGGTATAACGTCGATCAGACCGTTTAACATTGCGTTCCAAACGACGTTCGAACCACCAAGATTTTCTTTGTAAATGACTTCAATATCTGTTTTATCTTCAATCAATTGCCCCATGATGTGTGACAATATTATACTTTCGGTATTGTTTCGTGAGCCAAGTGTCAGTGAATCTTTTTCGATGAAAATACATCCTGACAACATACTTGCGACGAGTACTGTCGAGAACAGAACTTGTAACTTTTTTTTCATTGTTACTTCAATCCTTTCGGCGTTGTCCAGCGTTCAACCCCACTAAAGAGCATTTCAAGGATGATCGCAAGGATTGCTGCCGGGATTGCCCCAAGTAAAATCAAGCCATCAATTCCACGAGTAATACCAAGGAAGATGAAATCACCGAGTCCACCAGCTCCAATGAAAGCTGCGAGTGTTGCTGTCCCGACGTTAATAACTGCCGCTGTACGTATTCCGGCCATGATGACGGGAATCGCAAGTGGTAATTCTACTTTGAACAGGATCTGCATGCTCGTCATGCCCATCCCTTTTGCTGCTTCTGTCGTCGCTTTGTCGACATCTTTAATACCTGTGTAGGTGTTGCGAATAATTGGTAGTAATGAGTAGAGGAATAGGGCAGCAATTGCTGTTTTTACACCAATTCCAAAGATAGGGATCATGAAACCGAGCAATGCAAGACTTGGAATTGTCTGCATGACACCCGCGCCACCAAGTACGATTGTCGTGAGCTGAGGAACGCGAGTAATCAAGATGCCGAGCGTAATACCAAGTATTATGGCGATAATCATAGAGAAGAATACAAGTTGAATATGGACAGATGTTGCTTCTAGTACCTCTTTCCAACGCATTTGTGTTTGTTGGGTGAGCTGTTGCCAAATAGTTAAGTTATTCATTGGATCTCCTCCGTATCTGTCCACTGGCTGGACATGGCGGATAACAGTGATCCCCGTGTAACAACGCCTAATAATTTTTGGGTTTTATCGATAATTGGGATAATGCCGTAAGGTGCTTCATCCATCAAGATAATTGCATCTTTAGCCGTCGCGGTTTCATATAGGAATGGCTCTCGGGGCATCATGATTTCTTCAATTGTTTTAATGTTGTCTAATCTTTTGATCACATCGTAGGCGGAAACGATACCGAGTAACTTTTTGTCATCGTCGACAACAATAAGATTCGTAATTTTTCGTTGGCGGATAAGCGCTAGAGCTTTCTCCGGAGACCATTGAGGAGTAGTAGTGATAACCGATTCCGACATAATATCGATAACAGGCATGAGTTCAGGATTTTGAATGATTCGGTGTTTTCCTATGAACTCTTCTACAAAGCCGTGGGCTGGTTCATGAAGTAATTTTTCTGGGGTGTCCAATTGTAGTAGTTTTCCATCTTTCATAATAGCGATGCGATCGCCCATTTTTAGGGCTTCTTCCATATCGTGTGTAACGAAAACAATCGTCTTTTTTAACTTTTTGTGCAATGAAAGCAATTCGTTTTGAAGCTGTTCTCTTGTAAGTGGATCGAGTGCGCTGAAAGGTTCATCCATCAAAATTACATCTGGATCTGCTGCGAGCGCTCTTGCGATACCTACACGCTGTTGCTGGCCGCCCGAAAGTTCCTTTGGGTAACGAGTTGCATACGTTTTAGGATCAAGACCGACTAATTCAAGAAGTTCATTGACTCGAGCCTTAATTTCTTTCTCATTCCAACCTTTAAGTTGAGGTACAATCGCGATGTTTTTTTCAATTGTGTAGTGGGGGAAAAGTCCGATTTGCTGAATGACATACCCAATGTTCCGACGTAGTTCGGAGGCATTGTAGGAGTTAGTATCCTTACCGTTGATCGTGATTTTTCCGCTTGTGTGGGGCTCCATCCTGTTAATCATTTTCATTGTTGTCGATTTACCTGAACCACTGGGGCCGATGAGAACAAGAAATTCACCTTTTGGAATATCAAAACTGACAGATTTTACTGCTTGGAATCCGCCATCGAACACTTTGCTTACATTTTCAAATTTGAGCATGTGTACCTCCCATAGTTATTTTACAACGAATTTATTTCCTAATAATAGATTAAAAAATCATTAGGAATTAAAAAAAAGCAGACATTTAGTGCTCCAAATAAACTTTGGAGCGATGCCTTATTTATTTACTATACCACATTTAGAGTGAACTTGCAGGAATTGGTTGACATTTAGTTTTGAAGTGTCTAAATTGCCTGTCTGTTGTACGTTCCTTTAGAATGAATGAAAGAAGGGAAGTGCATCGGAAAATGGTTATGACAATTTTCGTCGTTGAGGACGATAAAGCAATTTTTAATTCGTTAAAAGAGCAACTGGGGCAATGGTCTTTCACTGTAAAGGGACCTGAAGATTTTCATGATGTTATGGTTGATTTTATTGATGAAAAACCGCATCTTGTTATTATGGATATTCAGTTGCCCGCTTATGACGGGTTTCATTGGTGCCGAGAAATACGTGCAGTTTCGAAGGTACCCATTATTTTTCTATCGTCACGTGATCACCCGATGGACATGGTTATGGCGATGAATATGGGAGCGGATGATTATGTTCAGAAACCGTTCCATTCAGATGTACTGCTTGCTAAAATCCAGGCACTCCTCAGGCGGACATATGCGTATGGAGAAGAGGCTCCAGATGTACTTGAATGGAATGGAGCGATGATTGACATGAAGCGTAGCGTCATTCGAAAGGCTGGCAATGAAGTCGAATTGACGAAAAATGAGTTTTTCATATTGGCGGTACTTGTTCAATCAAATGATGAGATTGTCTCGCGTGATGATTTGATCCGAAAACTTTGGGATGACGAACGCTTTGTTAATGACAATACGTTGACTGTTAATGTCACGCGTCTTCGACAAAAGCTCACGGAATTAGGGCTTGGCGAAGCGATTGTCACGAAAAAAGGACTAGGTTATATGGCGACTACGCTGTAGGAGGGGATGTTCCAATGTTGTTAAGGTATTTGGGGGATATGAAAAGCTGGATTCTCTTTTTTTTACTGGCACTTGGATTCGTAGATACACTAATTTGGCTAGATGCCGGAATCGATACAGAACTCTCATCTGTTTTATATGTTAATGTTTTGCTTCTTATTGCGTTTACTACATTTGTGATTTGGCGGTACCGGAAGGAAATGAGATTTTCAAAGGAACTCTCGAATCTTGCAGGTGAGCCTTCGCTTGATTGGCAGGAAGCATTTCCTGAACCGATCTTTAGCCGTGATAAAGTTGCTATGGAAGCTATGCGTTTGGTGGCTGTTTCTTCATTAAAAGAGATCTCTGAATTAAGGTATGCGAACTTAATCGAAAGTGACTACACAGCCGCTTGGGTGCACGAAGTAAAAGCACCGCTAACTGCGATGAAACTGACGATGGATGGCCATCTCCACGAACCGGTGATTCGGAAAATACAGGCGGAATGGCTTCGTGTTCACCTACTTATCGACCAGCAGTTATACATATCCCGAATGTCGACACTTGAAGCAGATTATGTTTTGGAGAAAACAGATGTTCACGGTATGGTTACCGCAGAAGTTCGCGAACTTGCCTCGTGGTGTATAGAAAAGAATGTCGCGGTGGAATTTGAAGGAGAAAGTGAAGAAGTCATCACAGACGTAAAGTGGTGTCGATTCATTATTCGTCAAATTGTAACAAATGCGGTGAAATATAGCCCGATTGGTGGAACGATTATCATCTCGATGAGTGTCAATCCAACCGGTAACGGCATTCTCTACATAAAAGATGAAGGCCATGGCATTGAAGCGCATGATCTTCCCCGTGTTTTTGATAAAGGGTTTACGGGCGGCGCGGGCAGACTTTATAATGCAGCGACTGGACTGGGGCTTTATCTTGCACAAACTGTTGCGGATAAGATTGGTATCACGCTTCATGTGCAATCAGAAATAGGTCAAGGAACCACTGTGCAGATGACTTTTTCAATTGAAAACGACTTTGATAAGGTGCTCAAGTGACAACAATGTCACATTGGGTACCTTGTTTGTCATGTTAATCAAACGACCGATACTTTGCCGCGCGGTACGATAAGACCATGAAGAAATGAAAGCGGAGGCTTAACGACCGAAGCAGGAAAAAAGGGAGGCATATATGATGGGAAAACATCAAACCGTTTTACATGCGAAAAATGTTCGAAAGTCATTTGGAACACGGGGCAATGTGCAGGAAGTATTGAAAGGAATTGAACTTCGAGTAGCAGAAGGCGAATTTGTTGGGATCATGGGACCTTCAGGAGCGGGGAAAACAACGCTACTCAACGTTCTTGCAACAATTGACCGTGCTACTGATGGTGCAATTTTAATAGATGGAGCCGATATATCTAAAATGAAAGATGCAGGGTTGTCTGCATTCCGCCGTGATAAACTCGGATTTATATTCCAAGATTATAATTTGCTTGATACACTGACTGCCAAAGAAAATATTCTGCTTCCGATTTCACTCGGTAAAATAAAAAAGAAGGACGCTGAAGCTCGTTTCAGTGAAATTGCAGCGATTCTCGGGATCACGGATATTGCACATAAGTACCCGCACGAACTTTCAGGTGGCCAGAAGCAACGTACATCGGCAGCGCGCGCACTTATAAACGAACCTTCCATGGTATTTGCGGACGAACCGACAGGGGCACTTGATTCGAAATCGGCTTCATCCTTGCTCGGTACGATGGAAGCTATCAATAAAGAGCGTAATGTCACAATCATGATGGTAACGCATGATCCAGTCGCATCTAGCTATTGTAGCCGTGTCGTTTTCCTGAAAGATGGTAATATCTATTCGGAATTGTACCGTGGCGATAAAACGAGACAGGCCTTTTTCCAGGACATCTTAAACGTCCAAGGTGTGCTCGGGGGTGACAGCGTTGACTCTATTTGACCTTGTTATTCGCAGTATGCGAAAGAATATTAAGCACTATTACTTGTACTTTTTTGCGCTTATTTTAAGCGTCGTGCTGTACTTTGTTTTTGCGACATTACAATATGATACGGCGGTTATCGGGAAGACAGAAGAATCGATGAATATGGATTCCGCATTTAAAGCAGCCGGTATTTTACTAATATTTATAGCCGGAATATTCGTCGTCTATGCGAATGCTATTTTCTTGAAAAGAAGAAGTCGGGAAATTGGTTTATATCAATTAATCGGGTTGACGAAAGGGGCAGTCGCGCGTCTTCTCATTATTGAAAATGCCCTTCTTGGGATAGGTGCACTTGTCATTGGGATTGGTACAGGGTTGCTTGTATCCCGTGTGTTTTTGTTACTACTGATGAAACTTGTAGGTTACGAGGGGTTCATCGAGTTGTCTTTTTCGATGGCGGCCATTATCCAAACCGCCTTTGTGTTTGTTGCTATCATTGCATTGACGTCTGCTCAAATGTTGTATGCCGTTTATCGTAGTACGTTACTGGGACTCTTCAATGCTGATAAAAAAGGGGAGCATCCGAAAAAGCCTAGAACATTCGTATCGGCTGTTTTGGCGCTTCTTGGAATCGGGCTCGTTGTTTTCGGCTATTGGTTGTCAGGGAATATGATGAACGCGTTGGTGTTCTTCAATATGTTGGCGGTGCTAGCGTCAACGATTTTGGGGACGTATCTCATATTCCGTGTCACAATTAGCTGGCTATTTTATCAAATTCGAATGCGGAAAAAAGGGCATCTAGGTTTGAATAATAGTTTGTCGCTTGCCCCTCTTATGCACCGAATGAAGGGGAATGCTAACTCGCTGACAATCATTACGGTATTATCCGCGATGACGCTTGCCATGTTGGCAGGGGCGTACTCACTTTATTATTCGACAGAAAAAGAGACACGTTTCGCGATGCCGTTTGATTTTATGTTTGAAACAGGCGAAGACGAGGCGAAGCAGTTCACGCAGAAACTTGCTGAACAAGACATCACCTTTACGGAATCAGGAGTTGAGACACTTTGGACAGACGGAATAATTGATACCGATGCAGCACCAGAATGGTTGGAAACAATGATGAGAGTGAGAGTGATTAGTGCGGGGCAGTTGCAAGATGCTGGACTTGCTATCGAAACGCCGACTACAAAGACAGCCTCTTTTCATGACTCCTCGCTTGTATGGCTGTTGAAAACGATGAAAATGCCGTTTGATATTGTTTTGTCGAGCGGAGAAAATGAAGTGCGAATGCAAGTTAGTGAAGTTGGGCAAGGAAATGTCGTGAACTTTCCTTTTAGCGGTTCGCAACTTGTTGTAGAAGATGCTGTTTATCAACAACTGAAAAATACCTTACCAGCTGTGGGAGTCATAGGGCATGAAAAGCATCTTGAAACAATGTATGTGGTAAATGTGGAGGATGATGAGAATTTAGCAGCAGCATCTGAAATTTTTCAGCATCTGAAGGATGATAATCATAGTTTTGACTTTTACTCAATGTATACGAGGTCGATGCAGAGCAATGGCCTGCTCATTTTCATCGCGGGCTTTCTTGGACTTGTATTCCTCATCTCGACAGGTAGCATCTTATACTTCAAGCAAATGACAGAAGCGGAGCAGGAGAAGCAAAGCTATGCGACACTACGTCAGTTAGGCTTTACCGTTCAGGAAATCATGCGCGGCGTTATCCGTAAACAGGTATTCGTCTTTGGAATGCCGTTATTGATCGGCTTATTTCACTCCGTGTTTGCCATCAAGGCAGCATCATTCATGTTTATGTCTGATATAACAGTGCCAACTTCGATAGCGATGGGCATTTATGCAATGATTTACCTTATGTTCGCTTTCTTGACGGTCGGTTATTATCGGAAGACTGTAAAAACAGCGTTTTAATTATAAAAGCCACCAGAGTTCGATACACTCTGGTGGCTTTTATAATTTTATTGGAAATAAGATGAGTCGTAATAAAGATGGAATGGTTAGTAAAGTGATAGTTAAAGGTTGCTAGTTATCAACCAATACTACCTATGATAGACTTAAAATATCTGAATTAATAAATGATAATGTTATTAGTCTAACGAGTCATAATAATTAAATGAATTATTGAAGGGGGAGGGGAATTATGGGTTCAAGGCTAATGCACTTGGTCATTGCTAATAGAATTGCAGAGTGTCTATCAATAGAAGATCGAACTCGATTTTTACTTGGTGGTATTGCTCCAGATGCAGTTTCACCTAAAGACTTATCACATTTCTATACAGGTGAAGTACAAGATTATTCAAGAAGCATTGATTATAAAGGATTTTTACAAAAATATAGTTCGCAAGCAGAAAGTCATTATATATTGGGGTATTTTACACATTTAATTGCTGATGATATATGGCTAAAAGGTTTTTATTTACCTTGGTTGAAAAACAGAATGGAGGTTGATAAAGAAGTATCTAATGTGTACCATAATGATTTTCGCTTACTAAATGGAAAATTAGTAGAATACTATGGTTTTGCGGACGAATTGAGAAAAATGCTCAGTTATCGTCCTGCAATCATTGATTTGCAAGAGGTTAAGTCCAAAGATGTTGAAGAATTCATGCCTTATGTATTAGGCGATATGGAGTACGATAAGGCAGTTATTAATGAAAAGCTTAATGTATTTACGTTTAATCAGATAGTTGGTTATATAGAGACATCAGTTGATATAGGGGTATTGAATATAAAATCTATACTTACTTAGTGCTGAATTATATACGCCTATTCAATAAATCCCCCATGTAACTAAAATCCTTTATTATTTGAATACTTTTAAGGTGTACACAACTTGCCCACTTCCCAAAGGTGTTGTGTACCAATAGAAATTGAAAAATGGAGAGGTTCGGACAAGCTCTTTTCTTGGTGGTTATTTTTACTTATATTATAATAACCGCGTATATTGACATGAAGAATCCTACCAACAATGCTTTGCGCTTGGGCATGCCTCCCGTGATAAGCCTGAAAGAATACCATTATCAGTCTCATTGCTTCGGCGAACCCAGTCGACGCCTTCGCTGGAGATTACATAAAATCATTAGGTCGAAACTAATACGTAATTTAAAAGCTACTCTATTTTTAGCGGTTGAATTCTAATGAAGATTTTCCAAAAGAATTGTTGAAAAATGAAACTTGACGACAATTTAAAGTGAAGGGATCTACCCGACTCCACCAATTTACTTGCGAGATTCACAAGTCTCTTGAGAATGGTCTGAAATTGCATGCGCGTTTGTACATGGATTCTCTACGTACTCCGCTTGCTCAACATAACATTCAGTCTCTGCATGATCTAAAGTTGATTGGTAACTTTTTTATAGCTTATGTTAGAAATATCGACCATTAAAGTCTTTAAAAAGGAAAACAATATAGAAAATAAAAAAGTGGGGAAGAGGGATTTTATGAAATACGTATATCATATGGTACCTAAAACTATGGCGGGTAACAATCTTATTTCATTGAATAATTTAAGGATATTAAATGAAGAACTTTACAAAGAGTATACGAAAAAGTACTTTAATCATCCTGAAAGACCAAAGCTTTTAGAAAGAAGGATACCAAAAATTAACTGCTTGTGGAATGACGTAATTCATTTTTTACCACTTCACCCCCATCTTGTTTATAGTGCGTTACAAAAGTTGGATATTAATGTGAATAAGGATTTGACATTTTATAAGATACCCTCAAAAAGTTTAATAAATAATAAAAACGCGGTTTATTTATATCGTAAAGAAAATTACAAAGGTCCAGCAGTAGAGATGAATGTTGAAGATATTCAAATCATTGATATTGAAAAATTCAAGGAATTAACCAAAGTTCCCAAAGACACTGTATATTATTTCGAGGAAGAACATAAGAAGGGGGCTAGGTTTGGACTGTTTGCGTTTATCCCTCATATTTTAAGTTTGGGCGAGGTGAACATATCAGATGCAGAAATAATAAATTGGAGCGATAAATTCAACTGAAGGACTCTTATTTAAAGGAGGAGTAATCCTGGAATGAGAAAAGGAATAATAAGACCACTGGTTATCTGTTTGTTTAGAAGTGGTAATTCCATTCTTGTATTTGAAGGTTATGATCCATTAAAGGGGGATCACTACTATCGCCCAATTGGTGGGGGAATCGAATTCGGAGAAACGAGCATAGTCGCATTAAAAAGAGAAGTAAAAGAAGAAATTGGAGCCGAAATCACAAAGCCAAAATATCTTGGAACGATTGAAAACATTTTCACTTTTAATGGTGATATTGGTCATGAAATCGTAATGGTATATGATGCTGCATTTGTTGACACGTCATTTTACAGCAAGGCATCTTTTGAGGGACAAGAAGATGATGGAACAATTTTTAAACTACTTTGGATTCCTTTAAAAGAATTTCAAAATGGAAATTTAAGACTTGTCCCTGAAACATTATTAGAGCTAATTCAAAAGAATATTTGAAGCACTTACAACTTAAACAAATGAGGCAGTATTATTTAAGTAAATGGGGTTTTCTCCCTTACTTAACTATATAGATAAGTTAACGCTTCCCTTCGATAACGCTTCGCCGACCCTTCCAAAAGATATACAAAGGAAATTCGAAGAAAGAGGTTGGGTGACTGGGCAATCGAGTACTTGGATTGAAAATATTTGTTTTGTGAAAGAAAAGATAATTAGTAATACATTGCTACACTATTCAAACGTTGGAACAGGACATAAGATTATTTCCGTTGAAAAGAATTCTGAAACATATATATCAAACTGGTTTATCTCCAAAATATAATTAATATGAAGCGTTTATTCCTGCCGAAAGATTCCAAATGGATTGATTTACTAAATTGAATGTATCAAAGAATAGATTTATTGAATGTGCACATAGTATTGTTGAATGCAGTGTTTTGTCGATAACAACTAATTGAACAACATATTGTAACCGTTGGGTGCCAGTGTATAAAAAACAATCAACGTTTGAGTCAAGATCCAAAAACACGTGCGATTGCCATCTCACGAGAAATCCATTTGAAGGATCAAAGGCAACGAGAATATGATGCGATGGAAAAAGGAATAGAACAAGGAATAAAAAAAAGGAATAAAAAAAGGAATAGAGCAAGGGATAGAAAAGGCTAGCGCGGAACGTGACAGGGTAATTGTCCTGAATATGCATATGAAGCAAACAAGCCCAACCGTTAAAGCGGAACTCACTGGAATCGCGCTTGATAACGTAATGAGGATTATTGAATCGAATACACACTGAACGGGTTTAGGACTTTTTGTGTCAGGTCCCCTTGAGAGTTTTGCAGCAACGAACTGTGAAAATTATAGCAGAGCTTTATGACGAAACGCTGAACGTATATGTTTAACGTTTTATTAGTTGTACACAATATCTCCACTTATAGATGAATTCTCGAAAAAAAGAGCTAAAACGATTATGGTTTTAGCTCTTTTTCTTGGAAAGAACTCGCTACGAAATATGGACCTGACGTCACTAGTATCCGTCACATTTCTTCAGGTGCCTTCATTCCTAACAGTCGCAAGGCCTCTTTCAAGACAATCGCAGTGCTTGTAATCAACGCAATTCTGTATGGTAAATGATTTGCATCTGAAAGCACTTTGACATTGCCGTAAAACGAGCTGAAAGTTTGGGCAAGGTCAATTGCGTATTTTGCGATGATAGAAGGGTCTAAATCATCCGCAGCACGTTTGACTATCTGCGGGAACTGCTCTAATTCTCTTACGATTTCCCATTCGAAATCATTTACTTCATCCACGCTATACGTCTGTAGTTCTCCAGCTTTTCTTAGTACTGATCTGGCCCGTGCGAATGCATATTGAACGTAAGGACCAGTTTCACCTTCTGTCTGAAGCATTGTTTCTAAGTTGAATTCGATGTCATGTTTGCGATGTTGCTTCAGGTCACCGAAAATGATGGCTCCGACGCCGACTTCTTCAGCGACTTCGGCCTTATGTGCTAAGTTTGGATTTTTCGTTTCGATTGTAGTCTGGGCAAGTGAAATCGCCTCGTTTAAAACTTGTTCCAGTAAGACGATTTTTCCTTTGCGGGTCGACATCTTTTTGCCTGCTTTCAAAATAAGCCCAAAAGGTATGTGTTGTATATTGTCTGCCCAATCGTAGCCCATTTTACTAAGCACTTTCTTAAATTGCGTGAAGTGGAGACTTTGTTCATTCCCGACGACGTATAGGGATTTTACGAAATCATAGGTCTCTTTTCTATCGATTGCAGCGGTTAAATCACGTGTAGCATATAATGTAGCACCGTCTGATTTCATGATCAAACAAGGTGGCATATCCTCATCCAGTTCAACGACAAGTGCCCCAGCTGATTCTTTTAATAACCCTTTATCCGCCAATTCAGTAACAATTGGTTCCATCTTGTTATTGTAGTAGGCCTCGCCATTATAGGAATCAAAGGTAATACCGAGTAGATCATAGATGCGTTGAAATTCCTTGAGGGATTCCGTTTTAAACCACTTCCATAATGCCAGCGCTTCAGTATCTCCATCTTCTAGGGCTTTGAACGCTGCTCTCCCTTCGTCGTTCAACGAGTCGTTATGCTCCGCTTCTTCATGGAAACGGATGTACAACCGTAGCAGCGTCTGAATTGGAGCTTGCAGGACCTCTTGTTCGTCTCCCCATTTTCGGTAGGCTGTCAGCAACTTCCCGAACTGGGTACCCCAATCGCCGATGTAATTAATTTTCACGGTCTTAAAACCATTCTTTTCAAGTAGTAGTGCAATCGAATTCCCGATGACGGTAGAGCGCAGATGCCCCATGGAAAATGGTTTGGCAATATTGGGGGAAGACAAATCAATTGTGACAATCCCACCATTTCCTTCATTAGATGAACCGTAGGAAACGGATTGATCTAGAATTTTCTGCAGTAGGGCACTGGTAACTGTAGTACGGTCCAGAAAGATATTCACATATCCGTTGACGGCTTCTGCTTTACGAATTAGTGGATGATTGATTGCCTGGGCAATTTCGTCGGCAATAACCATGGGTGATTTTCTAAGTTCTTTCGCGAATGGGAAGCACGGTAAAGCCAAATCGCCTAAATGTGCATGGACTGGCTTTTCTAACGTGTTTTCATTCAATGGAACGGGACTAAATTGTTGTAGTACTTGCAAGACAACCGTTTTCATCGTCAAAACCCCTTTTAGTATAGTAGAATAAAAAAAGCCCTCATCTCAAATTAATGAGACGAAAGCTTACTTCCGCGGTACCACTCAAATTGCCCGTATAGGGGCCACTTCCTCATAACGGCGAGACACCGGCTTTTCCTCAAACGCTTGGAAAAGCATCTCCAAAGTGCGGTTCACAAGTATTCTTCACCGGGCTTCCACCGCCCCCAGTTCGCTAAAAAAGAAATAATTGCTACTCTCTTCATCACAGATGTTGTAATTGAATGTAGCAAACGCAAGGTTAAGTGTCAATAAAAAAACAGATATAGTTCATAGTTTTGAATAGTTAGTTATCTCGTGTTTGTTTCTGTGTAGAACACATTATATAGTATTGGACGTCATGGGGAATTTACTTGATCTATCAACGAGGCGTCTTGCAAAAAAAAAATGGATTTCAAATTATTGTTCATAACTTTCATGTCATTTGCATCAATGCCGATGATGACGGTCAAAGCGACAAGGGAGAATGGCTGTGGATATGTGGATAAGTTATTGATTGTCGGTCAAGACGAATTTCTACCTATTTACGTCTAGAACACAACATGTTAGGGTATAAAGAGATAAACAGCCACAACATATAGTATGGAACGATAGAATGGTACGGATATTGGTTTAAAAGGGAGCCCGGAAAATTCGGAGCTTTCCCCGCAACTGTAAGCGCCCACGACCGCCGTATGAGCCACTGTGGAAAATACCATGTGACAGGCCAGTGAGCGTGAAGCGTAAGCTAGGAGACCTGCCTTTCATCGTCAAGCGACACTTTCTTCGGGGGTTGAGAGTGGAAGCGAACGGGATACCGTCGAACTTCTTTTCTCGAAGATTCCCCGCGGCTCCATTTTGTTATCGACAACCAATCCATGAGTGATGGTTCTACCGAAAAGGTGAAGCTGTCACTCATTTATATGAATAAACGTAAACTAACTAGCGTCTGCAAATGATTGATCTACATATAGGAGGAGACAATAATTATGACAACTACAATTGTAAATACTGGTATCGATCAGTTACTAGGTAAACTACAAAGTGAATTTGGAGCGAAGGAAATAGCGCCCCTTATTACAGCAAGTGATCGCTGGCAGCAGAAACACACTGAGGGAACTGGGTCGGAGTGGGCGAAGGCGATGACATTAGAGTCGCTTAGCAATCTGGATGAGGCGACAACGTATTGGACGTTTGTTGCTGCACGTATCCACCTTTGGGACGTTTACAACCGTCAAGAAAAACTACGTGGCGCAAAAGTCTATACAGACTTCGCGAAAAACGTCGAACTTCTTGTTAATGCAGGTTTATATACACCTGTACTGACGGAAAAATATTCAAAAGAAGACCTTGTCATTCTTGGCAATCTAATCGAACCAGAACGGGACAAGCTATTCACATATATTGGTTTGAAAACACTTATGGACCGTTACGTCGCTGTTGACTTTAGCAAACAATCGGTTGAACTTCCGCAAGAGCGCTGGCTTGTTATCGCGATGACATTGATGCAGGATGAGACAACTAACCGACTTGAAAAAGTAGCGGAATCATACTGGGCAATGAGCAGTCTATATATGACGGTTGCAACGCCGACATTGTCGAATGCTGGAAAACCGCACGGCCAATTGTCGAGTTGCTTTATCGACACGGTCGACGATTCTTTGCAAGGCATCTATGACAGCAATACGGACATCGCTAACTTGTCGAAATATGGCGGCGGAATCGGTGTTTATATGGGTAAAGTTCGTAGTCGTGGCTCGTCTATTCGTGGATTTAAAGGCGCTTCAAGTGGCGTACTTCCATGGATTAAGCAGTTGAATAACACGGCAGTAAGTGTCGATCAGCTTGGTCAGCGACAAGGTGCAATTGCGGTATATCTCGATGTTTGGCACAAAGACATTTTCACGTTCCTTGACCTTAAATTGAACAACGGAGATGACCGCTTACGCGCACACGATATCTTCACAGGCGTCTGCCTTCCTGATATTTATATGGAACAAGTTGATGCACGTGGAGAGTGGCATTTGTTTGATCCACATGAAGTTCGGACGGTTATGGGCTATTCACTTGAGGACTTTTACGATGAGACAAAAGGTGCGGGTTCGTTCCGTGAGAAATACGAAGAGTGTGTTAATAATCCTGAGATCAGCCGGGAAATCGTTCCTGCTATCGATCTTATGAAACGGATTATGCGTAGTCAATTGGAAACAGGAACGCCTTACATGTTTTACCGTGATGAAGTAAACCGTGCAAATGCCAACAAACATGAAGGCATGATTTATTCGTCGAATCTTTGTACAGAAATCACGCAAAATATGAGCCCGACTGAATTCGAGTCAGTTACGCTCGAAGATGATATCGTGGTGACGCGTTCAAAACCAGGAGATTTCGTTGTTTGTAACTTATCATCCATCAACCTTGGACGAGCAGTTCCAGCAAGTGTTTTGGAAAGACTTATTACAATTCAGGTACGCATGCTTGATAATGTCATCGATCTCAATAAGATACCTGTTGTACAAGCACAGCGTACTAACGCTCGTTACCGTGGGATCGGACTAGGAACATTCGGTTGGCACCATTTGCTTGCCCTGCAAAACATTCAATGGGAATCAAACGAAGCAGTGGATTATGCTGATAAATTATATGAGAAGATAGCTTATTTGACGATTAAAGCTTCAATGAAACTGGCTACTGAAAAAGGATCGTATCCATTATATGAAGGATCTGAATGGCAGTCCGGTGTTTATTTCGAAAACAAGAACTATGATTCAAAGGAGTGGTCTGAACTCCGCATCGATGTGGCAACAAACGGTATGCGTAATGGTTATTTGATGGCAATTGCACCAAATAGTTCGACATCCATCATCGCAGGATCGACTGCATCAATTGATCCGGTATTCAAACCGTTTTATCATGAAGAAAAGAAAGATTATAAGCTTCCAGTTGTTGCACCTGATCTTAATCACAACACATATGATGTCTACCGACGCTCCGCTTATATCGTCGATCAACGTTGGTCAATCAAACAAAACGCAGCAAGACAGCGTCATATTGACCAAGCAATTTCTTTCAACATCTATGTTCCGAATTCAATTCGTGCATCTGTTTTGCTTGAACTTCATATACAAGCGTGGAAGTCGGGCATGAAAACAACGTATTATACACGTTCAACTGCGACGGATATTGAAGAGTGTGAATGGTGTCATTCTTAATCGTCTACGCATCTTGGAGCGGAAATACGCAGGAAGTTGCGGAAATGATTGAAGAAACGCTAGTCACGGAAGATATAGCTGTTACAACGTTTCGAATCGGTGGGGGCGTCATTCCGAACCCCCGCGATTTTGATGCGATGATCTTAGGATCATTCACGTGGGAGGAAGGCTCAACGCCTAACGAAGTAAAAGACTTTGTAGCGGATGTGGGGTATAAACCGGATAATGTATATGTCTTCGGAACGGGTGATACCCAATTTGGCGGCGATGCATTGTTTTGCCACGCAGCAGTGAAGTTGGCACGTTTTTACGCATCCCCTTATGAGCCACTTAAAATCGAACAAAGTCCGCGTGGTATCCAGCAAGAAAAAGTAATTGAATGGTCGAAGGGAGTCATCAGACATTGGAAAAACTTAAACGCGTGAAGGTCTTGGAACCTGCACATCCAAACAAATCAACGGCTATTTTTGGTGGTAAGGCAAGTGGTATCCTCAACTGGAACGACATCGCTCATCCCCATTTCTATACATTACGTCAACAAATTCGTTCACTATTTTGGACGGCCAATGAAGTCGATATGACACAAGACGTTAAGCAATTCTCGTCGCTGACAAAAACTGAACAAGACGCATTTCTTAAAATTATTGGCTTGCTCGCGACACTTGACGGACCACAAACGATAGTCGCTTTAAAAATGGCAGATTATACAACTGATCCTTCCGTTAAATCGATTATGGCCACTATCGCTGATCAGGAAAGTGAACATAATCACAGCTACGCATACGTACTTTCTTCCGTTACGACTCTTAATAAGCAGATGGCTTCATTTGAAATGGGCCGTTCAGACGAAGTGCTGTTGAAACGTAATGAGCGTATTGTAGAAGTTTATAACGACTTCGCAGAGCGTCCGACGATCGAATCGGCATTGAAAGCGATGGTTTATACAACACTGCTTGAAGGATTATTTTTCTATAGCGGATTCGCATTCTTCTACAACTTGGCACGCAATCAGAAAATGGTTGGTACATCGACGATGATTTCGTATATTAATCGTGATGAATTACAACATGGTAAAGCGATAAGTGATATATTCCGCGCGGCACTGGCAGAAAATCCTGAACATAATACAGATGAATTTACGGAATGGATTTACGATCAGTTCAAACATTCGGTCGAACAAGAAGTCATCTGGAGCCGTTATGTGCTTGCGGATATTGAAGGTATCGACCTTGCTGAAATGGAAGGCTATGTGAAATATCGCGCGAATAAAATGCTCCGCATGCTCGGACTTAGTGAAATTTATCCCGAGTTCACTGACAATCCAATGAAATGGATTCGCGCATATGTCGACAGCTTCGACGATACAAAAACCGACTTCTTCGAACAATCTTCACGTCAATACGTCAAAACAAGTGATCTTAATGGCTTTGATGATTTGTAAATAATAAAAGCACACAACCTAAGTTGTGTGCTTTTTTACGATTATATAAGTTGAAATGGAGATTCCCTTCAAATCTGTTTCGACTACCATTCATAGGAGTCTTTGCTCAATTTTTACATGTATTCTTATGTTTGAATTAGATGCATCGAATTAGTATTAAGTGAATAGCATGTGCCGGTCATAATCAAGGCCATGGCGGTCATAAGTGCCCCCATGGCGAGCATAACGGGGGCTATGGCGGTCATAAGTACGCTCATGGCGAGCATAACAAGTTCCATGCCGGTCATAACGAGATGAACGTATTAAAAAACAGTTTCAAAACAACGGGAGTCTCATTATTTTGCCTATAAAAGTAATCCCATTACAAGTGTGTTGTAATAAACACCATCAATTAACGTATCTTTTAAAATTTGGCCTTCTTTTTCAAATCCAAGTTTTTCATATAATTCAATGGCTGCACTATTATCTGCTCTAGTTACAAGACTAATTTTGTTAGTGACTCCATTTGAAGTTGCCCATTGGATTAGTTGTTCCATCATTCTTCGGCCTAATCCTTGTCCAGTAAACTGTTCACTAATAACAATACCTAACGTTCCTACATGCTTAATTCTAATTTTTTGGCTAGAATTAATAGATGCGATACTTATTATTTTATCATCTATGATTGCCAGTAAAATAACGGAGTTCTGTTCCAGTCGTGTAGATTCTAAAAACTCTTTATATGCCTCCACTTCATGATTAAATTCGTCTTTTCCGAATGAAAGAAAATCTGTTTCCCCACCCACGACATTATAGAAATCAATCATATGTTGGGCGTCTTCTTTAGTTGCCTCTTTTATTATTACTTCGTTGCCATCTATTAAACGAAATTCCATCACATTACTCAGCCACTTTCTAGTTTGAATGAATATCAATAAATAATATTACATCAAGTGGAACAATTGAGTCTACTTGTTGGAAGAGTTCATCTAGAAAAATTATTCTACAATGTCGGACTGCTAACATGTTGAAACACCACATAGGGTGTTTTTTTTCCGTGGAATGATTCAGAAATGTCCGTTATGATAGAGGAAAAGGGGTCTCGAATAAATGAAGCGGCTCTCATTGGCTATTACCATCCTGCTTTCCCTCATTCTAGCATCGTGCACCAATTCTGATGCGGATACTAAAACAGAGATACTAGTGGCAGCAGCCTCAAGTATGACACCAGCACTAACTGAAATTGCAACTAGATTTGAAAAGGTCAATAAAGAAACTGAAATTACGTTCACGTTCGGCTCATCAGGTAAACTTGCGCAGCAAATCAAAGGCGGTGCACCCGTCGATATGTTCATTTCTGCGAGTAGTTCAGACATGGACAAGCTGGAAAAAGAAAACAAAATAGAATCGGATTCACGTGTAAACATTACCGGAAATACATTGGTTGTCATTGGCAAAAAAAATGGTGACCACTCGTTAATGGGCGCAGAGAATCCATTTGGGTCTAAAATGGATCATTTTGCAATCGGTAATCCAGACACTGTTCCTGCGGGTATCTATGCAAAAGAGGCTCTCACAAAACTAGGTCAATGGGAAACACTCGAAACGAAATTTATCTTTGGAAAAGACGTACGGCAAGTATTAACATTTGTTGAAACTGGTAACACCGAAATGGGCATTGTTTTCACAAGCGATGCTAAGTCATCTGATAAAGTCGAGGTAATCCTTGAAATTGATCCCTCACTGCACTCTCCAGCCATCTATCCCGGAGCAATCATAACTGCAACAGAACACCCGCAAGCAGCCCGTGCTTTTCTTGATTATATGAAAACATCAGAAGCTCAAGAAATACTAACTGCTCACGGATTTATAAACTAAAAGGAGGAACAAAGCCAATGGGGGAAATCAGTTACGGGCCGCTTATGCTCTCTATCAAAGTTGCGTCCATTGCGACAATCATTGTCTTTCTCACTGGCACGTTCCTCGCACGCATATTCTCGCGGAAAAGTTTCTTTGGTAAGACGATCATTGAAGCGTTATTCCTGTTGCCACTTGTATTACCACCCACCGTCGTCGGATTCGGACTGCTAATTTTGTTTGGCAAAGATCAGCTACTTGGGAAATGGTTATATGATTACGCGCATCTTCAAATCGTATTCTCTTGGATTGGAGCCGTTATTGCTTCGACCGTAGTCGCCTTTCCGCTCATGTATCAAAGTGCGTCAGCTGCATTCAAACAAGTCGATGGAAAATTGGAATCCGCAGCTCATACGTTAGGTGCTTCAAAATGGCGCGTCTTCCGCACAGTCACATTACCGCTAGCCTGGCCGGGTCTACTCGCGGGCTTCGTCCTTACATTCGCCCGTGCACTCGGCGAGTTTGGAGCGACACTGATGATTGCAGGATATATTCCTGGCCGAACAGATACCATTCCAATGGCCATCTATTTTGCGGTTGAAGCTGGTGATATGAAAACAGCAACATTTTGGGTGATTATCATCGTTGCGCTTGGATTCTCCACGATTCTCTGGCTCAGCTGGTGGTCGAACCAGAGTTTAAGACGTTTCACTGTGAAAAGGAAAGGGGGGGCTTCTCGTAATGTTTGACGCACATCTCATTAAAAACTTGCCGGATTTTAAAATTGACGTGGCCATTAAAACGGCTAAGGGGGAAGTGAGCGTCTTATTTGGGCCATCAGGTTCGGGAAAGACGACGTGTCTAGATATGATTGCAGGTCTTGCTCATCCAAACTTAGGCCATATTCGAATGGGGGAAAACACTTACTTTTCATCCACTCAAAAGCCGTGTCCAACCGAAAAACGAAGTGTTGGATATGTTATGCAGGACTACGCGCTATTCCCTCATATGACGACAGAAAAAAATGTTCAGTATGGGATGAAATCACCGAGAAAAACTGAACAAGCACTTATGCTTCTCGATAAATTCGGCATTCGTCATTTGCGAAATGCTTATCCCCATGAAATGTCTGGTGGGGAAAAACAGCGAACTGCCATTGCACGTGCGCTTGCGACGAAGCCTGATATTCTTCTTCTTGATGAACCCCTATCTGCACTGGACGATAAAGCACGTCATGACGCGCTTACGGTTATCACGGAAATCCAATACGATTTAAATATCCCCATTATCATGGTGACTCACAATTGGGCAGAAGCGGAAAAGGTTGCAACACATATATATTTAATTGAAAAAGGCCGTTTTATCTAGTCCATTTTGGGAAGATAAAGCGGTTGTTTTTATTGCTTGAAAAACTAGTGAATTATCGACTCAAGATAGTTTTCAACGGAAAGATTCCGCGTCTAGAATCTGGCCGTGTGGATATGGTGGACTTAGGTCGCATGTTTACTTTTGTTCTTCAGGATATTCCCTGTGTTTAATAGGCAAATCCCTACTAGGAAGACTCTTAAACTGAACGTACAATTAGCAGTATGTATGCACAAGACTCTACTTTTTGTAATTGATCATTTATCAATCCAAAAGGGAGAGGGCTATGCCGTTGAATTATGCTTTAGGAATCTATATTCTTTATATATAGAACAGTTCGAATTTATTGCTAGAAAAGGGTGAATCACCTTTTTCTATATAAGGAGTAAAACTGATGAGTGGACAGATGATTTTTGATTATCAACAGGAAATTGAACGTCTGCGGGACGATTTCGACTTTGACTTTGTGGGATTAGCACTTGTCCAGTCGGTAGAGCTCCGTTTCGAGATGAAATGGGAATTCGCTACAGGAAATCGAAGTAACCGTTATCGAAGAATTGTTTTAAAGACTGGTAAAGGTGTTGTGGGGCGTGTATTCAAGACGGGTAAACCGTTCCTTGTAGAAGATGCTGAAAAGACACTTGGAAGAAAAGATCTTTATAATTATCCGATCGTAGTTGCAGAAGGGTTGAAAAGTTTTTGTGCGATACCTCTTTATAAATATAATTGTGTCAAAGGTGTACTACTTGTGGGTTACCGCACTGAAAATAAGCTGACGCAAGAAGATTTTATAGGATTTCAACAGGTGATTGGTCCGAAGTTTGGTCCGTTTTACAATAAGGAGATGGTTGGAAATTGAAGAGTATGAGTGAATTTCAATTGACGAATCTGTTGATGAAAATGTATGACAATTCTGCAGAGGCTATTTTCTTTTTTGACCGTATGGGAAAAGTCCTTACAATGAATAGCGCTGCCGAACTCATTTTGAATGCGGAAGTTCTCGACAGGATGGCGGTAGGCGATAAAGAAGCAATATGCATGTCCTGTAAAGGATATACCAACGAACAAGAACTCCAAACATGCATATCATGCTATCTGAAGAGTCCGGATGAAGATTTTAGCTCGTTCCAAGTGTACATGGACACTAGGGGCAAAGGCGTTATTCCTTACACGGCTAGTTATCAAACGATTGACGCGGAAAACGGGATCCGTGTATTCATGCTCCGTGATTTGACGAAACAATATAAAACACAGGAAATGCTCAATCAGAAAATGATTACGAAAAATATCATCAAAGCTCAGGAAGATGAACGGAAACGAATTTCAAGGGAATTGCATGATGGGGTAGCCCAGGAAATGCTCAGTTCACTAGTTGAACTTCGAGTATTGAAGTATATGAATATTGATGAGGAAGTATTGAAAAAAGTGTTGCAAATGGAAGGTGCACTTATGCGGCTGTTAGACGATATCCGTCATCTATCGGTTGAACTTAGACCTGCAACACTTGATGATCTAGGGATGGAAGCTGCATTTAGAACGCATTTCAAATGGATTGAAAAAAACTATGGATTTTCTGTTTACTTTACAGCGGAGTTGGATTCCAAAAGGTACGAAGGTGAAATTGAAACGGTCGTTTACCGAATTTGTCAGGAAGCAGTGTTTAATGCACTGAAATACGCTGGCACTGACGATCTAGCCGTCAGACTTTTTGAAGATGATGGCTATTTAAAGTTACACGTCATTGACAAAGGAGCCGGATTTAATTTGAACGCAATTCATCCAAAAGGTACAGGTCTTGGTCTGTATGGGATGAGAGAACGGGCTGAGCTTGTGGATGGGCAAACAACAATCCTTTCTGAACCTGGAAAAGGGACAATCGTAAGTTTGGAAATACCATTATAAGGGGGTAATACGGTTGAAAATTATTATTGCGGATGATCATGCAGTCGTGCGCAGCGGATTCATGCATATTCTAAACTTCCAACACGATATGGAGGTTATTGGGACAGCTGCTGATGGTCTTGAAGCGTATGACTTGGTTGCTAAGCTTCGTCCGGATCTATTGCTTATGGATTTAAGCATGCCTCCAGGAGAAAGTGGTCTTATTGCGACAGGGAAAATAAGCGAAGATTTTCCGGAAACAAAAGTCCTGATTTTGACGATGCATGATGATGAGGAGTATTTATTTCATGTTTTGAAGAACGGAGCATCGGGCTATGTGTTGAAAAATTCACCGGATGAGGAATTGCTCGCGGCAATTCGTATTGTTTACGAAGGTGGGACATATATTCATCCATCAATGGCGACTGCTCTCGTAGGCGAATTCCTCACAAAGGATTTGGAGGGTGTAGAAACGGACCCTTTCAAAATATTATCGAAACGTGAAATTGAAGTTCTTCCACTTGTCGCAAAGGGGTATGGCAATAAGGAAATCGCAGAAAAACTATATATTTCTGTTAAGACGGTTGAGGCACATAAATCAAAAATCATGGAAAAGCTTCAATTGAAAGGCAGGCCACAATTGGTTGAGTATGCATTGAGGAAAAAGTTTTTGAATTTTTAACATGGGAATCTCTGTACGATGACAGTGGAGGCTACCCTCGAAAAGGGGCGGAAATGTGGAAAACCGTTATTCAAGACAAACGTTGTTCAAACAGATTGGACAGGTAGGGCAGGATAAGTTAGGTTCTGCACATGTTGTCATTATCGGATGTGGCGCACTTGGGTCGGCGGTTTCAGAGACACTTGTTCGGGCAGGTGTGGGGAAATTAACCATTGCAGATCGGGACTACGTTGAACCTTCAAATTTGCAAAGACAACAGCTTTTCACCGAACAAGACGCGCGGGAGGGTGTGCCAAAAGTGGTTGCCGCCGAAGCTCGGTTGAAGATGATTCGAGAGAACATTGAGATCGTAACTGTACTTGATCATGTAGACGGGCCGATTATCGAGCTGATTACGGAGAATGCTGATCTTATTATGGATGCGACAGATAATTTTGAAACGCGTTTACTGATAAATGATATCGCGTGGAAAAAGAATATCCCATGGATCTATGGAGCATGTGTAGGAAGTTCGGGGACAATGTTTCCATTTGTACCGGGCGAGTCAGCTTGTTTCCGTTGCTTACTGCCGGTTTTGCCATCTGTCAATGAAACTTGCGATACGTCAGGAATTATTGCGCCTGCGGTTCAAATTGCAGCAGCGTATCAAAGTGCGGAAGCATTAAAATGGTTAACAGGGAATAAGGATATGTTGCGTAAAAAGGTATTGCATTTCGATGCTTGGAACAACACGCATGCAGAGGCAGGGATTTCTCGGATGCGTAACGAAGTATGTAAGACATGCGGGGAAACTCCGACATACCCTGCGCTGCACAGGACAGAGGGTGCCGGATACGCAGTGTTATGTGGTCGGGATATCGTGCAAATCATTCCATCTGCAAGCCGTTTTTTGACGATTGAAGATGGAGAAAAAGTCGCCAAAAATTCCGGGGAGCCTTATAAAGTGACACCATTTTTCGTGGAATTCACTGCGGAAGGTTATCGCTGTATTGTATTCGGTAATGGCCGCTTATTGGTTCATGGATTGAAGGATATGAAAATAGGTCGTAAATTGTACCACCAACTTTTTGGGTAAACAGGAGGAATCGGGTTGTCGCACTTGAACGAATCAGATAAAGAGAAGAAACTCGTTTTTTGCGTGTTGACGACAAGTGATACGCGTAATACGTCGAATGACCGTAGTGGTTGGACAATCCGGGAAAAGCTTGAGTCGGCGGGTCATCATGTCTTTGAGTCGTGGATTTGCAAGGACGATGCGCTAGAGATTGAATTGATTGTAGAAAAATGGTTACGGAATCCGAAAGTGCATGCAATTATATCAACAGGCGGTACGGGCATTGGTTTCCGTGACGTTACGATTGAAACCGTGACACCTTTTTTCACGAAAACGATTGATGGATTTGGTGAATTGTTCCGATACCTTAGTTATACAGAAGATGTAGGTTCGAAGGCGCTGTTAAGTCGAGCGGCGGCTGGTGTAGTGAAGGAGAAAGTTTTTTTTGCACTTCCAGGATCTGTGAAGGCAGTTGAACTTGCGATGAATAAGTTGGTCCTACCTGAGGTTCATCATATTGTACATGAGCTAACGAAACACTTGGATGACTAAACAAAAGCGTAAGCGCCTGTTCAGCCTCGAAAAGCGCTGAAGTCTAAACGTGATAGCTCAAAGGGATAACTTATCTGCGATTGGAGATTTTGTAATTTTATATACAAATAAGAAGGTAGAGACCAGCAAATGCTGGTCATGCATCCATTTTACGTTTGGCGGTTGTAGTCGCCATTTTTCCCACCGGTTTTTAGCAACAGCATTGTAGGTCCAATAACCATTTCTTTACCGGCTGCTTTGCACATATCGTAAATCGTGAGTGCAGCAGCGGAAGCGGCAGTGAGTGCTTCCATTTCAACACCGGTCACGCCTTTCGTTTTCACTTCCGCTTCAATTAATACTTCATAATGAGCCGTTGCTTCATCGATGTTCCAGTCGAACCGAATATTAACGCCTGTCAGTGGAATCGGATGGCACATGGGGATGATGGATGATGTACTTTTTGCTGCCATAATAGCAGCGACTTGAGCAACTGCGAATACATCACCTTTCTTGTTTGTACCTTCTGTAATTTGTGAATGGATTAGTTCATTGACGATTATGGACGACTTGGCGATAGCTGTTCGGACTGTTTCTGCTTTATCGGAAACATCGACCATTTTCGCACGGCCCTGTTCGTTGAAATGTGTGAGTTCTGACAATGGATTCATTCCTTTCGTACATACATACTTAATTTGAGTATAGCAGAAGGAGGGAAATCAATATGGTGGAAATGAGAAAGCCTATTCAAGTGTCGGAAGCTGTCCGCCTTGTCATGGAGTACGTCCATGTAACAGAGATGGAAACGATTTCCCTTGAACATACATATGGCAGAATTCTTGCCGAACCGATTATTGCGAAAAATGATGTACCGCCATTCGACAGGTCACCATACGATGGATTCGCAGTCCGTGCGGATGATACTGCTGGTGCATCAGGCGATAACCGCATTCCGTTCACTGTAATTGGGGGAATAGGTGCAGGACATGTAGCGGACCGTGGGATTGATCATGGAGAAGCGTATCGAATCATGACAGGTGCACCAATTCCAATTAACGCAAACGCGGTTGTCATGCTGGAGCAGACGACAGAAGGACAAGACAGTTTCACGTTGCGTAAACCATTCGTCCATGGCGAAAACATTTCCTTTAAAGGTGAAGATGTAAAAGAAGGTGAACGCCTGATTGAAGCGGGAGCGTTCATTCATCCTGGTACAATTGCGCTGCTTGCGACATTTGGTTATGCAGAAGTCAAAGTAGCAAAACGACCAATTGCAGGCATTCTTTCGACGGGTACGGAACTTCTTCAAGTATCAGAGGATCTTGCGCCTGGAAAAATACGCAACTCGAATGGTCCGATGATTGCAGCCCAATTAACTCGAATGGGAATTGGCTACATTTCATATGGCATGCAGGAAGACGATCTCGATGCGTGTACGCAGACTGTGAAAAATGCGCTCGCTGAAACGGACTTACTGATTACGACAGGCGGCGTTTCTGTAGGTGATTATGATTATCTGCCTAAGATATATGAGCGGCTAGGTGCCAAGATTTTATTCAACAAAGTTGCGATGCGCCCTGGAAGTGTAACGACTGTAGCTGTGGTTGGCGATAAGCTGTTATTCGGATTATCTGGTAATCCTTCTGCCTGTTTCACGGGATTTGAATTGTTTGTTAGACCGGCAATTTTAGGAATGCAAAGCGCTATATCACCGTATATTCCGCATATACAAGCGAAGCTTGGTGAGGACTTCGACAAACCGAATCCCTTCACACGTTTCATCCGCGGATTTTGGGAATTGTCGCCGGAGGGAATCATTGCAGTGCCCGCAGGTTTTAATAAATCAAATGCAGTTTCTTCGATAGCGCGGGGAAATTGCCTGATTGTCCTACCAAGCGGGACCCGCGATTACTCGGCTGGAACTGATGTTGATATATTGTTACTCGGCTCAGAGCAAAGCGTTGGTAAATGGATACTTTGAAAACGCTGCATATCGTCGGGTTCAAAAATAGTGGCAAAACGACACTTATTGCAAGATGGGTGCGTTTACTGAAAGGTAAGGGTTATTCGATTGCTGTTCTGAAGCATCATGGACACGGTGGACAGCCGACTATGCCGAATTCCACGACGGATACGATGCAGTTTTTTGATAGCGGCGCAGCCGTTTCGGTCGTTGCGGGTGGAGGCACAGTTCAATTATTGTTGCATGATGAACCGGATTTCACTGGACTGAAAGAACTGGCTGCAATAGCCAAGCCGGATATATTATTCATAGAAGGCTATAAGAAAGAGCAGGGGAAGAAAGTGGTCCTCCTAAGAGACACAGAGGATTGGGGATCGCTGAGCGATTTGGAAGGCATTCAACTCATTATCGGGTGCCCGGAAATAGCAACTAGCGTCTCACATATTGAATCTAGGGTTGATGTTGGTCAGTTGGATTCTTGGCTGTTTGACTGGGTCGAAAAGGAGGATGGCGATGAAACAGTTTGAAATTATTGAAACACCAATTGAACCGCAGAAATATACGGATTACGTCCTCCACGCGGGTGCAGGTGCGGTCACAGTTTTCACTGGACATGTGCGGGAATGGACGCGCGGAGTCCGCACATTATATTTGGCATATGAGGCTTACGTTCCAATGGCTGAAAAGAAGTTAGCGGAAATCGGTGCAGAAATGGAAATGAAATGGCCAGGCGTGAAAGTGGCGATTGCCCACCGAATTGGTGAAATGCATATCTCAGATATCGCCGTAGTGATTGCGGTTTCATCGCCGCATCGAAAAGCCGCTTATGAAGCGAATGAATATGCCATTGAACGCATTAAGGAAGTCGTACCTATCTGGAAAAAGGAAATCTGGGAGGACGGCGAAGAGTGGATTGGCGGACAGAAAAAGTATCCTGAAAAGGGGCCTGAAATGAAATGATTAAGGTGAATTATTTTGCAAGGTTACGTGAACTGACAGGTAAGTCAGACGAGACGATTGATCAGCAATCGATGACTGTTCGCGAACTGCTGGATTGGGCAGAAACTACGTATCCAGGTTTTGGCAAAGAAACCGTGCATGTTGCAGTGAATGAGGAATATGCCTTAAAAGAGGATTTTGTTCATTCAGGAGATATTTGTGCATTTATTCCACCAGTGAGTGGCGGATGACGAAGACAGTCGGAATTGTTTTAGCGGGCGGAGTGTCTAGGCGGTTCGGTTTCCCAAAAGCACTTGCTAAGCTCGGGGATCAGCACTTTTATGAACTTGCGGTGGGTGCATTGTCTGTCTGTTGTGATGAGGTGATTATCGTGACACGGCCAGAATACATGGAGCATTTTCCTAGCTGCTTGAAGACTATGACCGATTTGGCTATATATGCAGGACTCGGTCCGCTTGCAGGGATCCTGTCTGTGATGGAATCCGTGGAAGCCGACCGCTATGCAGTATTGCCATGCGATATGCCACATGTCAACAGCCAGGCTATGACGAAGTTATTGGTGCACCATGAAAAGGGTGTTACCGGAGTTATTTCTGATGGAAGATATCATCCGCTCGTGTCGATTTGGGACGGGCATTTGAAGAGTGCAGTCAAGGAAGCTCTAATAAACGACCAACTAAGTGTAATGAAATTACTCTCATCTCAAGAGGCGGTGTGGATCACTGGAAATAACCTGACTGACGATGAAAACCGGATGTTCATGAACGTGAATACACCCGAAGACTTGGAGGGGGAATGACGTTTTGGAAGCGATCGTTGATAAGCTTGGACGTCCGATTCGAGATCTCCGGATATCGGTAACGGATCGATGTAACTTTAGATGTGCTTACTGTATGCCAAAGGAAGTCTTTGGAGATGATTATGCATTTCTTCCGAAAAATGACCTGTTGTCATTTGAAGAAATTGAACGCTTTGCTAAAATTTTTGCATCATTAGGTGTGAAGAAGCTTCGATTGACGGGCGGCGAGCCGCTTATGCGTCGTGATCTGCCTAAGTTAGTTGGAAAATTGATAAAGATTGAGGGGATTGAAGATATTGGGTTGACGACGAACGGTGTGTTGCTAAAGCAAAACGCACAACCGCTTTATGACGCGGGTCTTCGTCGTTTGAACATAAGCCTTGATGCACTTGATCCTGCTATTTTTGGTGAATTGAATGGCCGGGGGATCAAACCGGAACTGGTCCTTTCTGCTATAGATTATGCGCAAAAAATCGGCTTTGAAATCAAAGTGAATATGGTTGTTCAAAAAGATGTCAATGAGGGAGAAATACTTCCAATGGTGGCTTATTTCAAAGAGCGCGGTATCACGCTAAGGTTCATTGAATTCATGGATGTTGGTAACGATAATGGTTGGAGTTTTGAGAAGGTTGTCACGAAAAAAGAAATTTATGATTTGATTTGTTCGGTACATGATATTGAACCGACAGAAGAGGACTACTATGGTGAAGTCGCAAAACGCTATCGCTACTTGGATAACGGAGCGCAAATCGGATTCATCACGTCCGTTTCGGAGTCCTTCTGCTCGACATGCACGCGGTCAAGACTATCATCAGATGGAAAGTTGTATACCTGTTTATTCGCATCGGGAGGGTTCGACTTGCGAAAATTGATCCGCGATGGCATGACGGATGCAGAATTATTTGATGCAATTGCAGGCGTATGGGAACGTCGCGTAGACCGTTATTCGGATGAGAGAACTGAACAAACGGCAAAGAATCGAAAGAAGATTGGTATGAGTTATATAGGCGGATGAGGGAGGCGTTGCTGCGGCAGCGCTTTTTGTGACGGAAAGCGGTGTTTTGCGAGGATGTTGTTTAGTTCAACGAAACTGTTGATCATCGTTCTAAAAACCGAAAAGCGGATTACCTTGACTCCAGGTAATCCGCTTTTGATTTGTATAATTCTCTATTAGCTTTCTTCTTCCACAATGACCGAGCGTCCTTTTAGTTTCAATAACATTGGGATAACAAGCCATGCTACAGCTACAATAATGAAAACAAGCGAAAGCGGCTTTGTGTAAAAGATACTAAATTCACCGTTTGAAATGGTTAATGCCCGTCGCATGTTGTTCTCAATCATTGGACCCAATACAAGTGCCAATACTAATGGGGCTACCGGGAAATCGTTTTTCGATAATAAATAGCCAACCACGCCGCATCCGAGCAGTAAGTATAAATCGAACGTCGTATATTGAACTGCATATACCCCGAAAAATGAAATGGCAACAATAATCGGCAATAAATATTTCTTAGGGGTTTGAATGATTTTCGCAAACACTCGAACGAGTGGCATATTCAGCACTAATAGCATCAAGTTTCCGATAAACATACTAGCGATAAGCCCCCATGCAATATCCGGGTGTTCGTCAAAGAGTAGAGGACCTGGCTGAATATTATACATTATAAGTGCGCCCATTAAAATGGCGGTTGTACCAGATCCAGGGATTCCTAATGTGAGTAAAGGGATCATAGCGCCGCCAGAAGCTGCATTATTTGCCGATTCCGGACCTGCTACTCCAGCGATGTTTCCTTTACCGAAAGTTTCAGGATGTTTGCTGAACTTTTTCTCTGTCATGTAAGAGAAGAAAGATGCGAGTGTTGCACCAGCACCTGGCAGCACCCCGATGAAAAATCCGAGTAGGGAGCCACGTACAATGGGTACTGCACTATCTTTCATATCTTGTTTGGTGGGGAGGATTCGGTTGATTTTTGCAATCGCCCCGTCCTCTTCGTCGCGTTCCAAAATTGTTTTAAACACTTCACCTAATGCAAATAACCCAACTGCAATCGTCAAAAACTCCAACCCAGAAAAGAGAATCGGCTGATTGTATGTAAAGCGGGCAATTCCTGAAACGGCATCAATGCCAATTGTTCCAAGTATGAGTCCGAAGACGGTCATCATCAGAGATTTCGTCATCGATTTTCCAGCGAGTCCGCTAACTGCTGCTAAACCTAACAGCATTAACGAGAAGTATTCTGCTGGACCGAATTTAATGGCGATGTTGGAAAGAGGTTCTGCTAATAGCACAAGGCCAATTAACGAAATAATTCCGGCACAAAATGAGCCGATAGCCGAGATAGCCAAAGCTGCACCAGCACGTCCTTGTTTTGCCATCTGATAGCCATCAAGCGTCGTGACTACCGATGCCGATTCACCAGGAGTATTCAATAGTATGGACGTTGTAGAACCTCCGTACATGGCACCATAATAGACACCTGCTAGTAAAATGATTGAACTTGAAGCTGCTGCCTCTGTTGGCATACCTGAAGTGATGGTCGCTGTAACAGGGATGAGAAGGGCAACCCCGCTCATCGGTCCGATTCCAGGCAATACGCCGACAGCTGTCCCGATTATGACGCCAACAAACGCAAATAATAAGTTTTGCCATTGAAAAGCGATTGCGAATCCATCCGCTAAAAATTGTAATGTACCCATAGCTAGGCTCCTTTCGCCTTAAAATACAGGGAATCCGGGCAATGAGCCGCCAAGAAATTCCACAAAGAAATAATAGATTCCGAATGAGAAACCAATTGCGATTAGAATTGAAGGTAGCAATCGGCCGCGTTCCATTGTTTGGAATGCAATGAGTAAGAAAATGAACGTCGAGATGATGTAACCAATCTTCTCGAGTGCAAAGGCGTAAAAAATTGCACTGCCAAGGATAATTAAGAATTTTTTGTACTGAAGTTTCCCCGTGTCAGCGGTTTCAGATTTGTATGTAAACGTTTCGTATAGTAATCGCAAGCTTAGGATGAGTAGTATAATACCGAGCCACATGGGGAAAATTTCAGGCCCAACTGATGATCCGTAGGCACTGCTTGGAATTTTTTGACTTTCAATGAAAACAATAAGACCAATCAGTAAAAAGGCGATACTTGCATAGCGGTCGAACGTTTTACTCATTGTTTTTGATACCTCCTTAAAGGAAAAAGCGGCCGCTTAAGCCGCCAGAATACTATTATTTTTGCATGCCAAGCGCTGTTAGCAATTCAACAATCACTTTATCTTGATCTTCTAAATATGAAGTGAAATCTTCAGAGTTACGGTATTCGCTTTCCCAACCGTTTTTCTCTAATTCAGCTTTCCACTCATCTGTTTCTACCATTTTTTCAAGTTTATCGTTCCAATAATCAAAAGCGGTATCTGACATTTCTTTAGGACCGAAAAGACCGCGCCAGATTGTGAATTCCGCGTCAATCCCTTCTTCTTGGAATGTAGGAACCTCCGCCAATTCACCACCAAGACGTTCCGATGAACTAACGGCAAGGACACGGACATCCCCAGACTTCACATAGGCTCCGATAGCGGACGCATCTGTTGCGATAACGTCTGCATTCCCACCAAGCAATGCTGCAACTGCCTCTCCGCCCCCGTCATAGGATACATATTTCACTAATTTTGGGTCAATACCATATTTGAAAGCGGGTAGGACACCGACAAGATGATCCATCGATCCAGGAGCAGATCCCCCTGCAAGCGTAACCGATTTTGGATCTTTTTTAATTGCTTCAAGGACTTCTTTCAATGTTTTATACTCTGAATCTGCTTTAACAACAATCGCTCCGTAGTCACGTGTTAACTGTGCCAAAGGCTTTGTATCTTTATAGCCGTAAGGACTGTTGCCTTCCGCTTTATTGTTATTAATTAGGATTGGTGGAGATTTAACAAGAAGGACGTCATCATTTTTTACTTCTTTTGTTGCAAATTCGGCCATGTAGACTGCGCCTCCACCACCAGGTTTGTTTTCAACTAGAATAGATTTATCAATCAACTTCGTGTCATTCATTGTTTTTGCAATTGCTCGTGCAGTTAAATCCCATCCCCCGCCTGCCCCAGAAGGTGCAACTATTGTCAGGTTATTCTTCGGGTAACTAGAGGAAGCGCTTTCGGCATCGTCTGAAGAACATGCTGCCAGACTGAGTGCCAATAAACTTGCTAAGGTAACCGTCGTTAGTTTTTTCCACATCTTCACTGAATCCCCCTTATAATAAAAAAATGACAGCGTTTTCATTCGCTGTCATAAATCTATCAGAAAATTTATTGAATTTTAAGTTATCGTTTATAAGTTTGATAATGGGAGTAAACGTCATTTTGTTCATAATGTTCACCGTTTTTTTATGAAATACCTTCTTTCCGGTCGCCCGACCGAACCGTATAGAAGTTCTGTATATGCATGTTTTTCTGAGACGAGATATTCCAAATAACGTCTTGCGGTTGAACGGCTTACCCCAATTTCTAATCCGAGTGTTTCTGCAGTAACTCCACCGTCTATTTTTTTTATATGGCTGACGACTTTTTCTTTCGTCATTGGATCGATCCCTTTTGGTGGGGTGAAATCCAAGTTAGATGCTATTGATAGTGTATTATTCCAAAGGGATTTGATGGAATCTTCCTGCATGAACCCTTGGCCTGTTAGTGTTTCCCTTTTATCCTTATAGGAGAGAAGACTTTCCCTGAAGCGCTCAAATGTAAGTGGTTTTAAAATGTAGTCGAAAACTCCATGGCGGAATGCCTTTTTCACAATTTCAATTTCTGCTGCAGCTGTTATGAAAATAATATCTGTTTCTGGGCTGTTTTCATGAATGAAACCCATTATTTCTGTGCCGAGCGCATCGGGCAAGTATACGTCCAGCAGCACAAGGTCCGGTAACAATGCGGAAATCCAATCTTTCGCTTCATCACCGGTATGCGCCGAACCAACGACAGTGAAGCCGTCTATTTTCTCAATGAACCGTTTGTGGATGTCGGCAATTCGTAAATCATCCTCAATAATTAAAACTTCAATTGAATTCGTCATGCGAAACCCCTCCTTTAGGGATAGAAATGATGAATAGTGCACCGTCTAAATCGCCTTTTTCCAGCGTAATGGAACCCGCGAGGTCATTTACGTTTTCTGCAACTTTCATTAGCCCGTATCCACGGTCCTCTTGATTTTTTGTCGACACCTTCTCTTTGAATAATACATCAAGTAATTCATCAGCTATACCGTGTCCGGAATCTTCCACTTCAATTAGGATCTCTTCTCCGTTATCCAAAATTAATATGCGGACCAACCGTTTCTCTTCAGGATACGACTCGACCGCCTCAAAAGCATTTGTTACTAAATTTCCTATGATTGAAACAAAATGATTTTTATCTAAATGTTTTGGAAGTTTGCTTAAAAAACTATCTTCATCGAGAAGGAATTTGATTTTCAACTCTTTCGCTCGGTTGAAGAAACCGATGACAATTCCTCCGAGGAATGGGTCTTGCAACCGTTTTGTTACGAATTGTATAAGTGATTGATGCTCAGCAGTCTCATCGTGAATAAGGCTTAGTGCTTCGTCGTATGAATTGAGTTGAATGAGACCTGAAATTGTATATAAAAAGTTATTGTATTCATGGGTTTGAGCCCTTAATGCTTCTGTGTATCGTTTCACTTGTGATAATTCCATGGAAAGCTGGTCAATATCCGATTGTAGTCGGAAAGTTGAAACCGCTCCGACGATTTGTTCACTGACATGAATTGGAATTCGATTCACAATTACCTTTTTACCGTGAATCTCCATCGACCGATCGAGATGCCGTTCTCCAGTTTCAAGTACCTTTGGAAGGAGACTGTTCGGAAGTACTTCCTGAATCGTTCTCCCGATTAGTTCAGCCTGGTTTGGTAAGGAAAGCACTTCATAAGCTGCCGCATTCACTGTGGTAATCATCCCTTTGGAGTCGACCATAATGATTCCTTCGCGCACAGATTCAATAAGTGCATTTCTTTCGGTGAATAAATTCGCGATTTCAGCAGGTTCTAGATTAAACAGTTCTTTTTTTATATTGCGGGCTAGGATGCTTGAACCAATTATTCCGATGATGATTGCGATAAGCACGACATAGGCAATATTATCAACATATTGAAAAAATGCAGTGGAAATATCCTCTTTCAAATATCCGACAGAAACAATGCCGATAATTTCACCGTAATCGTTAAATACTGGAGTTTTCCCACGCAGGGCGGCTCCTAGTGTCCCGGTTGCCTCGGAAATATAGGATTCTCCTAGAAGAAGTGCGCGTTCATTATCATCACCTACCATTTTTTGTCCGATCCGTATAGGAACAGGATGAGCATATCGAATACCTTCACTATTTCCGATAACGACATATTCGGCTCCGGTTTTTAGTCGTACCGCTTCGGCGATCGGTTGTAATGCTACCGAGGGGTTAGATTGTTCAAATCCGGCACGAACGTCGGGACGGTCTGCTGTCGTTTTGGCTATACTTAGCGCACGGTCTCCGATCTGCTGTTCAATACCTTGAGACATCGTGAAGTAGAAAGATACGCCGATAATAATAGCTACTACGGAAACAAAGAGGGCGCCATATAAAAATATACGTGACTGTAAAGAAACTGGTTTCATGGCGATCATCTCTCAATCTTCAGGGAATGCAAATCTACATTTAAAAGAAGCGCTAGCGGTCTGCTCGAAGTTGGCAGAGGCTTAAATACTTCTCTTTACATGCTACACTATTGTTAATTTTGAGAATAGTGGTCTTAAAACTCCCGATTTACTAGGTATTGATTGTAGAATGTTTAATTGCGAGGGATGTGTTTAGTTCACTAAAAGCGTTGCAAACTTCGTCGAAACCATTGCTTACTCGAAATCACGCTGCAACATCTTATTGGAATTAATGGTAAAATATTTACAATCGTAGTTAAGGGGAGAACTGTATGAAACCAAGAATCTACATTACAAGAAAACTAGATGAACGGGCGGTCGCACCGCTTCTAGAGAAGTTTGATGTGCGAATGTGGGACTCGGAAAGTGTCTCCGTACCGCGAGATATTCTAATTAAAGAAGTTGCGGAAGCCGATGCATTATGGACCGTTTTAGCGGATAGTGTAAATCGAGAGGTGTTTGAAGCAGGGACTAAGCTTAAAATCGTCGCGAATATGGCGGTCGGTTACAACAATGTTGACCTTGAAGCAGCGATGGAATATGGCGTCATCGTGACGAATACGCCGGGGGTTTTGAATGAAACGACTGCGGATCTTGCGTTCGCTCTTCTTCTCGCTACAGCGCGTCAATTGATTTCAGCAGAAGATGCTATTAGAAGTGGGAATTGGACATCGTGGGCACCGATGAGATTCACGGGCATGGACGTTGGCGGTGCGACTATTGGTATCATCGGCATGGGGCGGATCGGAGAGGCGGTTGCACGCCGAGCAAAAGGATTTGATATGCGTGTTCTGTATCACAATCGTAATCGGAAAACCGAGGCTGAGGTGGAGCATGGTTTTGAATTTATGGAACTTGAAGCACTACTAAAAGAGGCTGACTTCGTTGTTATACTTACACCGTATACACCTGAAACAGTAGGAATGATTGGAGCGCGGGAACTGAAACTTATGAAAAATACAGCAGTCCTTATTAACGTAGCGCGAGGCGGAATTGTCGATGAATCAGCTTTATATGATGCATTGAAAGATGGGGAAATCTGGGCGGCAGGGCTCGATGTATTTGAAACAGAACCGGTTCCACTCGATAATTTGCTTCTTACCCTCCCGAACGTAACGGTACTTCCGCATATTGGTAGTGCCAGTATTAAGACGCGCCTTGCGATGATGAACTTGAACGCACAGGCGATTACGGATCTACTTGAGGGCCGCGATCCGGAAAATCAAGTATTTTAATGAAGGATTTGAATACAACTATATAGAGTCGCGAATTAAGTGATCAATTAAAGGAGGAGCAAACATGAAAGGTGCTATTATTCCGTATTTAACGTTTTACGGGGATGGAAAGGAAGCAGTTGAATTCTACACAAACTTGTCGGGGCTTGAAAGAGTAGGCGTACAGAAATACTCTGATGCAAATTTCCCGCATCCACCTGAAGCAGCTGATTATCTCCTGCATTGCCATTTGAAAAAAGGTGATTTTCAAATTATGCTTGCCGATTCCGCGGACAAACCATCTGAAAACAACAAACATGGTGTTACTCTACTTATTGATTGTGAAAGTGAGGAAGAGATTGAACGATTATACGATCGCCTGCTCGAAGAAGGAAAAGTGCTCATGGAATTACAAGATATGTTCTGGGGTGCTAAATATGGGAAAGTGATAGATAAATTTGGCTTTACATGGGACTTGAACTTTGAGAAAAAAGGATAAGTATCGTTTTTCTATTTATAAATTACACGTTTGTTGATTAACCAAAAAAACAGTAAATAACTTAATCCACCCTGACCGCACTTGTATAGGTGCGCATTGGGATCGCTTTAGGTTGAATGACTTCTAGTACGATTAGCGAGATATCTGGATGTGTAGGGATGCGAAAAAGTCGCATCCCTACACAGTTTTTTCGTTAATCGTATGGTTGTCTTTCATCCGTCGCGCTCCAAATGCTTAAGTACACAGAGTGCTGAAGATTTTTGAGACGAAAGAATAGCTGACTTCTTACCGAGAGAAAAGCCGCCAAAGATGCAATTTTGGCGGCTGATGCTTTATCTATGGTTTTTTCTTATTTATTTTAAAGAAGTGTCACTTTCTATAAGGCATTACAAGCTTAGATGCATAATCTTTACTAAAAATAAGCAAGGAACCCATTGTACAAAGTACTAGAGTGCCCGAAATTGCATCTTCGGGCACTTACACTCTCCATAGTAAGTCATCTATTCTTTTCTTCCAAAACAACCGCATTTTTCACTTGAACATTGTAGGAACGCGACAGGCAACTATTCATAACCGGATTACTAAGGAGGAATGAACTACAATTCCTCCCTACAAGTGTGGCTAGAAGTGACGGAGTCACTTCTAGCCACACTAGGACCTATCAGTAAATCTGTCATGAATAGTTAGTCAAAAGCGGTCCGAAAATAGTCCAGTGAAAATGGAGGTAATCAAGTCCTATTCACCAGACGTGTATAAATTACTAATTAACTCGACTTACAGCCTCTTGCAGTTTGCTGTGACGGTTATGCGGATTACAAAATAATCACTCAGAGTGATTATTTTGTGAATAAATTAAATACACCTAGCGCATCAAGAAAAACAATAATAATCGCAATAGGAGCTAGATACTTCAATAAATAGAACCATACGTTAAAGAAGGCTTTCCCGACTGTCGAACCTTGCTTCATTTCATTAAATAAATCCTTTTTGGATATTTTCAACGGAATGAAAATAGAAATAAGTAATGCGCCAATTGGCATCAATACATTGCTTACTGCAAAGTCGACTAAGTCGAATACTGTTTTGTCGAAAAACTTTACATCGGCCATTACGCCGTATGATAAACACGATGGAATGCCAACGATGAATATTGCCATACCAATTATCCAAGTGAATTTTTTGCGTTTAGAAGGGTCGTTTTTCGTCATTGTCGCAACAATAATTTCTACCATTGAGAAGGCTGAAGTTAAAGCCGCAAATAAAAATAATACCAGGAACGCGATAAAGAAAAGGATACCGAAGGGCATTTGATTGAACACTGCTGGTAAAACTGAAAAAATCAATGTCGGACCGGCATCGGGCTCAAGTCCGAATGAAAATACGCCCGGAAAGATTGCAAGACCCGCCAACAGGACGATGACGATATTCATTGAAATAATGGATATTGCTGAGCCTGGTAGATTTTGTGTTTTTGGAAGATAAGAAGCATATGTAACCATAACCGATACTCCTAAAGTGAGGGTGAAGAAAGCTTGTCCCAAGGCGAATAATATCGTTTCAGATGTTAATTTAGTGAAATCAGGCACAAGTAAAAATTTAACACCTTCTATTGCCCCGTCCAAACTAAGGGAGCGAATAACGATGATGATAAATAAAACGAGGAGAGCCGGCATCATAATTTTACTTGCTTTCTCGATGCCCTTTTGAACACCTTGAGACACAACTACAATTGTGAGCAACATGAAGAGTAATTGGCCAGTCAAAGTAGAAAACGGCTCAGAAATAATCTCACTGAATAATGGTCCGAATTGATCTTGTGATAGTCCCGCAAGGCCTCCAGTCATCGCTTTAAATAAATAGAGGATAATCCATCCTCCTACAACGCTGTAAAATGATAAAACGAGAAAACTGGTAACAACTCCGATTATCCCTGTTATATGCCAAGCGGAATTAGGCGCGAACTTTTTGTAGGTGCTAATTGCATCACTTTGGCTTTTACGACCGAGGATAAATTCTCCGACTAACAAAGGAAATCCTAATAGCAGTGTAAATAATAAAAAGACCAGTAAAAAGGCACCACCACCACCCGTTCCGGCTACATAAGGGAATTTCCAAATGGCTCCCAAACCGATGGCGGAACCGGCTGCTGCTAATATAAATCCTATTTTAGATTTCCAATGTTCTTGTTGAGACATAATTTCAATCCTTTCGAACCTTTACTATATTATCTAGATTGTAGATTATCATGATATGCCTTGCTTTATGCAAGTTTGTTTATGTTCGTCCCAAGAAAGAAGCAATTGCTTCATTTGTTAAGTGAGCACCCAGCTTAACTGTGCGGTTGTTTTCATCTAAAGAAGGATTTACTTCCGAAATATCAAACGACAGTGTTTTATCATGGGAAATGACTGTTCGAATAATGGAACGAACTACGGAAGGGTCTAATCCAAATGGCGAAGGAGCGCTGACACCTGGTGCAAAGGTGGCGTTCAGTACATCTGTACATAAAGTTAAAAAGACAAAATCATGTTGGCTAATAAATTGATTGAGATCCAAAGTTAATTTGTCCAAATTTCCGATATGCATATTCTCTTCATATTCAAAGATAACACCAAGTTCATTCGCTCGGTCAAACAGTTCCTGCGTATTGCCATACCGCTGAATTCCGGCGACGAAATAGCTACTGTGTTCATCCTGGTCAAGTATTTGTTTAAACATCGTACCCGAAGATGGTTGTTCGTCGTATGTCCGTAAATCGAAATGAGCATCTATATTTATGATTCCAAGCGTTGCATGGTCACCAATTGATTTTCGGACACCAAGGTAATGACCATAAGCAGTTTCATGACCACCGCCGAGAATGATGGGCGTCATTTTCTTGTGCAGGGCTTCGGCCACTGCATTGCCAAGCTGCTGCTGACTCTGCTCTAATTCTCTTCCGTGACATTCGATGTTGCCTATATCCACAAGGCGTTTAGTGTCAGGGAACTTCCATGGCATTTTAGCTAGCTCGCCGCGCAAAGCATCGGGTGCTTTTGCTGCGCCTAGCCGGCCACTATTTCGTCGGACACCTTCCTCGCTTTCAAACCCGATGATGGCGATCGTGTCTGGTGACGGAGCTAAATCCTTTAACGCTGAAACCGCCACTACCTGGTGATAACGAAAACTGGTTCTATTTTCAATATGGTCTGTACGTCCAGACCATATAGTTGAACTAACTTTCTTCATTTGAGCGTCTCATCCCTTCGAATAACGGTTTACCTTGATTATATCTGTCCAGCGTTACAAATTCGACTATATTGTGGTGGATGATAGTAATAACTCTATCACGATTAATGGTGTCCACCCCGAAATCTATATAATTGTTTGATATAAATAGAAGAAAGAAATACAAGTACTACGATGGCCTATCTAAAATACCAAGTTATTCTTCCTGAAAGTGAAGATGAAGCCAAGTATACCTGGCTATTTTTGAATGGCGTGAAATAAGTTAGTTGATATGAAGTTGAATTTAAAAAAGGGGTGTCTCGTCAGTCGGTAAATGACTTTTGAGACACCCTTTTTTAGTTATTTTCCGCCTAGCATATTAAACAATCCGCCTGCAATACTTCCTTCATCACGGGATCCGCCACCAGGTGTTTGCGGTGCAGCTGCAAAAACACGGCTTGCTAGTCTTGAGAATGGAAGGGATTGAATCCAAACAGTTCCTGGTCCCTTCAATGTCGCGAAAAAGAGGCCTTCGCCGCCAAATAATGCTGTTTTCACGCCTTTAACCATTTCGATATTGTAATTAACATTATGCGTCATTGCTACGAGACATCCTGTGTCCACGCGCAATATTTCGCCCGGTCGCAGCCTTTTTTCGATAATCGTACCTCCAGCGTGGATGAACGCCATACCATCACCTTCGAGTTTTTGCATGATGAACCCTTCACCACCGAAAAAGCCGGTACCGAGTTTACGCTGGAATTCGATTCCGACGGATACACCTTTTGCTGCAGCAAGGAATGCATCTTTTTGGCAGATGATTTTGCCGTTATACTCACTTAAATCCATTGGAATGATTTTACCTGGGTAAGGGGAGGCAAAAGAGACGTGCTTTTTACCAGCAACAGTATTCGTGAACGTTGTCATGAATAAACTTTCTCCAGTCAACATTCGTTTTCCTGCCCCCATCAGTTTGCCCATAATGCCCCCACCTGAAGAGCCAGATCCGTCACCGAAGATTGTTTCCATCGCGATGCCGTCTTCCATCATCATCAAAGCCCCTGCTTCTGCCACTACCGTCTCTTTGGGGTCAAGCTCGACTTCTACAAACTGCATATCATCGCCATGTATTTTGTAATCAATTTCATGATTATTCATCTTGTCTCGTTCCTCCCTTAGAAAAAATATTTTGCTACTCAATCATACGAAATAGAGTGGAGAAAGTTTCAAGATAATAATAAAAAACTCTGACTACTCAAGCGTGTCCACAAAACGCCAAACTTTGTAAGCTAGCTCGTGAGCTTCTGTTTCATGGGGGAGTCCTTTGAACGCCTCCCGGAACGAGCGGACGATAGATTCCAGCACGAATACCCGCGGGCATTCAGAGCGAAGTTCTTCCAAAAGGAATTGAACATATTGTTTGGCCGCGCGAAAAGTGTCGTCCTCAAGTAGTTCAGAAAACCCTGTAAGTTGTTTGAACAATTGTTCCTTTGTTTCGGTTTGTTCTCCAAACTCACTGTTCAACTTGAAAAATACATCTTCAGTGAAAAAAGCATCTTTTGTGCTAATCATACCCAGGATGATGGAATCGATTCTTCGTATTAAGAAAGTGACGAGTTTTAAGGAGTCCATTTCCTCTTTTGAAAAAGCAGACCATACATGAAGTATTTGCTGCATCATTCCGAGTAGCATAACTGCGCAATCAGCAGCGTAGGGCTCTGCAGCTTTGCCGTAGACATCCACCAGCCTTCTTGTTAACCAGGAAAACTCAGCTATAAGCATATTCTTGATAAAGGCTCGCAAGTCGCTATCCCCTGAATGGAAGACAGCCTCGAAAAGGGGTAGCAAATTCTGTTCACGATTCACATGCATGCGAACTAAAATCTGATCAACCAGAATTTGCTTATCGGACAAGTCTTGACCAATAAGCAATTCACGCCTTCTCACATTTGCCTCATCGTGTGCTTGTTCGAGTATCGCTTTGAGACATTCATTCTTGGATGAGAAGTAATTATAGAATGTTCCTTTCGAAATACAGGACTCGTCTAATATGTCTTGAACAGATGTAGTGGAAAAACCTTTATCTATAAAAAGTCGTTGTGCTGTCAATAAAACCTGACGTTTACGATCATTCACCTAATCACCTTTATTCTGTGTTTTATTGTTGAACTTATTAGGTTTGTTCGAGGGGTATCAATAGAATAATGTCTGTTTGTTGAGTTTTTCATGAAGAGAGAAATTGGTTTTATACTGTTAGTACATTTTTATGGTAACTTAAAAAGTTTGTCATATCAATGAAATTAAATTTTTACATGTGAAAGCGTTTTCGGAGGTTGCATATTTTGGACTATCGGTATAATATATTTAACATGATGTACTCAGGGTACAAATTCTATACGTTACGTATTAATTGGAGGAAGAAGTATGGATATTAAAAAAATGCAAGAGAAACCACCTTATGCCATGATAGCAATCTTATTTATAGGAGCTTTCGTGGCTTTATTGAATAACACATTGTTGAACGTTGCGTTGCCGACAATTATGACGGAGTTCGATGTGAGCCCATCTGTCGTTCAATGGCTGACAACTGGATATATGCTAATTAACGGTATTTTAATACCGGCCAGTGCGTTCTTCATCCAGAAATTCTCAAATCGAAAAATATTCTTAACAGCTATGATACTGTTTACTCTGGGGACACTGCTTGCAATGCTTGCACCAGCATTTGGTGTACTTGTTGCTGCACGGATGATTCAAGCATGTGGTTCTGCAATGATGATGCCGCTCCTAATGAACGTTATGCTTACAGCATTTCCAATTGAGCGCCGAGGAACTGCAATGGGGATTTTTGGCCTTGTAATGATTACAGCGCCAGCGATCGGTCCAACGTTGTCAGGATGGGTAATTGAACATTACACATGGCGTACGCTTTTCGGTATTGTTTTACCGTTCTCAATTCTGACACTTATTTATGCGTTCTTTAAATTGCGTAACATTACACCGAACCGTGACATGAAATTAGATGTGTTTTCACTTATTCTATCGAGTGTTGGTTTCGGCGGACTCCTTTACGGATTCAGTTCGGCTGGTGATAAGGGCTGGGATTCGATACTTGTCTATGGAACGATCATTGTCGGCACGATTGCACTTGTATCGTTCATCGTGCGTCAACTTCGTATGGATGACCCGATGTTGGATTTCAAAATTTACAAACATCCAATGTTCGCCTTATCGTCAGCCATCTCAATCGTACTATCGATTGCAATGTTTTCCGGCATGATTCTTACGCCGCTCTATGTCCAGACGATACGTGGAATTTCACCGTTCCATTCAGGAATACTTATGCTTCCGGGTGCGATTGTAATGGGACTTATGTCGCCAGTAACAGGTCGATTATTCGATAAGTATGGTCCAAAGGTTTTGGCGATAATCGGTCTTACCATTACAGTGATTTCAACATACTATTTGAGTGAACTTGGTATGGAATCCGGTTATTATTACATTATGATGGTTTATACGATTCGGATGCTCGGAATTTCTATGGTAATGATGCCGATTATGACAAACGGTTTAAATCAATTACCGATGATTTCTAATCCTCACGGAACAGCTATGAATAACACGTTGCAACAAGTGTCCGGCGCAATCGGGTCCGCGATTTTGTTAACGATTATGACGAAGCGGATGGAGTCGACGGGTGCAGAGCTATTTGCAGAAGCCCAAGCCTCTGGTAATGCTCCAACAACTGCTGAGGGTCTTGCGAAATTAAAAGAGCAACTTGAAGCCCAAGCGATGCTAGACGGAATCAGCTTCTCATTTTTCATATCGACGATCGTCGCAATTCTTGCCTTGACTTTAGCGCTCTTCGTGAAACGTGTTCAGATACCAACTAATGAGAAATCATTTAACGAGTCCCAGGAAAGTAAATAATAAGCAATAGATTAAGGAGTGCTTCGCATGGGTATATATATACTCAATGCGGAGTTTTTTTGTTTCTGTTATTATTAAGTGTAACGTAAAGTTAGATAACGTATAATTGTTAGGACGTGGAAAAATGGTTGGAAGAAACGATCCGTGTCCATGTGGGAGCGGGAAAAAGTATAAAAAGTGTTGTGCGGAGAAAGATGAATCACCACTAGATGTACTTATTGACGAGGAGCTTGAGCGCATCGTCTTTGGTGCATATGAACAAGCTACGGACCCGTCAGATATAGCAGAGTTTGAAAGCCATAGAAGACACTGGAAAAGTAAACTCGGTAAACTGATGGGACCAGATGACATTGAAGAGGCTGTTAGTGAATATTTCTTATTCGTTGCGCGGCGCGATCTATGGAAGCGTCATCTCCTCAGAATATTGAATAGCCCGATAAGAGAAACGGTTCGATCTGTTTTAGAGTTATGGAAAGACCCAATAGTTTTGTTTGCTAAGGTGAAAGAGGAGAAGGAAGGATATGTTGTTGTCCAAGAAATACTTGGCGAGGGCACGTTCAATTTGGAAAAGAAACCAGATATGTTGCTTGAAGAGCATTCATTCATATTCGGAATTGTTTTGCCAGATAATCGGAACCTTGAAAATGATATCTACGTAATTTCTTCACTTATGTTCATTAATGACTGGAATGGTTCGTTCGAAAAACAGATAGTCGAACTTGCGGAGGCTAGTGGATTCGATAAAAGCGTTGCGTTCTATAATGAGCATATGGCAGATGTATACGAAATTCTGCTTGCCAGAGATTCCCGTACAGTGGATGAACTCATAGAGCATGACTTTACCCCAGTTCAACAAGAGGTAGTCGGAATTCTTAATGATGTACTTGAGCTAAGAAGTACTTCTCAAGAAGTGCGCGAGTTACTGAGAAATATTATCGTAACGTACTTTTTGAAAGAGCGACCTAATTTCCGTAAACCGGGCGTCATTGCTGCCGCCGTATTTTTTGTAGCAATTGATTTGGGAATTATGGAAGATGAAGAGTTGACGAATGCCGAGATTGCGAAGTTGTTCGTTGTATCGACGAGTTCAATGATGAAACATGCAGATAACATCCGCGAATTTGTCATTGAAATGTACGAGCGTAGTCGTCAACAAATAAATGAATAATGTAGAAATAGAATAACTCCGGACTGATATTTACTAAGTCTTAATAACGTACAAGCTAAAACGATTTGAACATCTTCTTTTATACCTGAAACACCGCGTGGGCTCAAAAGAACCTGCGCGGTGTTTTTCGTTATTTGTAATGACTTTTGGTAATGGAAGAACCGGGTGCTGAATCGATAGAAATGGTGGGGTTGCTAAAGATGCAAATACATTCTTTTAAAGTATGATCGATGCAGATGCGCCAAAAGATGCTTTTCCAAGGCTTCTGGATATTCCATATTTTCCTAGAGGAGAATGATTACGGTGTATCTAGAATTTATCTCGATTTAAATGAAGGTAAGTTGAGAATAAACTAGCTGTAAATCCATCCTTATATCAACAGGAAGTGGCGCTCTTAGCCTGAATTCATTGAACAATTACTGGGGATGAAGGCTTCCGCTGATGGGATAGTAACTAAATTATGAATAATAATTTCCGCCCCCGAATAGCTTTGTCTATCGGGGTTTTTTCGTTGCTGTCGTACTTCTTTGTTGTCTGAAAATTAGAGGTATTTGATTTGGGATGTCGAAATCAATAGATATAAGCATTTTCGGTAATTGTCGTGGGCAGTAAATTGCAACGGGCGTAGATTGATATAGCCTAATACCTAATGTAAGGGGATGGGGAAATGAAGGTTGTCATACTCGGAGCAGGTTTAATGGGGAAAGAGGCGGCACGCGATCTAGTGAAAAGTAAAGATGTAGATAAAGTATATATGGCCGATTTGAACGTGAGACAGGCAGAAGACTTTGCTGAAGAACTGATGTCCGAAAAACTCGATATCCTATTGTTGGATGCAAAGAACGAAGAGCAATTAAGCAACGTGATGGCACTGGGGGATGTCGTCATCAATGCCCTGTTCTATACGTTCAATGAAAAGGTTGCGCGTATTGCAGTAGAAATCGGCGTCCATTCTATCGATCTTGGAGGACATATAGGTGGTGCAACAGATGCAGTGCTTAACCTTGCAGACAAGGCGATTGCTAAAGGTGTCACAATCATTCCGGATCTAGGGGTAGCTCCTGGAATGATTAACATTCTTACTGGTTATGGAGCAGGCAAACTTGATAGAGTAAATTCAATCAAATTGTATGTCGGGGGAATTCCTGTAAAACCGGAGCCGCCGCTTAATTATAATGTCGTCTTTTCATTGGAAGGCGTGTTCGATCATTACACTGATCCTTCCCACGTTATTCGGGATGGGCAACTGTTGGAAGTCCCTTCATTGTCTGAAATCGAAATGATTCATTTTGAAAAATACGGTGAGCTTGAAGCGTTCCATACATCAGGCGGTACGTCGACACTGACAAAATCGTTCTCGAACGTGGAAACACTTGAATACAAAACGATCCGCTATAAAGGACATGCGGAGAAATTCCAACTGCTCGTCGATTTAGGGTTACTGTCACGGGATAATGAAGTGACTGTTGGGGGTAATAAAGTGAAAGTACGTGATGTCATGAGAGAGCACTTGTCGCCGCGACTTCGACTTGGTAAGAATTCGGATGCGGTGTTGCTGCGCGTTATCGTAAGCGGTGAAAAAAACGAAATGCCTGTGACATATGCATATGATCTAGTTACGGAGAAAGACGTGTCGATAAATGAGACTGCGATGGCTCGAGCGACGGCTAATACAATTTCTATCGTGGCGCAAATGATTGGCAGTGGCATAATTACGAAACGCGGAGTCCATCCACCCGAAAATATCATACCTGGTGAGTTGTATATAGAAGAGATGAAAAAACGCGGTGTCGTTATTAAAGAAAGTATCGAGTCGAATGAGACGTATGACTGAATAACTAAAGGATGTCTGTGAAGGGGGATGGAGAAGTGGATTTCGGATTTACGGAAGAACAGCTAATGTTAAGAAAAACGGCCCGTCAGTTCGTCGATACGGAAATTATGCCGCATATACAAAAATGGGATGCAGAAGGCGGATTCGATCAGGCAATTTGGAAGAAACTTGCGGATTTGGGCTTCATGGGTGTTTGCATACCTGAACAATATGGTGGTAGCGGCATGGACTATAATTCTCTTGCGATCTTGTGTGAAGAACTAGAGCGTGGGGATACTGCGTTCCGGACAGCAGTATCGGTCCATATTGGATTGAATTCCATGAGCCTTATGCAGTGGGGAAACGAAGAGCAGAAAAGGAAATACCTCGTTCCCCAAGCGAAAGGAGAGAAAATTGGTGCATTCGGTTTAACAGAGCCGGGGGCAGGATCTGATGTCGCGGCAATGGCGACGACCGCTGTTCGTGACGGGGATGACTATGTGCTGAACGGTCAAAAAACGTGGATTTCCCTTTGTGATGTTGCGGATCATTTCCTAGTTTTCGCTTACACAAATAAATCGAAGAAGCACCATGGGATTAGCGCGTTCATCGTGGAACGGACGACACCGGGGTTTTCGTCGAAGGCGATTAAAGGTAAATACGGTATCCGTGCAGGTAATACGGGCGAACTATTTTTCGAAGATATGCGTATACCGGCTGCGAACTTATTAGGTGAAGAAGGTGACGGATTCAAAATCGCCATGGCGTCACTAGATAATGGTCGCTTCACTGTTGCTGCAGGAGCGGTTGGCTTAATCATGGGTTGTCTCGAAGAAAGTGTGAAGTACTGTCATGAACGGGAAACGTTTGGTAAGGAAATCGGCAGACATCAACTCGTTCAGCAGATGATTGCCAATATGGAAGCAGGTTATCAAATGAGCCGACTTCTTGTCTACCGTGCTGGTGACATGAAAAATAACGGATTGCGTAATACGCGTGAGACATCGCTTGCGAAATGGCAGGCATGCGATTTTGCCAATAAAGCAGCAGACGACGCATTTCAGATTCACGGCGCTTATGGTTATTCAGATGAATATCCAGTCGCAAGATTCCTGCGTAACTCTAAGGCACCTGTCATTTATGAAGGGACTCGTGAAATTCATACGATTATGCAGGCGGAATATGTACTTGGGTATCGGGAAGATAAGAAGTTGAGTAATAGGTTGCCTGAGTGGCCGTTTGAGTGAGATTGGAATCCTGATGAGTGTTTCCATCAGGATTTTTTCTTGAAAGATAAGAAAGTATAAGTTTTTCGGTACGGAACAGTGTCTAGCTCCGTGCGCCCTTGCCATCCTTATGGCTTCAGCTACCCCTATAAGGCACCTACGATGAGTTCACATACAAAATTCAATACCTCAACCTTTATTCATTTAAAAATCTTGGTGAATAGAAAAGAGAATAATTGCTTGATGGAATCTTTCTACATTTTGGAACGTATGTATAGGCAGTGTAGATGGATGGAAGGGGAGATATAAATTGAGTAAGTATACAATTAACGAGTTCATTAGACAGACACAACAGGATGAACGTGAGAGCGAATACTTTGAACTGGAAACACCGCGCATTTTGGAAGTGAATTTAAGAGACCTCGTTTGGGCAAAGACGGGCTCTATGATCTCTTATACAGGGCAGATTAAATTCGAACGGGAAAGAGTGCTCGAGCACGGAGTAGGCATGATGTTTAAAAAAGCGCTCTCGGGTGAAGGTGCCTCATTGATGAAAGCAACAGGGAATGGGAGGTTGTACTTAGCTGATAAAGGGAAAAAAATCACCATTTTCGACTTGGATAATGAATCGATTACAGTGAATGGTAATGATTTACTTGCGTTCGAACCAGGGATTGAATGGGATATTAAACTCATGAGAAAAGTGGCTGGCATGATGTCCGGCGGATTATTCAACGTGACGTTGACAGGAAAAGGAAAGGTTGCGATCACGACTCATTTTGAGCCGTTAACGCTACTCGTGAGACCTGGTGAATCCGTCATTACAGATCCAAATGCGACAGTCGCCTGGTCTGGCCATTTAACACCAGAATTCCGAACAGACATAAGCTTTAGAACTCTCCTTGGTCGAGGGAGTGGAGAATCGATTCAAATGGAGTTCTCTGGAGAAGGATTTGTTATTATTCAACCGTATGAGGAAGTATATATGACAGGGAATAGTTCTTCATAAATGACAAATCTATATTGCTGAATTTAGATATATGACTATAAGAAGCTAGAAAGGCAGAGCTTAACAATAGCCTTTTTAGCTTTTTCACCATAGTGATACAGTTTGTGGTAAAATGTTTCTTAAAAACAAATTTCCGCAAACAAGGAGTGCTTTCACTTGAAAATTGAACCTTCAAAAAAAATGTCCATTTTTGCCCCTGCTATTTTCGGTGATTTAAAAGCAGCTGCCGAAGCAAAAAAAGCGAACGGGGTCGAACTTGTAGATTTAAGTTTGGGCAGCCCAGACCTTCCGCCGGACGAAAAGGTAAGGCGGGTATTATCGGAACAAAGTGCTTTGGAAAATACATACGGCTATACACTAAATGGAACAAAACGATTTAATGAAGCTGTCGCGAATTATTACAAACGTCGTTCCGGTATTACGCTGAACCCTGAAACGGAAATCATTCAAACGATGGGGTCGCAAGAAGGACTGGTCCATCTGCCGCTGGCCTTTTGTAATGAAGGAGATATCGTGCTCACTACGAATCCTGCCTATGTGGCATATGAAGCTGGCATCAAGCTTGCTGGTGCTGTTCCATACGAAATGCCATTGCGTGCAGAAAACGGATTTTTGCCTAATTTGGATGAGATTCCAGATTTTATCGCACAAAAAGCAAAATTACTTATTTTAAATTTACCCGGAAATCCTGTTCCAGCTTTGCCTGATGCGACATTTTTTGATAAAGTTGTTGCGTTTGCGAAGAAACATAACATCATAGTTCTTCATGACGCAGCCTATTCGGAGTATTATTTTACAGGCGATTCTCCAATCAGTTTCCTATCAACGCCCGGTGCAATGGAAGTCGGGATGGAAATCAATTCTTTATCGAAGAGCTTCAGTCTTGCGGGTGCCCGCATCGCCTATATTGTCGGCAATGCCGAGATGATTCGCATTATCAAACAGCTTAAATCGAATTTAGATTTTGGAACGTTTGGTCCAATACAAGAAGCTGCAGCTACTGCGCTGGACAATGCAGAAGAGATTACACAACGTCTGCGAAATGAATTTTCAGCGCGTCACAAAGTGTTAATGAACGGTTTAACTGAAATAGGTTGGTCTGTAACACCTTCAAATGGAGGCATGTTTGTGTGGGCGAAATATCCTTTTGACATGGACGACAAGGAATTCGTCTTCAAAGTCATCGAACAATGTGGAGTCGTCATGGTTCCCGGAAGTATATTCGGCACTGAAGGCGTCGGGTTCGTCCGATTAGCACTCGTTCAGAAAGTGGATGCACTGCAAAAAGCGGTTGACCAATTAAGTAAGTTAGAAATTTATGCAATGGAGTAAGCGGGTTTAAACACAAGGTAAACATACAAGGTTAGAAAGGACATGCATTTCATTGTCCTTTCTAACCTTTTTTTAAAAAATAACACTTAATTGAATCAATTTCATAATAGGATTATTAAACGGGAAAAACGAACAATGTTGATTTCCGCTTCAGATGGACGCTTTCCGCGGGCACGGCTTCAGCCTCCTCGTCATTTCACTCCTGCGGGGTCTTCAGCTCGCGCTGTTCCCGCAGGAGTCGCCATCTTCCGCTACAATCAACGAGAGTAGTCCGTAAAATTGACGGACAATGAACTGGTAGATGAATTATATCGTTCGTCTTTATACATGAAATAAGTAATTGTGAAATTGATTCAATTGGTAGTAGATATAAAAGTAATTAATGCTTTAATCACTTTTGTGAATTGAGGAGAACTGATAAATCAATATTATTAATTTTTGTATTAATAATATTAATTTGCGTTGTTGATTTGATGAATTATTTGATATACAATGAATACAAATGAAAGGGGGAAAAAGCTTTTATTATGGCCTATCAAGTTATTAGTCAATGTCCTGTCTGTAGCGAAACACTAAAAATCACGAAGTTGCACTGCTCTCACTGTCACACAACTATTGAAAATGAATTCGAATTATCTAAACTAGCATCGTTATCGAATGAGCAGCTTCACTTTGTTGAAGTATTTCTAATGTGTAGGGGAAATATTAAGGAAGTTGAAAAAGAACTGGGAATTTCCTATCCTACTGTTCGTGGCAAGTTGAGTGAAGTTGTTAGTTCCCTTGGATATGAAACAAAAAAGAAAAATGAAGTAGATGAGAAAAAGGTCGTTGCTATGTTGGAAAGCGGAGAAATAACGCCCGAAGAAGCCATTAGGTTATTAAAAGATGAATAGGGGGAATCAACTTTGAGTGCAGAAATTGAAAAGATAATCACAATGGTGCAAGAAGGTAAAATTGATGCAGCAAAAGCTTCTGAATTGATCCATGTGTTAAATACTCGGGAATCTGGAGCTAATCTTGCTTCCAAAGCACCTGTATACATGGACAAAACATTGAAAGTACGTATTGTAACAGCGGAAAATGATAATGTTACTGTCAATTTGCCAATTAAACTTGTAAAAGTTGTATTGTTAGCTGGGCACAGTATCGCTGCAAATATTCCACAATCGGAAAAGTACGTAAAGGATATCGATATACGTTTAATTTTGGAAGCAATCGAAAATGAATTAGATGGTCAAATTGTGGATATTAAATCTGCGAATGGCGATATTATTTCAATCGCGATTGAATAGGGTATTTATATGCTAAAAGTAAAGGTGAAAACAAAAGGAGTAAGGCTCTGGATTCCAGTTCCTTATGTGATTCTCAACATAGGTATTTGTATTATTTCTTCAGAACTCGTAAATCGATTGATCAACAAGGGGGTAAAGGTGTCCATGAAGGATAAAGAACAATCCTTTACGATGCCACCAATAAACAAAAAAGACCTTAGAAATATTGTGAACGAACTGAAAAAGAATAAAGGACTTGAGTTAGTTGATGTCAAAGCGAAGGATGGGACAAAAGTTTCCATCAGATTATGACTGACTGCTTCGAATTGTAGTCCGGGAGTCTTGATTCGCGGATAAATGAACGGATCGTGCGTATCTTTAGGGTTTTCCGCATGAGAAAGCGATTGAATACCCGCTGTCTTGAACTCAATCTGTAAGAGTAACCTCGTCATTTCCAGATGCCGGAGCGTAGAACTTGGAATGTTTCCTTTGGTTGGAGATCGCCAATTGTCATCCGTTCTCTTTTGATACCACTGTAAAATACCTGGAGTTCTTCTATCCTGAGAACTTGAATGGTCTTCTCAGCGGTCTTTTTGTCAGGGCACTTCTTATTTATCCTGCATTAACGGGCATATTGGCTAGATACGCCACGTCCAGTTAGTCATCCCCAAATGATTGAAGCTTCTCTTTGTAAGTCAGGCCACTTACTCTATTCCCTTCGTACGATTGCAATCACAATTAGCCGTTAGATCACGTCTGTTGATTAACCATTATATTTCGAATGACAGAGCGAAGTCTGTTTATATTGAGTTTACATGTTTCTATTAAGATGAACTTATTGAAAGTGTTTAGGGATTGTTAGGCGAAGAAAGAGGGTTTTAATTGTAGAGGATTAGTTTCATTTCTAGGGTTAATTCGGATGATAAGGAGTCAGTTAAGACTTAAGTTATCTAGACAGTTATACTGTTAATAATGTGTATTAGTAGATGTGAGGTAGCTAAAACTTATCATTCACATTATATTATAAACTAAATCAAATCAAATCGGTTCAACGGAATGGAGCTAAACACTATGGACAAGAAAAAAGTCGGCTTGAAGCCGTTTTTCTCTCTAATTTTATCAACAGGTATCCCGAAGCTAGCTTTAGCTGTGGGCCTGACGGCAGGCGTGTTGACAACACTTGCAGGTTTGGTTGTGCCATTGCTAACGAAAAATCTAGTGGATGGCTTTTCAGTTTCCTCGCTAAGTGTTCCAATAATGATTGCTATTGGGGTAGCATTTATCGTCCAAGCAGTAATTGATGGAGTATCCATTTATTTGCTGAGTTATGTAGGACAAAAAGTAGTTGCGAGATTACGCGAAAGAATGTGGACAAAACTAATCCGTTTGCCTGTTAGTCACTTTGACAAGGAATCTAGCGGTGAAACGGTGAGTCGTGTCATCAATGATACGGGAATCGTCAAAGAATTGATAACGCAGCATTTCCCGCAATTCATTACGGGTATTATTTCGATTATAGGTGCGGTGACGATACTACTCATTATGGATTGGAAAATGACACTTATCATGTTAATTTCTGTTCCAATTACAGTAGCAATCATGATTCCGCTGGGGACAAGAATGGCGAAAATCTCTCGTGGTTTGCAAGATGAAACGGCTCTATTTACAGGTCAAATACAACAGACACTCGGTGAAATTCGTTTAATGAAGGCTTCCAACGCCGAACTGAATGAAGAGGCGAGTGGAAAGGCTGGAATTGACAAATTACTCGGATTTGGTTTAAAAGAAGCCCGTATTACTGCTTTGATTGCTCCGTTTATGTATTTAGTTGTCATGGTCGTTATTGTGATGATTATCGGATATGGCGGCATGCGTGTTGCGAACGGCACAATGTCGACAGGGGCACTAGTTGCTTTCTTGCTCTACCTGTTCCAAATCATATTTCCGATCACATCATTTGCGATGTTTTTCACGCAATTGCAGAAGGCAAAAGGCGCAACAGAGCGTATTATTGACATTTTAGAACTGCCATTGGAAGAAGGGCAGGATGGCTTAGTGGTAGATATAGCTAACAAATCAGTTCAAGTAGTAGACGTATCGTTTGCTTATGAAGAAGATGAGCCGGTGATTAGCAACGTATCCTTTGAAGCGCAACCTGGAGAAATGATTGCCTTTGCTGGACCTAGCGGCGGTGGAAAAACGACGATGTTTGGGTTGCTTGAACGTTTTTATGAACCTACGGCTGGTGAAATAAGAATCGGTGGCACCCCTATAAAAGAGTTGTCAATGGCATCGTGGCGCAGTCAAATCGGCTATGTTTCGCAAGAGAGCGCGATGATGGCTGGGACAATCCGCGAAAATCTATGCTACGGTTTGGAGGATGGCGAAAGCATTTTGGATGAACGGCTGTGGGAGGTCACTGAAATGGCGTATGCCGACGAATTTATTAAAAGCTTTACGAAAGGATTGGACACTGAAGTTGGTGAACGCGGTGTCAAACTTTCGGGTGGTCAAAGGCAGCGTATTGCCATCGCACGTGCTTTTTTACGTGATCCCAAAATATTAATGATGGATGAAGCGACAGCAAGTTTGGACAGTCAATCGGAAGGTGTCGTTCAAGATGCGCTGACACGATTAATGGAAGGGCGTACAACATTTGTTATCGCCCACAGGTTATCAACAATCGTTGATGCGGATAAAATTATATTTATAGAGAACGGGCAAGTGACAGGTAGCGGGACCCATCAGGAATTGACACAATCACATGCGTTGTATCGAGAGTTTGCTGAGCAACAATTGACGTAGGAATTGAAAAGAGTGCTGAATCATTGCGATTCGGTACTCTTTTTTGAATGGCTCAAACCTTTAAATTCGCTCCTATATAGAAGTTTTCAATTGCTGCAATTTCATCCGGAGTCCTTTCAGTAATTAACGTACAGTTAGCTTGCCGATAAATTTATCAAAGTGTTAAAATTGCAGGTCTGTTGATTAACCAGAAATAACCAGAAAGTAACTCAATCCCCCTCGGCCGCACTTGTATAGTCGCGCATTGGGGTCGCTTTGGTTTGAAAGACTTCTAGTACGATTACCGAGATGTTTGGATGTTTAGGGATGTGACTTTGTCGCATCCCTAAACAGTTTTTTCGTTAATCGTATGGTTGTCTTTCATCCGTCGCGCTCCAAATGCTTAAGTATACAGAGTGCTGAAGATTTTTGGGACGAAAAAATTGCTGGCTTCTTACCTTGAGAAAAGCCGCCAAAGATGCAATTTTGGCGGCTGATGCGTTCTCTATGGTTTTTCTTTATTTATTTTAAAGAAGTGTCACTTTCTAATAGGCAACACAAACTTACATGCATAAACTTTACTAAAAGTAAGCAAGGAACGCATTGTACAAAGTACAACAGTGCCCGAAATTGCATCTTCGGGCACTTACACTCTCCATAGAATGTCATCTATTCTTTTCTTCCAAAACAACCGCATTTTTCACTTGAACATTGTAGGAACGCGACAGGCAACGATTCTCAACAGGATTACTGAAAAAAGTGTTGCTAGAAGTGACGGAGTCACTTCTAGCCACATTAGACACTTCAGTAAATCTGTCATGAATAGTTAGTCGAAAGCGGTCCGAAAATAGTCCAGTGAAAATAGGGGTTATCAAACCCTTCTCACCAGTATTTTATGCAAATATATGTTTAATCAACAGACGTGTTAAAATTATCTAAAGATGATGTGTAGGAGGGATTTTGGATGAAACAAAACAAATATGATGAACTAGATTTCTTTTCTGCATATAAACATATGGCACGTTCAATCAAAGGACTCGAAGGTGCAGGAGAATGGCATATATTTAAATCATTATTACCCGACTTACGGCATAAAACGGTACTTGATTTAGGGTGCGGCTTTGGTTGGCATTGTCGATTTGCCCGTGAACAACAAGCAAGTTCAGTGGTAGGAGTCGATATATCTGAAAAAATGCTTCAACAGGCTAGTGAACTAACAGATGATCCTAAAATTACCTATTTGCAACTTCCTATTGAAGACATCGAGTTTTCAGCTTCACAATTTGATGTAGTGATCAGTTCGTTGGCTTTCCATTACATTGAATCATTTGAGGGTATCTGCAAAAAGGTATATGACTATTTGAAGCCAGATGGCACTTTCATTTTCTCAGTTGAACATCCCATATTCACCTCTCGACATGAACAAGATTGGTATCTTGATGATCAAGGGAACCGTCTGCATTGGCCCGTAGATAATTATCAGGCGGAGGGAGTACGACAAACTTCATTTTTGGCGGAAAATGTTATTAAATATCATCGCACAATTTCAACCTATATGAATGACTTGATTAATGCTGGATTTGTTTTGGAAGTTATTAAGGAATCTATACCTTCAGAAGAAATGTTGAAGAATGATGCGGCAATGGAAGATGAAAACCGTAGGCCTATGTTTTTGATGATTTCGGCTAAAAAAATAGTGTGAATTGATGGATAGTTGTGTTAAACTATTCTTACATTAAACGAACGGAGGTGAGGAATGATGTTAGACACTGTGTATGCACGTGAAAGTCTATTGGAATATTTAGCTACTTCATGTGCGATTACTCATGAAATTGCAGTCGACGGGATAAGTCTGTCCTTTTTTAGACAATTTCAGTAATCACACAGCTGTTTAGCATGCATTCCTTACGATTATTTTCAAGAGGGAAGGCCGCTTACACGCGGTCTTTTTGTGTTGCTTAGACTCAGATCTAAGCATGCACTCTGCGCTTTTCTTAAGGATGCTTCCAGTTGTGAAAACAGAACGAGGGGAAGCGGAAAATAATGATATGTACAATTCAACTAATAAGCAAAATGCTCGGTGGGAATATGATTTTTGAAAATCTTTCTTTGGAAATTAAAACAGGTGATAAATTAGGCGTTGTCGGGCGGAATGGCAGTGGGAAAACAACGTTATTTAAGTTGATTTCCGGAGCTGAGCAACCGGATAGTGGAGCAATTCATTTTAAAAAAGGAACGAAAATAGGTTACTTAGCGCAAATCCCTTTATTTGAAAAAGAAACGACTGGCTATGATGTGCTAAACAGTGCATTTGGAGAACTAAGGGAAATGCAGGCGAGAATGTCGGAGTTAGAGACGGAGCTGGCGATTGCTGGTAATGCTGATATGGACAAATTGCTTCGAATTTATGGAGATTTGCAGGAAGAATTTGCTCGTCGTGATGGCTATGCCGTAGATTCGGAAATCGAGAAAGTCATCAATGGATTGCAACTAAAACCATTTGTCGGACGTTCTTTTGGACAATTGAGCGGTGGCGAACAGACGAAGATTATGCTCGGGAAGCTATTATTGACGAAACCTGATTTGCTGTTATTAGATGAACCGACGAATCACTTGGACTTATTTGCAGTAGAATGGTTGGAAGCGTATTTAACGGATTACTCGGGAACAGTTATCATTATTTCGCATGACCGCTACTTTTTGGATTGTGTTGTGACGAAGGTTGCGGATCTTGAAGAAGGGGAAATTCATCTTTATCACGGGAACTATTCCGCCTTTATACTAGAAAAAGAAGAGCGTCTCATGAGGGAATTCCAGGATTACGAAGAACAACAAAAGAAAATAAGAAAAATGAGAGAATCGATTAAACGGCTACGGCAATGGGCAAATGAAGCCAATCCTCCAAATCCAGGATTGCACAGGCGAGCGCGCAATATGGAACGGGCTCTAGAACGGATGGAAAAAGTAAGGAAGCCACTTATCGATCCGAAGAAAATGACCTTATCGTTTGAAGCTGCACCGCGGAGTGGTAAGGAAGTTGTTATTATGGAAGGAATCACGAAATCATTTGGTCAACAGGAGCTATTGAAGGGGGCCGACTTCCATGTGTATTGGAAGGATCGGACAGCGATTGTCGGTCGGAATGGATGCGGGAAATCAACCGTACTTAGAATTCTTTTAGGCGAACTTCCGGTTGACACTGGATTGAGTAAAATAGGAAGTAGCGTGAAGATAGGGTTTTTGTCGCAGCACTTTGATATCAAGGACCCGAAGGCGCGTTTGATAGATGTCTTTCGTGATGAAGTAAATATTGCTGAAGGGGAAGCCCGACATATATTAGCGAAGTTTATGTTTTACGGTCCAGATGTGTTTAAACGAATTGGAGACTTAAGTGGTGGAGAAAGAATGCGCCTCCGTCTGGTTCAACTCATGTACCAGGATGTTAATTTCCTTGTGCTAGATGAGCCGACAAATCATTTGGATATTGAGTCAAGAGAAGTACTTGAAGAGGCACTGGAAGACTTTACAGGCACAATTGTTGCCGTATCGCATGATCGTTATTTCTTGAATAAATTATTCTCCCGCACTGCATGGTTGGAAGACGGAATTATGACGACGTTTGAAGGACCTTACAATTGGGCGCGTGACAAGTGGCAGGAGCTTCAAAGTCACAAGGTAGTCGGAGTGCCTGAACCCATTGCGATAAAAAAACCGACGATAGAAAAAGCGGAAATAGTAGTACCTATTAACTTGGAAGAAGAAATAGCGAGATTAGAACAAGCAATAGATAAAATGGAAAAAGAAGCGGAAGTTGAAATGGATTGGATGAAATATGAATCAATCATGGCTGAAGTGGCCGTGATGAAACAAGAGTTAGAGTCTTACTATGGAATGTGGATGAGTGAGCTAGAATAGGAAATGGAGTACACTGTCTGCGTAGGGATTAATCCTTTCGCAGACTTTTTTCAATGGGAAGAAAAACCTTGCAAAATTTATTCAGTCGGAGTAATATAATGACCAGATGACTAAAGTTGTTTTTGGGTCATTCGGATAATCCATTCAAAGTGAGGTGGAGAAATGGACCGCAGGCAGGAAATTTTGGAGGCAGCAGCAAAATCATTTTCACTGTTCGGCTATAAAGCGACGACGATGGATCAGGTCGCGAAAATTGCGAATGTCGGCAAAGGAACAATCTATACGTTTTTCGCCAATAAAGAAGAACTATTCAATGCAATTGTGGTGAAAATGATTAACGAAATGCGGGCGGAAGCAGATGCTGTTTCTGTTGAGGGTGCGCCATTCGAACAAAATGCGCATGCCAGGCTGATGCAAATGCTCAAATTCCGCGGAACACATCAATTGTATGCGAAGTTAATAGATGAAGAAAAAGAACTTCGTACACCTGCTGTTGGTGAAGTGCTGCAGGCAATTGAAAAAGAAATCGTTTTTTATGTAAAAGAGAAGATCGAAAAGGGAATTGCCAAAGGTGAAGTAAAGCCTTGCGATACTGAACTTGTTGCATATATGTTATTTAAAGCATACCTCGCACTTGTCTCGGACTGGACTAAAACCCACGATGAAGAGCTATCTGAAGAGCGTATCGCCGCTTTACTAAATGGGACCATTTTTAAAAGTCTCTTAATTTGAGACTTCATTTTTTATTCAAAAATGACCACTTGAGGAAAGTGGTCAACCAGTACAGGAGGAAGTAACTAAATGAAAAAATCGATGACATGGGCAGAATGGAAACTGGTCTTACGTTCAAAAAAATTGATCGTTCCAATGATTGCTATTCTATTTATTCCCGTTCTTTATGCAGGTATGTTCTTATGGGCGTTTTGGAATCCGTATGCCAATATGAGTGATTTGCCTGTCGCAATCGTTGACCTTGATAATGGGGCTGAAATGGATGGCGAGAAGCTAGCACTCGGGAAAGAACTAACTGATAAATTAATTGACAGTAAGCAGTTTGATTTTAAGAAAGTATCAAAATCAGATGCAGAAAAAGGGCTTGGAAATGAAGATTATTATGTCGTAATTGAAATACCAGAAAACTTTTCTGAACACGCAACTACACTTTTGGATGATGAACCGGAGAAATTAACAATTGTCTACAAGCCAAATGAAGGGTTCAACTTCCTTTCTGCTCAAATCGGAGAAACGGCGATGGACCGGATTCGTGCAGAAGTGAATGAACAAGTTGCTACAACGTATGCAGAAAAAATCTTTGATTCCATCACGGAAATGGGCGATGGGTTTGGTGAAGCGGCGGACGGTGCCGGTGAATTACATGACGGTGCCACAAAATTATCATCTGGCGCAGATGAATTAAAAGGGTATCTTGAAACATTGGCAAGCAGCACAATTACACTTGCGGATGGTTCACAGAAACTTGCACAAGGAGCGAGCGATGCTGCTAAGGGTGCTAATGAGTTGAATAAAGGACTTGGTACTTTATCGCAAGGATCAAAAGATCTTCTTACAGGAGCGCAAAAGGCATCAGCAGGCGCTAGTGGGCTGAAAGATGGCATCGCTCAATATACAGAAGGTGTCGGCCAATTAACAGTGAGTTATGGACAAATTGCCCAGAAAGAAAAAGAGTTTGATGGTGCAGTAAGTACAGTGAAAGAAAAAACAGCTGAATTAAATACAGCTGCCGGCCAACTTGCAAAAGGATCTACAAACTTAGGAGCTGGAATTGATCAGCTTTCAGCAAGTCTTGCTCCGGTACTTGCAACACTGACGGAGGAACAACAAGCAGGGTTAAATGCAGCACTGAGCCAAGTGAAACAAGGAAGTGCTGAGCTATCAGGGGGAATGCAGCAACTTACTGCTGGTACAGGTGCATTGTCGGCAGGTACTGCTGAGTTAAATGGTGCTGCAGGTCAACTTGCAGGCGCGCATAACCAGGCTATGGCAGGATTACAGAAATTGAATGGTTCATCTACAGACCTTCGCGAAGGGGCAAATGCTCTAGCATCGGGTAATGGAGAACTTTCATCTGGAATTGCTCAACTTTCGAAAGGCGTGAATACGGCAGAGAAAGGATCATCTGATCTGGCCTCCGGTCTTGCTTCATTAACAGAAGGATCGGGCACTTTGAAAACCGGAACAGATACACTTGCATCTAAATCGCAAGAACTCGCTGATGGATCAGCAACATTGGCAGACGGCATAGTAGAACTTGATGAAGGTACGCTGACGCTGCAAGAAAAACTTGCGGAAGCAAATGCAACAGCAAGTGAAGTGAATCCTACAGATAAAACATATGGCATGGTCGGAGCACCTGTCGATGTCGAGAAGGACGGCATTAACCATGTACCAAACTACGGTACCGGTTTTGCACCATACTTCTTATCTCTTGGACTATTTGTTGGTGCACTTCTTCTTTCCATCGTCTTCCCGCTAGTAGAGCCGGCTATTAAGCCTACAGGGGCATTCGGATGGTTTGCAAGTAAAGTTTCTGTGTTGGCAATCGTAGGTCTATTGCAGGCGCTTATCGCAGCGGGGGTTGTCAAGTTTGCACTCGGAATGGAAACAGTGAATACACCGTTATTCATCTTGACTGCAATCATCACGAGTTACACATTCATTGCACTTGTACAGATGTGCGTGTCCATTCTTAAGGACGCAGGACGATTCGTAGCAATTCTTGTCCTTATTTTGCAATTGACGACAAGTGCAGGGACATTCCCACTTGAATTAATACCAGCACCACTGCAAATTTTCAACACATTACTGCCGATGACGTATTCCGTTCAAGCATTTAAAGCCGCCATCTCAACAGGTAATATGTCGTTCCTTTGGATGAACAACGGTATTCTTATCGGATTCATGGTCGCATTCCTTGCGATTACATTCGGATACTTCGCACTGATTTACAAAAAGAGGTATTCAAAAGAAACAGTGGAAGCATAATTAAAATAGCCCCTCTAGACGGAAGAAATTCCGTCTAGAGGGGCTATTTTGTTGGTTTTTCGGTTGACAGCTATGAGTACAATTGTTTGGAGGAAAGTAAACAACATAAGGGAAAAACCCCTCAGAGAAATTGTCTCTAAGGGGTTGTCAAATTCGTTCAAGATCCTACGAAACCGCCACCATCAACATGTATCGTCTGGCCGGTCATATAGCTGGAATCACTTGAAGCGAGAAACACATAGGCCGGTGCATTTTCAGCAGGTTGGCCTCGACGTTTAACCGGCGTATCCGCACCGTGCTGTTTAACCTTTTCCTTATCAAATGTTGCTGGGATGAGCGGTGTCCAAATCGGGCCAGGGGCAACGGCATTGACACGTATCCCTTTTTCGGCCAAGTTCAGTGCGAGAGAACGTGTAAAGGAAGTAATGGCTCCTTTTGTCGCAGAGTAATCGAGCAATTCTTTTGAGCCGTTATAAGCTGTGACGGACGAAGTGTTGACGATGGTATCGCCTTTTGTCATATGATTCAAAGCCGCCTTAGACATATAAAATAAACCGAAGAAATTCGTGTCGAATGTTTCCCGAAGCTGGTCGGATGAAATCAGGGAGATATCTTTTTGTGGGAATTGTTTTGCGGCATTGTTGACGAGGACATTCAAACTGCCGAATTCATCAATAACCTTGTCAACCAATTGCTCACAATGTTCTTCCTCACTTATATCGATACGAATTTTCAGCGCTTTTCCACCATAACCTTCAATGAGTTCCACTGTTTTAGCTGCATCGATATCCTCCTGTTCACTCAAATATGCAATCGCTACATTCGCACCTTCCTTTGCAAAAGCGACAGCTACTGCGCGACCGATACCGCTATCTCCGCCTGTTATCAAAGTGTTTTTTCCTTTCAATTTTCCTGAGCCTACATAATTTTTATCATCATAAATCGGTGCAGGATTCATTTCCGCCTCTACACCAGGTTGCTGATTCTGTGTTTGCCCTGGCACCTGTTTATCAATTTTTTCATATTTATCTTTTGTCATGTGACTTCCTCCTATTTGGTTTATTATTTGTATAAAGAGATTATTCCCTGAATTGACGACTATAAACAAATAGATTAATCTATAAAAAAAGTAGTATATAGTTTTTTTATCCTGACAGATGGAATGGAAAACTAGTAAGGAAGGTGATGTTATTGAAAAAACGAAAGGTTTGGGACCGGATAAAACTGCCGATTGCCTCGGTCAGTTGGCTTGTATCGATACTTGTCGTCTTGGTCATTACCTACAACGAGGTACCACTCTATTACTATTTAGGATTCGGTTTTCTGGCATTATTATTTTTTGGTGTGTCGGACAGAGCTGCGTTTTTCTTTTATATCACATTAATACTTGTGACCGTATTCTATTTTCTCTTCCTAGCATTCAAAAATAGCTGGCAGCCAGGTGAACAGGCACTGGCAATCGGTCTGCATTTCATTTTCTTGATTCATTTATTTTCGCTTTATAGCTTATCGAAATATGTCTATCAGATTGGTGCGGAGAACAGGCTATTGAAAAAACGCATTAGCCAGTTAGAAGAATATATTTTAGAAGAGGGCGTCTTAACAAAGCGTGAATTTGAGAAACAGGCGGTACTTATACTAGCTAATATGAGCCGTCGTAATGAAATAGGCTTCTATTTAAAAGCAGATTTAAGTGATGTGAATCGGACTGTTCGGAAAAAAGTCATGCATACTCTAGCTAGTATGATGTATGCGGTGTTTCGGAAAAACTACGACATTGTCGGTCAATATAATGATTCAACGCTCATAGTTCTGGTTCAAAATACTGAAGAAAAGGGCCTTGAGATTGTAAGGGGGCGGCTTGAAAAGCTCTTGGTAGAACGCCTGGAAGAAAATGCGGTCGAGAAAATCAGGTGGACCGTAATGAAAATTGAGGGAGATAAGACCTTACGTGAATCGGTGGTGGTCACATGACAGGCCGGATTGGGGTTCTAATTCTGAGTTTTGTTCTGTTTCTCACTCTGCTTGTTATCGCAGTAATATTCAATGTTAGAATGTTACTGTTTTTTACGACAGCCCTTTTTTTAGTATTGCTCCTATACTATTCTATTTTAACGATTGCTGGATTGTATAGCAGGATTACACACAAAAAAGTCCCAGTATTGGACTTTTATCCTGGTGTAGATATTTTAATTCCAGCACACAATGAAGGAGTCGTCATTAAGGACACAATAGAAGCGATGGTAGCAATCGATTATCCAGGTATTCTGCAAATTTATATATTGAATGATAACTCATCTGATAATACAGCTGAAATCGCGGATGCGTTTGCAAATACCTTTAAAAACGTCCACCATATAAAAGTACCTCCAGGAGAACCACGTGGAAAATCGAGGGTCCTTAATTATGGACTAAGTATTTCGGAAAACAAATATTATTGTGTGTATGATGCGGACAATCAACCAGAACGGCACGCGCTTGTAAAGTTGGTTGCTATTGCAGAAACACAGGAACGGGCAGGCGGAGCCGTCGGATATGTACGGACGATGAACGAATCAGCAAGCTGGCTAACGAGAATGATATCTATTGAATTTCAAGTGTTTCAACTACTTATGCAATCGGGAAGGTGGCAACTGTTCAAAACAGGATCACTTACTGGCACGAACATGCTTGTGAAAAGATCGGTCATAGAAGAACTTGGAGGATACGATCCATACGCTATTGCGGAAGATGCAGAATTGACATTGCGTATTACACAAAAAGGGTATTATTTGCCGATTGTTCCAGAGTCAATCACGTGGGAACAAGAGCCTGAAACGCTTGGAGTCTACTTGAAACAAAGGACAAGATGGCTGCAAGGGAACTTATACATAGTAGAAAAAACGCTTACAGAACCAGGCTATTTCAAAGGGAAGCTGCTCGTTCATTCCATTCACCAGCTGCTTGTTTACGTCATTTTCTGGTTTTTTCTTGTTTTTTCGTATGTATGGTTTGTATTGGGAATTCTTGATGTCTTTTTTATCGAATACACTTATCCGCTCTTATTCATCTGGTATCTTGCCTATATTGTGTATACAGCGCAGTTATTTGCGGCACAGGCGAGTCAAAGAACCTTTTCGCCAGTTAATATTTTTGTCAGTGTCATTATGTACTTTACGTACGCGCAGCTATTTTCCTATTTGTTCGTACGCAGTTTGATTTTTTATATAAAAGCTAAGAAAAATCGCCAAATAATTGGTTGGGACAAGACAGAGAGATTTAAGTCTAAATAAAACGAGTTACTTGGACAGAGGATGTCCGAGTAAGGGCTTGATAACCTCCATTTTCACTGGCCTATTTTCGGACCGCTTTCGGCTAACTATTCATGACAGATTTAAGGAGGAATTGCAATTCATTCCTCTTTAGTAATCCGGTTGTGAATATTTGCCTGTCGGGTTCCAACAATGTACAAGTGAAAAATGCAGTTGTTTCGGAAGAAAAGAATAGATGACATTCTATGAAGAGTGTAAGTGGCCGAAGATGCAAATTCGGGCACTCTTGCACGTTGTACAATGCTTTCCTTGCTTACTTTTAGCAAAGATCATGTAATGCCTTATAGAAAGTGACACTCCTTTAAAATAAGTAAGAAAAAACCATAGAGAAAGCATCAGCCGCCAAAATTGCATCTTTGGCGGCTTTTCTCTCGGTAAGAAGTCAGCTATTCTTTCGTCTCAAAAATCTTCAGCACTCTGTGTACTTAAGCATTTGGAGCGCGACGGATGAAAGACAACCATACGATTAACGAAAAAAATGTGTAGGGATGCGACAAAGTCGCATTCCTACACATCCAGACATCTCGGTAATCGTACTAGAAGTCATTCAATCCAAAGTGATCCCAATGCGCAACTATACAAGTGCGGCCGGGGGATTAAGTTAATTACTGGCTATTTTTGATTAATCAACAGACGTGTTTAATTATTAAAGTTTTTTATGGAAGTAATAGAGTTATATATGCTTTTTCTGTTACAACCTAGCCGAATATCACAAGTTAGGTTTACTAATGGGAACAGAGATGCATCAGTGTCCTTTCTCGCAATTATCGAAGAAGTCTCAGCTTTTGTTCTATTAAGTTTAAATGTAAATTATAGAAATGCTCTTTCTCTTTCCGACTTATGATTGCTGAAATGGAGGTTTCTACATATATCATAAGATAATATATGTGGAACTATGTTAAAAATTTTACATAACGTTGTTCAAAGGTCCTGATTCTTTAGGGGTATAAATGATTCATGTGGAAATATGTCGTATTGTGTTAATATTATAAAAAAACTAAAACTAAATAGGCAAACCTATAGAAATGTAGGGACGCAAAGCTAAAGGGACTAAGGTTTATAACTATGTCAGCCAGTTGCCAAAGAGTGAATTTTACTTTTTGTTTATGTGAGGTTTTTAACTTTACCTCACACAAATCGAATCTACTCTGAGGGAGTAGTTTTTTTGTGCCTTTTTTTAAATAAATCATAGATCGGGAGGGAAAATGATGACTAAGTTTATGGCGATTATACTATCCGCCACACTAATTTTTAACATGTTGAGTGGACCAGTTACAGTTCTAGCGCAAGAAGTGAAAATTGAGAATGAGGTGACAAATGCAATAGAAGGTGGGGATAGCGAAAGGAATAAGGCAAAGGTTAGTAAATTTGATTTATATGAAGATGAAATTATTAATTCTTATAATCAAGTATTTAAAATAGATAAATCCACAATAAAGTCGATTACCGGTAATGGTGGAAGATATGCAAATTCTTTTATTGAGTATGCAATAGATGGAAATCTTAATACACATTGGGAGACTGGTAAACCGAATACTTCAGATTTTAAAAATGAGGTAATCGTTCATTTTGATAAAACTACGCAATTAAATCGAATTGTGTATGCAGCCAGACAATCAAGTGCTAAAGGAAAGGGCTTTGCGCAAGAATTTGAAATATATAGCTCAACTACTGATGATGGTGATTTCCAGTTAGTGTCTTCTGGAGAATATAAAGGTTCAACAGGAGATGTAGTTGAAATCCAATTTGCGCCTACAGAATTTAAGAGAATAAAATTTGTCTTTACAAAAGCAAATCAAGACTGGGCAAGTGCTTCAGAGTTAATATTCTACAAAGAAGATGCTGTATCAGATAAAATAGAAAGCTTATTTACAGACGGTACAATGAGCAAAGTCATCGATTCGTATAACAGCATAGAAAAGATAAATACCCTAGAAATAGAAGCAAATACCCATCCTTTGTATGAATCTAAATTGAAAGAGATTTTAGATTTAGCTAGGGCTGTAGTAAGTGGAAAAGTCGAAACAGAGGGAACGCTTGTTGTAGCGGAACAGCGTGGGGATATGGTGAAACATGCAAATCAAAAATTAAAATTTGGTTTTGGCAACAATCTTCAACCAACAGGATTTGCAGCTCAGCCAGGAGATAAAATAACTGTATATGTTGATGCAAACACCAAAGGCCCATTACCTAAGTTATCTTTTGCTCAACAAGAAGGTGCTTGGTCAAGCTGGAGAAAAGATGTTAATCTAGTTGCTGGTAAAAATATAATAACAGTACCTGCAATCGCAAAAGATGGCTGGTATAAAAAAGCTGTAACACCTGGTGGAAGTATATATATTATTAATCCATATACTGAAGAAGAACAAGGGAAAGCTCCGGTACTGCGATTTGAAGGTGCCGCGAAAATACCATTTGCAACTGCAAATACGGACCTTAAAGAGTTCAAATCATTCTTAATAGATTATAAGAAAAAATTAGATGAAGATATAGCGCAACACCCAATTGTTGAAGAGAGAGAAGTACTAGATGTTTTCGAATTCGTGAGTGATCATATTATGTGGACGGGTACAGCAACTGGTGCCTACAAAACATATATAGAAGATGGCTATAGTCCATTAGAAACAATTAAGTCTTACAATATTCATATGAAAGAGCTTTTTAGATATTATGGTTTAGATGCAAGTAGCGAAGTTCATGACCCTAAATATATAAGAGAAAGCGTAAGACTTGCACAACCCTATGCCTATATGTACGCCGCGGGTGATCATATCGGAACGTTAGATGACGTTATGGCTAACCACTTAATCCCGTTTGAAGTTAGAGGACCATCATGGGGCTTAACCCACGAGATAGGCCATAAAATGGATGTAAATGCTAGATTATATGGTGAAACTACGAATAACATGCTACCACAATATATGTCTACTTTTTATAACAAAACAGATATGAGAATACCATATGAAGATAACATATATAAAAATGTACTAAAAGAAAACCTGAAAGATTATAGTAATCAAGGATTTTTTGAAAAATTGGGTGTTTATTGGCAAATAGAATTGTATAGTCCAGGATACTGGGGGAAATTAAACAGAGTATATAGAGAGAAAAATATACAGCTTATAGATGGAGATAGCTCTAAACAACAATATTTAGTTGAATTCTCCTCTGAAGTGCTAGGAATAGATTTAAGCGAACATTTTGCTAGACATGGTTTTATGGTTAACAAAGAAACAAGAGAGAAGACTAGCAAGTATCCGAAGCCGGACAAATTATGGTATTTAAATGACTCTGTAGTAGGGTATAAAGGAAATGGAATAGCAGATAAAAATGCTTCGGTTGGTGTTAACTTAGTTTCTAATGCAGGAAATAAAAACAACACGTTAAGTTTTACACTAGACAAGAGTTATAGAGAAGACTTTTTAGGTTATGAAATAGTAAGAAATGGGGAAATTGTAGGGTTCACTTCTTCTAACAGTTTTATAGATAAAGATATAGATACAAACAAGAACTACACCTATCAAGTTGTTGTATATGATAAAAAACTAAATGCACTAAAACCAGTAGAAATTAATTCATTCAGACCAGTATTATCTGTTGAAGAGCATGTGACGCTAAAATTACACCAAGCGTTTGACCCAATGGACTATGTAAAAGCAATTACGTATCAAGGGGAAGATATTACGCAAGACGTAATTGTGAAATCTACCGACGTAGATGTGGCGAAAAAAGGAAACTATGAAGTTGTATATGAAGTAATAAATGAAGATATAAAAGAAATAAAAACAACGAAAGTTACGGTAGTAAGTGATTACGCATATATTTCCGACAAGAGTTCCAAATTAGCAAGTGTTGGCTGGGCTGATTTAAAGAAAGATAAAGCACCAGCCGGGGGAACGATTACGCTTCTTAGACAAGGAGTAGCTGCAAGCTACGCTAAAGGGATTGGTGTACATGCCAATTCGGAAGTAGTCTATGATATTGAAGGCGAAGGTTATGATTTCTTTGAAAGCTATATTGGAATTGATCAGTCGATGAAAGGAAAAAAATCATCAGCAACATTTGAAGTGTGGATAGATGGAGAAAAGAAATTTGGTAGTGATGTTTTCCAAGCAAACACATTGCATGAATTTGTGAAAATCCCTGTAACTGGTGCAAAAGAAATTAAACTTGTAACGACAGATGCAAATAATAATGGAAACGAATCAGATCATACAGTGTGGGCAGATGCTAAGTTTGTTAAAAACTCTAGTAAGCCTTCATTAACGATACCTGAAGAAATTACAGCAGTTAAACTGAATAGTGAGTTTGATATGCTGAAGGATGTACAAGCATTTGATGCAGAAGATGGTAACTTAAAAGAGCATATTAAAGTAAAGGAAAATGGATTCACTGTCAACAAAACAGGCACTTACAATATAGAGTATTCGGTCACTGATAGTGATGGAAATGAAGTGATGAAGACAAGAAGAATCGCTGTGTACAGTGCCTCTAAATATGTGAGTGACATACCTTGGGAATCAGCAAGAACTGATCACGGTACTGTTGGTAAAGACAAATCGAGTACGAATAGTACGATTAAATTACTAGTCAATGGGGAAGTAAAAGAATTTGATAAAGGCATTGGTACACATGCAAATGCTGAAATTGTTTATAACCTAACAAATTCTAACTACGAATACTTGGAAACGTATATAGGTGTTGATAGAAATATAGCGGAACAAACCAATTCAAGTATAATATTTAAAGTTTTAGCGGATGGTAAAGAAGTTTATAACAGTGGGATTATGAAATATAATACAGCTGCAAAACTTATTAGAATTCCGGTTAAAGATGTAAGTCAATTAAAACTTGTTATAGATAATGCAGGTAACGGAATTTCCTCGGATCACGGAAGTTTTGGGAATGCCGCGTTTCTATTATTTAACAATGCACCTGAACTTACGATTCCGAAATCTGTGTCAACTAAGGTAGGACAAGAAATCAAAGTAATAGAAGCTTATTCAGCAATAGATGCGGAAGATGGAGACCTAACTTCTCATGTAGAAGTAACTGGAGAAAATCAGGTGAACTTTGAGCGAGCTGGTAAGTACAACATAAATTATAAAGTAGTAGATAGTGATGGAAATGAAGTTATTAAGACCCGAACAATAGCCGTCGTCGATATGGAAGATTACAACTATCTATCTGACTTTGACTGGAAGTCTACGCAAAACAGTTACGCTGCTCCTTTAAAAAATCAATCTATCAGTTGGAAAACATTAAGATTGAATGACGAACTTGGAAATGAAGTCTCTTATGAAAAAGGGATTGGAGCACATTCTAACACTACGATTGTGTATGATTTGACTGATAAGAAAGCGGATTACTTTACGTCATTTGTCGGTGTGGATAGACAAATGCATGGTTCTATTGGTTCCGTAACCTTCGAAGTATATGTTGACGGAGTAAAGAAATTTGAAAGTGGATTAATGAACTCGAGAGACCCACAAAAATTTATTGAAATTGATACTAACGGAGCGAAAGAGCTGAAGTTAGTTGTAACGGATGGTGGAAATGGAAATGGTTCAGACCATGCAACGTGGGGAGATACTAAATTACATTACGCAAATTCAGAAAGAGTTTACAAGAATAATTTAGAACAGGCTATTGAAGTTGCGAAAGCACTTAATACAGAGGTATACACGGAAGAAAGTGTACAAGCATTTGAATCAAGTGTTATAAAAGCAGAAGAACTTTTAGTTAACAAAGAAGCAACGCAAACAGCAGTAGATCAGGCGGTAGAAGAATTAAAACAAGCAACAGAGGCTTTACTTGAAGTGGTATTAGATTCTGTTATAACAATAAAAGATAAATACTTAGAACAGTCTATAAAATCAACGTTAGGTTTAACTGGAAACATAACGTTAGGTGATATGTACAATCTCACAAGTTTAACAAATCGTACGGGACGAGTTATTACTCTTGAAGGGCTAGAGCATGCGAAGAACTTAATTAAGCTAGATATTGATGGAAACAAAGTAACCGATTTTTCTCCACTTAAAGGATTAAGAAAATTGGAAAACGTAGCAGCCAATTCCCAAATAATCGCAGTGGGAGAAGCAAGAGGACCAGTTGCCGAAATAGAGAACATCGTAATAGATGTCAACGGGAGTAAAGTACTGCCTAAAGAAGTGAGATTGAAAAAAACGAATACTGGAGAAGTGATAATAGTAGACGTGAATGACTTTGCACAAAACGTAGATAAGTTTACAATAGATCTTTCAAATGAAAGCCAAGGATACTACGCGCTAGAAATTAATTTTAATGTTAATGAAAATGAAGTCAAATTACTTTATATGATTATTAATAAATAATGTGTTCTAGAAGCATACATCATGGTGTAAAATCCATGATGTATGCAAATAAGAACGTATGTTGAGTTACTTGTGAGGATATATGATCGGTCGGCGAGGATATATGATTGGCCAATCCGTGTTTATGATCGGTGTGTGATGATATATGATTGGTCGATCGGTATTTATAATCGGTGTTCAAGGATATATGATTGGTCAATCCGGGTTTATAATCGGTACGAAACTTTCTAACATCAAGGAACTCTACTATAAACATAATAAGGGGGCGTCCCGTAAGTCGATAATTACCGACTTGCAGGACGCCCCCTTTGAATTAATTTAGAAGAAAAACAATCCGATACTAATGACGATGCCGCTTAGTATAAGAACAAATAAACAGTACCCCATAATATCCTTCGCGCGAAGCCCAGCGATTGCAAGTGCAGGTAATGCCCAAAACGGCTGGATCATGTTTGTCCAAGCATCACCCCATGCGATAGCCATTGCTGTTTTTGAATAGCTGACGCCAAGTGTTTGAGCCGCTTCCAACATGATGGGAGCTTGCACGGCCCATTGTCCGCCACCCGAAGGTACGAAAAAATTTACAAGTCCTGCCGCGTAAAATGTAAAGAGTGGGAATGTGTGCTCATTCGAAATGCTAACGAACCATTCAGACATGACGCCCGCGAGCCCTGATGCAACCATCATTCCCATTATTCCCGCATAGAATGGAAATTGGATAATGATACCGCCTGCCGTCTTCACAGCATTTGTCACTGCTGCAAGGAATCGTTTTGGTGTACCGTGGAAAATGATTCCGAGCGTAAAGAATATCAAGTTGACGATATTCAAATTTAAATCAAAGCCTTTTAAAACAAAATGCTGTATTAAGTATACGAGACCGAGCGCACCAATCAGCATGGAAAGCGTAACACTATTTTCTAGCTTGCTTGCTGGTGTACGATCTGTATCTTCTTCAATTTCAATAGGTTCTTCCAGCAGCTTCGGATTGACCGTAACCGTATCTTCTGGTTTTGGCATCATGAAGCGGTTCAAAATTGGAACTGAAATAATAAGTGCGACTACAATAATTATGTTATAGCTTGAAAAAATTGTTTCTGACGTCGGAACGACACCCATAATGCCTGCAAATGGGTGATCCGCTGTAGCGATTGAAAGTGGAATCGACCCACCTAGTCCACCGTGCCAAACAATCATACCTGAGTAAGCGCTTGCAATTAAGAGCCGGTAGTCGACCGTTGTTACTTTGCGTGCAATCTCTTTTGCGAAAAGTGCACCGATAACGAGACCGAAGCCCCAGTTAATCCAACAAGCAATCAGCGATACAACTGAAACTAGAAGAATTGCAGAACCTGGTGATTTCGCGAAACCCGCTACCGTGCTTAATAACTTCTTGAATATCGGACTATTTGCTAACACATGTCCTGCTACAAGAACAATAACCATTTGCATTGTAAATGCGAGAAGCCCCCAGAAACCATCTCCCCAATGCCTAACCATATCGAGCGGTCCAGAATCGGTTAAACCGAGACCCAGCAAGAACACGACCAACGTCAAAATTGCGACGAAGATGTACGGATCCGGTAAATACCGCTCCATTAGCGTGTTCGACCATCTAGTTAATACTTTCACAAAACATCCCCCTTTTCTCTTGTCCCACCTTAGCATATCGTATGCGGTCCACTCATTCGATATGTTATTAACATAATTTTACAATATAAGTCATGAAACGGAGCGATACTGCAATATTTAAACCGCAATGAAGTTAATATTAGTACTTAAGAGTTTTCTCGATCCCTACTTTAAGTCTTCTCGTGTCCTTGAAGACTTAAAGTAGGTTTTTTTTTACTGTCCGGTAATGCGGGATCAAAACGAGTCGCCTTCACAATGGATTGTTAAAGTGACACGTTTTTGATAGGTAAGAAAGTTTAAGTTTTTAATATGGCCTAGTGTCTAGCTCGCGCCACTCAGACTAGACACTGTTTCCGAGAAAGTAAGCATTGTTTTATCAAGAGTAAACAACATGCATTCTATCCTAGACCACAACGAATAAATTTTTCAGTTTAGTGAAACGAAATCTTCCTATCAGAGTCTAATGGTGTAACTAACGAAAAAAAGGAAAGGGTTGATCAAATTGAGAAAAAAAGTTATTTGGCTATTTGTTACGGCACTTATTACCATGGTTGCAATTTCTTTTGCACTAGTCATCGACAAAGTAACTGTCACAGCTACCGATATTGCACTTTCCAAACAAGGGTGGCAAGCTAACTTCTCTACGCCATTGAAAAAAGATGCAATTGGATCGGATGATCTCTATGTTACCGATCGAAATGGAAAGAGGATAACCGCAGACCTCACACTTCAAGATGCAGGTAAAACCCTGGATGTGAAGAGCCTAGCGCCTGGTTCATATACACTACACGTCGAGAAAAATGCGTTCAATGGTAAAGTATTGAAATCTCTTCCAGTCGATGAAATTAATTTCACTGTCCATGAAACAATCGAATCCGTCACATCTGCAAAGGAGTTAAAAGCCTATTTCGAACGGGCTAAGTCCATGCAACAGGCAGATCGCCAAGAATTTGTCGAAATGGAAAGCTCAGATAAATCCAAGTCCGAAACAGCTGTATCCGCTCAAGGCGAAAGTGGGGATCATTCGACAACGAACAACCAAGTTGAAGGGGTCGACGAAGCCGATATTGTAAAGACGGACGGCAACTACATTTACGCTGTTGTGGGTAGTAATCAAGTCACAGTTACTGATATTCGTAATCCGCAGGAAATCAAAAAACTATCAACGATAAAGATGGAAGAAGAATTTTATCCTTCCCAGCTAATTCTTCATGGAGACATGCTAATTGTTTTTGGTGAGAAATATGAACATTACCAAAGTGAGGGGAATACTGAGGCAAGAATCAGCAGACCGATGAACGGAATGACAACAGTTCGCATGTATACTGTGTCGAATCCGAAAAGTCCCAAACTCTTACGGGAGATAGGTGCTGAAGGCTATTTAAACGGTGCGCGAAAAACAGGAGATATGCTGTACTTTGTAACGAACGTTTGGCCAGATTTTTGGGGTATGGAGAATTTCGAAGGAGACTTACTCCGTCCGCAAGCTTATGACTCCGCCCAAGGTAAAGAATCGAAGCTCTTAGACTATAGAGACATCGCGATTTTACCAGGAGCGATGGAACCATCATATTCTGTTATTACTGCTATCGATCTTTCTTCACCCGCAGAAGGTAAGGTCGTGACAAAGGGTTATCTTGGCGGCAGTGAGCAACTTTATATGTCCAAAGAAAATCTGTATCTTACAGCGACAATTTACGAAACGAACGCCTCTACTTCTCATAAAACGAGCTGGAATCCAGCCATTGCAAACAGTGAATTATTCAAGTTCACATTGAACAAGACAAACGTCACATTTGAAAATTCAACTACGTTGAAAGGACATTTACTCAACCAGTTTTCGATGGATGAACACAATGGTTATTTCCGTGTCGTTACGACAGAAGGGAATATGTGGGATGATAAAAAGCCATCTAAAAATCATCTCTTCATATTGAATGAAAACCTTGATATTACCGGTTCAGTTGAAGGTCTTGCGAAAGGGGAGCGTATCTACTCTGCACGTTTCATGGGGGATAAGGCTTATATGGTGACGTTCAGGGAAACGGATCCACTGTTTGTAATCGATGTGGCCGATCCAACTGCCCCTAAAGTTCTTGGAGAACTAAAGATTCCAGGCTTCAGTAACTACTTGCATCCGCTTGACGAAAACCATCTCATTGGTTTTGGCTATGAAACAGTTGCGGAGAAAAATCCACAAGGGGGAGAGCCGCTCATTTTGACTATGGGTATGAAGGTTTCCTTGTTCGACGTAACTGACTTTAATAATCCAAAAGAGAAGGACACAGAAATCATTGGCGGGCGTGGAACATACTCGCAGGTTCAACATAATCATAAGGCGTTGTTTCAGCATAAAGAACGAAATTTATATGGTTTCCCAGTATCCATTTATGATGAAATAGGGGGAAATCATAACATAGATTTCCAAAGCTCCGGTGCACTCGTCTACGAAATTACACCAGAAAATGGTATTGTCCTGAAAGGGGATTTACTGAGAGCGAAAAGTCACGGAGAACAATACGGGGATTGGGAAAGAGAAATTCAGCGTATGCTTTATAGTAAAGACATTTTGTATACAGTTTCAATGAAGGAAATCAATACTTACTCGCTTGATACGTACGCACCAATTGATAGTTTGAAAATCAATTAGATGTGAAACGTTACTGAATGGTCCAGCTTAATGCTGGACCATTCATTTTGAGATAAGGATAAGTTTTGCAACATGGAATAGTGTTTAGTTCCGCGCCTAGGAAATCGGATCATAAGACGTCCCGGCTAATGTGGTAAAGACTGCGACAGGAAGTGGCGCACTTAAGCTCCGATCCTTTTAGGCGCATTCCACTTTTCTAAATGGAAAAAAGTATATCTCAACTTGTTCATTGTCATTTAGCGTCTGCAACGATAAGATTATTTACTAGAGGGAAATTGAGTTTTATTTCTCTAGTGAGAGGGATTGAATTACATTCTTCTTATGCAAGGAGGACACGAGATGTCGAATATGGATAAAGAGTTGGCAATAGACTGCTGTCTGCTCGCGGGACGTCTCATGATGGAAGCTGGAGCCGAGACGTACCGGGTAGAAGATACAATGGCGCGAATGGCTGAAACGCAGCACCTATCCGCTACTCATAGTTTCGTTACGCCGACAGGTATTATTTTTTCACCAGGCAGTCCACATCATACGAAGCTGATCCGGATAAAGAACCGGACGACGGACCTTGAGAAAGTTGCGCTCGTTAATGACGTTTCACGTAAGCTGTCTGCCAATGAATATACACTTGAAGAAGCGTATAATAAGCTCCAAGAAATCGAAAAAGCGAATGTTATGTTTCCACTCTGGTTGCAAATCCTTGCCGCAGCCATTGCAAGCGGTAGCTTTCTTATTTTATATGAAGGTCTTTGGAGGGATGTCCCTTCTGCAATATTTGCAGGAGGTGTCGGTTACGTCATTGTGACAAAGATTCATGAGCTGACAAGGGTGAAGTTTTTTGCGGAATTTGTTGGCTCATTGTTCATAGGGCTTATCGGGTTTGCGGCAGTACAAACCGGATTAGGATTTGAACTGGACAAAATCATCATCGGATCGGTCATGCCGCTTGTTCCTGGCCTCCTCATTACGAATGCAGTCCGAGATTTGATGGCGGGCCATTTTATGTCTGGCTTGTCAAAAGGCGCAGAAGCTTTTCTGACGGCATTTGCAATCGGAGCTGGCGTAGCACTCGTTTTATCTTTCTGAATTGAAAAGGGGTTAGAGTTTTGACGTGGATAATACAAGCGATTCTCAGTTTCCTTGCTGCTACTGGGTTCGGAATTATATTTAATGCCCCTCGTAGAATGTTATTTTATTGTGGTTTTGTTGGGATGACGGGTTGGCTTATTTATAGTGTGTTTAATGAAATGTCGGGTGATCCCGTACAAGCTTCTTTCCTAGGAGCTTTTATGGTTGCGCTCGTTGCGCATATATTTGCCAAGCGTTTCCGTACGCCGATGATCATATTCAGCGTTGCTGGAATCATTCCGCTTGTGCCGGGGGGGATGGCTTATAATGCGATGCGGCATATCGTTGAAAAAGATTATTTAACGGCAATTTCTTTTGCATCTGGAGCTTTCATGGTATCGGGGGCGATTGCTATGGGACTTGTTTTCGCGGAAGTGATCATTCAGCTCATCTTTCGATCGGGTATCGGAAGGAAGAGGGGGAAAACGATTTAGGAAAAGCCGGAGGGCGTGGTTCAGTCCCGACAGGCATAAGTGAAAAGGAAGGCAGTCTAAGAGCGCGACGTCCTGTCGCAACAAGGAGGGATGAAGTTCAATCCCTCCCCACTGCATCCCTGCAGCCACCGCAACAAAATGGCTTATGACCCGAGGGGGGCGTCCGAAGCCTAGTCAGATGAAAAACGGAGTGTTCTCCTAGTAAGAGCCACTCCGTTTCGTTAATCTATACCCTTAAATCGGATTTTGTCTGAAGCTACTGGCATGCCGATATAATAGCCTTGGACGGCATCTGCTCCCAACTTTACGAGAAGGTCATACTGCTCTTTCGTTTCGACGCCCTCCGCTACGACGTATAATCCCATCGACTTGCTGAAACGTATCATTCCTTCGACGAGTTGACGCGTCTTCGGCTGTGTCGTTAAAGAGTTAGTAAATAACTTATCGATTTTTACTTTTGTAATCGGTAGATGCTGCATATAACGGAATGATGCATAACCGGTTCCGAAATCGTCTAGTATGAACTCGATTCCTGCGTCTTGAAGTTCTTTCATCTGAAGGATGATTGAACTTTCCTCTTCAGCTTGAAAAGCGAATTTCTCGGTTATTTCTAATTGGATGCTACTTGCTTGGCATTTTGTCTCCTTGAGAATTTCTAAAACTTTGTCTTTCATCTTTGTATTACTGAACTCGCGAACGGAAGTGTTCACTGAAATGTCTACTTGACGGCCTTGTCTATTCCAGTGGGCGGCAAGTGATGCGGCTTCTTCAAGTACGAAAGCTCCAATTTCATGGATGTGACCGTTCTCTTCTGCAATAGGGATAAGCTCATCAGGCATAATAGTACCGAGCTCGTTATCTTCCCATCGAACGAGCGCTTCGTAAAGCGTCACTTCGCCAGAAGCGATATCCAACTGTGGTTGATAAACGACTTGCAAGTTATTATGGTTCAGTGCAGATAACATTTTTTGGTCAATAATTGCTCGCCTATTTAGCACTTTATGTGATTCGGCTGATAGTGTAGCAATTTTGCCGCCACCATTTTTGATAACATCTTTTGTAGCGGTCAATGCAGCCTTCATAAGATGATTATACGTTTTTTGGTCTTCAGGATAGCGGACGACGCCCCCGCTAATGGATAATGGAATAGCAATGTTGTCGATATAGATTGGTTGCTGCTCCAGGAATAATAGCAGGCCTTGTACATACCAATCACCGAAGGCGGTGAGGACGATAAATTCATTTGCACCGACCCTAGCTATTAGATTGTCCTGGAAATATCGCTTAAGCCTATTAGAAAACGAATTAATAAGTTCTATCTTCGATTCAGATGACTGAAGATTTTTCAATGTGTAAAAGTGGTCAATAGTAATGAAGACAAATGAGAAACTTTTTGCTTCTTCAATAATTTCTGCCACGGTTGTTTCAAGCTTGTAACGGCTCATTAGTCCGGTTTCGTAGTCGATGAATGCGATTTGTTGTAGCTGGTCCCTTAAACTTACGTCGACAGTGATATCTAATTCGAGGAAAGTAACGGAAAATAGCTTTTCACCTGATCGCATGATTGGAATAGCGATCATATTTACAAAATAAGGTTCACCGGAGCGTGTTGTTTTTTCAACCGCACCGAACCACGTTTTCCCAATAGTTACACTTTTCCAGATTAGATGTGCCTGATCTTGGCCTGCATCAGTATCTGGGAACATTCGCCAAAATGTCATTCCTAGCACTCGTTTAGGTGTCCATTTACTTGTGTCTAAAAAATTTTTATTAGTATAAATAATCGAACCCTCACTATCTGTTCGAGTAACCATGTAAAATTGTTCGAGACTTTTCATTATGTCCGGCAGTTCCGGCACGAATTGTCCATAATCTGGCTTCATATAAATGTCCCCTTTCCGGATATGGATGCTACTACTATTATAATGAAGTTCTCGTGTCTGTACATCATGAAAGTGATAAATCATTGTTAATTTCCGAAATTGTAGATAAATAGTCAAATTGGGGGGTGGAAAGTCATAGATAGATTAAAAGGTATTGCTCTAATTATTTCGGGTGCAGTACTTTGGGGGGCCACGGGTCCTATGATGGAATGGATGTTGCTACACAGCGAGATGACGGTTTCTTTTATGCTAACAGTTCGTCTCCTACTCGCAGGTTCTTTTTTGCTTGCTATGCTGAAGATACAAGGGAAGCGCATCACTCTTCCATGGCGGCAAAAAGTATGGGCCCGCCAACTCCTTCTGTTCGGAGTAATTGGTATGCTCGGGGTTCAATACACATTTGTCGCGTCCATTAATACGAGTAATGCAGTTATTGCGACATTATTTCAGTTCCTAGCACCGATTTTTATTATCATATTTGTAACGGCGTCCCAAAAGACCTGGCCGCCAATCGTACAGGTACTAGGAATGTTCGTGACACTAGTAGGATTACTTCTCCTTTTGACTAATGGATCGTTTTCTGGCTTTGCACTGAGCAAAGTTGCGGTTTTATGGGGACTTGCACTAGGTTTTGCGTTTTCATTTTACACATTATATCCTGTACGGCTGATGCAAGAATGGGGGGTTTTGCTATCAATCGGCTGGGGAATGATTATCGGGGGAATAACGCTTTTTGTTTCGAATCCATTGACAGTCGTTACCAACATGGACTATTTAGCAGATTGGACTATAGCGGGTATGCTCCTACTTGTCATTATAGTAGGGACCATTGCTTTCATCTTGTTTATGAGTAGCATGAAATACATATCCCCAGTGGAAGTAAGCATACTATCTAGCTTTGAACCATTGACAGCAATGGTTATTTCCGTAATCTGGTTCGGTCAGGTACTTGGAATGTGGCAATTGACAGGGGCGATAATCATGCTTATCGGGGTGACTTGGCTGTCAATTGCAGGTAGTAAGGTGAAAACATAGAATAGTAGAAGGACCGGTTCCCTTTGGGGTCCGGTCCTTCTTTTCAAAGGTAAGAAAGTATAATTTTTTCTAGATGGATCGGTGCCTAGACTGGTTAAAAGGAGTCTTACGCTTTTGTTATTCATTGATGTAGTTGATATAAAGATTTTCGTCTGCGGTGATGATCAAATCTTTTGGAACTAGCAGATGTACAGCAACCTGGCGCTCTGAAGTGTTGTAAGAATTATTCTTTTGCCAAGATGTGTCTGTGAATTGATTTAACAAATAAGCTTCCTGATAAGTGGTATAGATTATTTCTGTAAGGGGTGGTTCTAGGAACGTGACCGAGTCGGCAGTCCATTCTGGTATTTTGTATTTAAGTTGGTCAGAGAAATCGTAATCGCCCACCAGAAGAAGAGGCTTAATGAGTGTTTCTTCAATCAATCCATCATTTTCATTTTTACGTTCTACAATAATTGTTGAATGAATGTCAATGCCTTGTGCATTCATTTGTAGTGTTTTTCCTATCTTCTGCGTTCTTTTGCTGAGAATGTTGGAAGAATCAATGGACCCGATATCCCCATTTTGTATAGCAGTCGTTAGGCGATTAAGATGTTCATTTGATTCTGCTTTCGGTTGACTATTTAAAGAAGTAGTGTCAATTAGTTCTGCGGCAATCGTTGCAATGATTAAAACGGCTGCATATATTGCCAGGAACATATACGTCCATTTTTTATTTATTTGCCGGTTTGGTTTTTTTCTTCCTTGCAAGAAATACCAGATAATTAAGGCTATAAAGATGAGAGATAAAAGACCAGACATTATTTTCTCACCTCCGTTTTATTTGTAACCGTGATGGAAATGGCAAACAGTATGCCAACTGTTACAAGTATTTTCATAAGGAAAAGTAGTAACGATGTTTCAGTACCAAAGAAAGCAACAATTTTTGCTATAAGGTCTAGGCCGCCCATATTTAACTGGAGTAATGGAATCACAAAGATTGCCACTATGAGAAGTGGGAGAACAAATTTGCTGCGCTGGATGAACGACCCCACTACATAACCTAAGCTTGCAAACAGGCCGGTGTAAAGAACCGAAGTCAGGACCCTGAGGAAAAAATCAGTCGGAGAAATGAACAGTCCTGATGTTTCGGTAAAGATGGGGTTACTTTGAAGTAAAGTGATAAATTTAATGATTGAACCTGCAAGGGTTGCTAGGATACCAGCGATGACAGACGCGAACAGCAAAAACAGGAAGCTAGATATATTGTGGCTTAGCCGATTTGATATGAACGAAAAAGCATCGTTGCGATAAGCTAGCGTTGTTACTAGGATACCCATTGAAAATGCCCAGAGAAATGTGAAGAAGACCGGCATATCTCCGGTTGAAAAACTATAGTCAACTGTCAGTGTACCTCCACTACTGGATCCACCACTACCGGTTCCAAAACCTAAAAAAATTCCAATCAGCTGCATAACAAGAAGTGAGCTAAAGACACCTGTATAGGCATTCAATTTATGAAGGAATTGTTTTTTTATGATATCAGTCAGCTGGGGTTCTGTTAAATACATGATCGATTCCTCCTTTTATCCCGGTTGTCAGTGCAACATATGCATCGTCTGCGGAGACAGGGACTAGTTGAATGCCCTGTGTGTATAACTGTTTTTTTTCATCGGAAGTGAAAGTGTTTTTGACAAGTACTTCACTGAAAGAACCATTTATCTGGCTGCTAAAAATTTCTCTATCTGCGATAAAGTCACTAAGTATGTCCTTTTTCCCTATTAAGCTGACGAACATCCCTTGTAAAACCGTTGTAGGACCGTGAAAAAGTGCGGTTTCATTGTGAATTAAAAGAATATCCTCAAGCAAGTCTTCTATTTCCTCAAGGTGATGGCTAGATACTAAAATGGTCCGTGGATGGGCAATATAATCCTTTAGAAGTGCACGATAAAAGTCTTTACGTACAACAGTATCCATCCCGGTTGTCGGTTCATCAAAAATCGTTAAAGGACAATGGGAGGCAAGACCGATAATGGCATTGAATGTACTTTTCTTCCCTTTAGAAAGATCCATCTGGCGCGCATCTGGATGAAAGCTGAAATAATCGAACAGTCGTTGTGCAAGTGGTCCATCCCAGTTCGGATAGAAACGACCCGCCTCTTTGAGAATATCCTTCAACGTCAGTTTGTCAGAAAAACTCATTGAGTCATCAACAAGAATAGAATTCGCAGACACTTTCAAACTATTGAATGGATTGTCTGAAAAAACGTGGACATCTCCAGACGTAGCTTGGATATGTCCTACAACGATTTTCATCAACGTAGATTTACCGACACCATTACGTCCAATGATTCCAGTAAGAACACCCTGTCGAATGCTGAAATTCATCTTATTCAACACTGTACGTCTGCCATATGTTTTCGTCACATCGTTAAATTCAATTACTGTCATTTCAATTCCCCCTTTTTCCTCGCTCTGCTTCAATCATTGAGAGCAGATGTGAATCGTCGACACCAAGAAGTACAGCTTCATTGAGCAGTTCCCTAATGAGTCGCCGCAGAGTTTCTTCTTTACGTTTAGCCAGTAGCTTGCCACTGGCACCGGGCGCGACAAACATTCCAAGACCACGTCGCTTGTAGATGACTTCCGCTTCAAGCAACAAAGTAAGTCCTTTGCCTGCCGTTGCTGGATTAATAGTGAAGAGTTCCGCAAGTTGGTATTGTGAATAGACTTTTTCATCGGGTGAAAGTGTGCCATCAATTATTTCCGTTTCAATCCATTCCGCAATTTGGACGTAAATTGGTTTCGAGCCGTCCATGTTAAGCACCGGTGTCACCCCCAATAAATTAGTACATTACTGTTGTGATGTACTATACGCCAATTGGGAATTAAATACAACTCGTTATAGGGATATCGGAGGTATGAGGATGGAGGAGAAAGCTACATATTGTAAGAAAAATATTGGAGATGCAATTAGGATTTGAAAGTTGCAATTAATTATTGGAAGTTACAAATACATTCGTGTAGTTACATAATATATTGAAGAATTGAAAACGGTATATAAACTAACGTAGGCGCCTTACAGGGGTAGCTGAAGCCTTAAGCGCTAACGTGGTATTCGACGGAATCATACACGTCAAGATATCCTACAATTCAGTCGAATTGGCTATACACAACTTGGTAGCTATGGCATAATTAGTTCTATCGAGAAGTAATTCGTGAAACGAAAGAGTTTTTTGGGGGTCAAAAAGATGAAAACAGTTTTTTCTTATGCGTTGCCATACAAATGGCCGATCGTAATTGCGTTATTTCTTATGTTACTGGAATTATCTGTAGAGCTAATTCAGCCGATGCTCATCGCTAAAATTATCGATGATGGCATCATGGCTGGGAATGAGGCTGTTATTTGGACATGGGGAAGCGTTATGATGGCACTGGCGTTTGTGGCTTTCTTTTCGGGGGCCATCAATTCATTCTTCGCTGCACATGCGGCGCAAAGTTTTGGATTTGATTTACGACAGGCATTGTTTCGCCAAGTACAAGCGTTTTCCATGGCGACATTTCTTCGGTTCCCGACATCGGGACTTATCACACGCTTGACAAGTGATGTCTCTATGGCTCAAAACGTCCTGTTTATGGGACTTCGAATTATGATGCGTGCACCACTGCTCGTTATCGGAAGTCTGATAATGGCCTTTTTCGTTAATGTGAAACTGGCATTATTCCTTGTGGTTGGTGCACCATTTCTGCTGATTTTTCTTTATTTCATGGCGAAAAAAGGGGTCAGTTATTTTTCGCGTGTCCAGCACAGGCTTGACCGGGTAAACCGTGTCATTCAAGAAAACTTACAGGCTGTACGGCTTATTAAAGCATTTTTACGCGGGGCTTATGAAGCGAGCCGCTTCTCAAAAGTATCTGATCTATTAAGAAATGATACTGTGAAAGCGATGCGGATGATGGAACTTATCTTGCCGGTCCTGTTGTTTGTTATGAACGCCAGCTTGATGGCTGTACTATGGTTTGGCGCCATTGAAGTTCGTGATGGCGGCGCACAAGTAGGAGAACTAGTGGCAATTGTCAACTATGCAATGCGCATGACAGGTGCATTCTCGATGTTCTCATTCATCATTGTGGCGTTCTCGCGTGCAAAAGCATCTTCTGAACGGATGGAAGAAGTTCTACTTGCGAATGAAGACTTGGAAAACCATAGTTCGGAAAGTACAGGATTGTTGCGTAATGAAGGCGATTTGCAATTTGAAAATGTGTCATTCATGTATCCAGGTAAGTTGGAACCGATTTTAGATAACGTGTCATTCCACGTTTCACCGGGAGAAAAGCTCGCCATTATGGGGGCAACTGGATCTGGAAAATCTACATTGCTCAATCTTATTCCCCGTATTTTTGAAAAAACACAAGGGAAGATCTATGTCAGTGGAACTGAAGTAGAGGACTGGCCGTTGAAAGATTTGAGGGATACAATCGGGCTCGTACCGCAGCAATCGATTTTATTCACAGGATCGATTTTGGATAACTTATCATGGGGCGATATGGAGGCGGATGTCGACGAACTGGAAGAGGCTGCTAAAAAAGCACAAATCCATGAATCGATTGACCTGTTCCCTCTAAAATATGGGACAAGGGTCGGACAGAAAGGTGTCAACTTATCGGGTGGTCAGAAACAGCGATTATCCATTGCACGGGCGCTCGTTCGGAAACCATCGATCTTGATACTCGATGACAGTACAAGTGCGCTCGACGTGAAAACTGAAACGGCACTATGGGATGCGCTTGAAAGGGAAGAAGCGACAATGCTCGTGGTCACACAGAAAATCCGCACCGCACAAGGGGCTGACAAAATCCTCCTTTTAGATGAAGGGCAAGTTGTCGGTTATGGAACACATGAGGACTTAATGGAGCAGTCCACACTGTATCAAAAAATTGCGGAATCCCAATCCGATGAGGAGGTGGCGGCCGATGTTACGCGCAATTCGTAAACCGTTCGGCTACGAGCCGATTCTATCGAAGGAAGATATTAATGGTACCGGCAAGAAGAAAAAAGAGCGAGCAAGTAACTGGAAATCGGTTCTTTACCGGATTTGGCAACTTGTCGATGAACAGCGTGGCCTACTCATTGCTGTGCTCGCACTTGTTTTCGTCAGCTCAATTCTGGCGCTACTTGGCCCATTGATGATTGGCAAAATTATTGACAACTATATTATTCCGATGCAGTTCACGGGTTTAGGCGGTAATATCTGGTTGCTTATCGCTATCTATATAGGCTTATCACTTGCGATGTATTTTCAAAACTATTGGATGGTTGGCATCGCACAACAAACCGTTTATCGCTTACGGACGAGCTTGTTTGCTCATCTTCAAAAGTTGCCAGTCACATTTTTTGATAAAAGGCAGCACGGTGAACTGATGAGCCGAATTACTAACGATATTGAAAACGTTAGCCAAACGCTGAACTCTTCTTTCATCCAAGTATTTTCGAGCATCTTGACGCTGACCGGGACGTTCGGGGTCATGCTTTACTTGAGCCCGCTATTGACACTACTGACGATGATCATTGTGCCGGTAATGTTCGTAGCGATTCGGTGGATTACGCGCCGTACGGGACCTTTATTTAAAGAACAGCAGCAAGCAGTTGGCGAGCTAAATGGAATGATAGAAGAAACGATTTCTGGCCAGCGCATTGTCAAAGCATTCTCACAGGAAGAACGTGTAATGGAAGAATTTGCGCAGAAGAGTGACCGACTTCGACGTACCGGTTTCTGGGCGTTGACCTACTCTGGTTTCATCCCCAAGGTAATGAACATGTTAAATAACGCGAGTTTCGCAGTCGTTGCAGGAGTGGGTGGATTGCTTGCGTTAAGAGGGGACGGCGTTGTAACGGTCGGGACAATCGTCATTTTTTCGGAATTTGCGCGTCAGTTCACACGCCCGCTTAATGATCTTGCGAACCAATTTAACACAGTGTTATCGGCAATTGCGGGAGCGGAGCGAGTCTTTAAGATTATGGATGAACCGGTCGAGAAGGATGAGGCAACAGAATATGCGGATATGATCCTCAAAGGGGACGTCGAATTCCGCAATGTGTCTTTCGGTTATGCAGTCGAAACCGACGGCTATACAATTAACGATTTATCATTTTGTGTGAAGGCGGGGGAAACGGCGGCATTTGTCGGGGCCACGGGCGCAGGGAAGACAACGATTATGCAGTTGCTTGCCAGGTTCTATGAAGTCGATAAAGGAGAAATCTATATCGACGGTATTCCGATTAGCAAGTTGCCTCGGAAAACGCTTCGTAGTCAGACAGCATTTGTATTGCAAGATCCATTTCTTTTCGAAGCGACAGTCCTTGAAAATATTCGTTATGGAAAACTTGACGCCACAGACGAAGAAGTCTTTAAGGCTGCAAAACAGGCCAATGCCCATAGTTTCATTAGTCGGTTGGAAGATGGCTATGACACTGTATTGACGGCTGATGGCGGAGAGATTTCACAAGGGCAGAAGCAATTGCTGTCAATTGCGAGAGCACTCGTTGCAGACCCGGTGATTCTCCTTCTTGATGAAGCCACGAGTAGCATCGATACAGTTACTGAGCTGGAGATCCAAGAAGCACTCGATCGCCTTATGGAAGGCAGGACCAGTTTTGTTATTGCACATAGACTGAACACCGTACGGAAAGCCGATACCGTTTATGTTATGGAGCAAGGGAAACTAATAGAGTTTGGTAACCAAGAGGAATTGATCGAACGACAAGGTGTTTTTTACAACATGCTACTAGAATCGAAAGTATAGAAAAGCCTAAGCGCCTATTTCAAAGGAATGCAGCCTAAGTACGCCACTTCCTGTGGCAAAGGCTGCATGACCTACATCCTGTAGGCCTGTGAAGGAAAAAGGGAAAGCACCGGAAGCCGCCCTTAGGCTTATGGTGCTTTCATCTTTTCCACAGCGAGCTAGGCGCTGGAGTCTGGACAACATAGAAAAGCGTAAGCGGCCTGCCTAAACGCGGCAGGCATAAGGCGAACCGGCGAAGTGGCGTACTCTGCCGCATAGCTGGTACGACTCATGACCCGAGCGTTTGGCCGCTGGAGTCTGGACAGTATAGAAAAGCGTAAGCGGCTTAGAAATGGGACAATAAAAAGGCTACAAGGACAATGTGTCCTTGTAGCCTTTTCCATTGCTATTATTTTATGTCTTCGATATCGAGTAAAGTACCATCGTCAAAGTCAACTTCAAGATCAAATTTCGAGTAAGTATCTAACCCATACCATTGAATAATGTTATCAATTACTTCTTGTTTGGGTGTATCTTTTGTAATACGAATTTCTATAAACATTTTGTTAAGCTCATCCATAGCTTTATTATCTTTTAGCTTGATGTTTTTTAGTTTATTTTCATAATCGGCATCCGCTTTTTCGGTTACATCGTAATCAGCATCAATTGCATCTTTGCCATCGACATCAATTTCAAGATCGAATGATGTAAACCCATATCCATCACCAGTTTCGATGGATCCACCTACTTTCTCGTCTTCATTAATAATTACTGCTTCTTCACGGTTTGGTTTATCGGCATTTTCCCCGAAGTTGCCACATCCACCCATTAGCAATGCACCTGTAATCACAATTGTACCTACTGCATTCAATTTTCTCAAAACACTCACTGCCTTTCGGATCTGTTGTCTTATCTATTATTTTGCCTAAAAACTAACTTTCTAAACAAAATAATTATACAAATAAAAAAACCGGCATTTTAGCCGGCTAGTAGAAGTAATTATAATGTGCAAATTCAATTGTGTTAGTCACCATTTCGCAATATGTTCTTCAGAGGAGCCAAGCATGTTACGAATTTGTAGAATGGAGCCATCATGTAAGCGTACAGTACCATTGAAATAACCGACTACCTGATGGACTTCCGTACTTACGAGACGGACATTTGTTATTGAGACACGTTCGAAAAAAGGTGTAAATGTTATGTTGACAGTATTCGAAAACTTCGTCCGGATTTTCCAAGGTAACATGAAGTTTTTAGTGTCATATGTAAACAGAACATCCTCGTGAATCTTTGTCATCAAACCATTAACGAAAACCGCATTCTCGGTCATCCCTGTGCCATCCGTCCATTTACCGCCGAAATTAAGTCCGATGCGCTGACTACCTTGACGCTGTGATGCCATCGCCCAGTTCCATTCTGCTTTTCGCGGCCAGATACCCCGTCCATAATCTAGAACAGCAAAACTATAATCTGGATTGAAATCAAACCGTTTGTCACCAATTTTAACGAACCCGGATGTCGGTAATGAATGGTGCTTAGATGTGAACTGGAAAATGTCCCTACTCCTAGGTATAACAACATTCAACGATTCATCGTTAACTGGATGACCAATATGGAAATCAGCATGCAGTACTTCATTATCAAAATCTGGAATTGTTACGGACAAATGGGTTTCGCCTTGAATATGTATGATTTGGACAGTCAGGTTGTCATTCACGAATTTAACGCCATCCAGTACGTTTTCAGGCATCTTCACATTGCGGCCAAATGGAATGGTTATTTGCTTTTCATAAAATCGTTGTGTTTCATAATTTAAAATATAGACAAAGCAGACAGCTGCATAATCGAGATGACTAATCGTTGCGGAAAATAACAAATCTTCCCCGTACACACACCAATAATTCCACTTCTTCTTCCGCATGAAGTGGTTCTTGAGATTGCTCTGGATGTAAGGCTGACGTGCGAAGCCGATTGCTTCTGGATTTAATAACCCTTTGTCGTCACACAACGCAACGGGTTCGGTAATTTCTCTTTCTGCATGCTGCATATAGACTTCCCCCTGCCTATTGTCTTTTTCGAATCATCTTGCTATACTTCTTATTATATCAAAGATACGGGGCATTAGCTCAGCTGGGAGAGTGTCACGCTGGCAGTGTGAAGGTCAGGGGTTCGAGCCCCCTATGCTCCATATAGGTTTCGAAGGGTGTCCAGTATATCTGGGCACTTTTTTTTTCACAAAATTTTCTTCCGTGCAGCGAGTAGTAAAGTGGAATGCAACATGCAATTAATCTAATTATTAAGATTGTACGGTAACCTTGTTCTTCGGAAACCAGGTTAGGAGCTAACAGTTTTTTTGAATTTCATGGTAGAGTAAAAGGAAACACATGATTGTATTGTGTTTCCTTTTATCTTAATATGTTGAAAAAATGATACCTATTTAAACTAGGCGGGAGGCATCCCCGAGCGCAAAAGCGTATTCAATTGAATGCCTTATTTTAATATACATAGCGATATTGACAAATACCCATCATTTAAAGAAATAACAACTTTGTTCGTGATTATTGGAATTGATAAAATGTTGAGGAGAAAACAGGATGGAATTATTAACGAGTATCTTGATGTTGCTAGTCTTATTGCTTCTGACAAACGTTATTGGTAATTACGTGACAATATTACCTACCGCATTAATCCAAATTATTGTGGGACTCATTTTTGCGTTGGCTTTTAAAGATTTTACAATTGAAGTGGAGACAGAATGGTTTCTCCTACTGTTTATAGCACCACTCTTATACAATGAAGGCGCTCATTTTCCACGAGAGGAATTGTGGAAAATGCGTGCATCCATTTTAGGGAATGCTATTATTTTAGTGCTTTTAACTACGATACTTGGTGGATTGTTTGTGCATTGGATGATTCCAGCAATTCCTTTAGCTGCAGCATTTGCGCTTGCGGCAATTTTATCGCCAACGGATCCAGTTGCTGTAAATGGCATTGCGAAACGTATTCATATTCCAACTCATATTATGAATTTAGTGCGTGGGGAATCTTTAATCAATGATGCTTCAGGGCTGGTTGCATTTAATTATGCTGTTTTAGCGGTTGTAACCGGTTATTTTTCAGTTCAAAAGGCTACAGGAGACTTTGTGTATATGTTTATCGTTGGTGCTTTGCTTGGTATCGGGCTTGGACTTGCGATTAATTGGCTTCGCTATGTTCTACGTAGAGGAGGGTTTGTCGACGTAGTATTCCATTCACTACTACAAGTTTTAACACCATTTATTATTTTCTTCATTGCAGAGGAAGTGTTCCATGCTTCAGGTGTTATAGCAGTTGTAGCAGCGGGAATTATCCATGCACTTGTTAAAGAGCGTATAGAAAACTTTAGAGCGCAGGAACAGGTGTTGACGGATAATATTTGGTCAATTATCGCATTCGTATTAAATGGCTTGATTTTCTTGCTATTAGGACTAACACTTCCATCTGCAATGCGTTCATTACTGGAAAATGAACAGATGAGTAACTGGTTGTTGTTAGGATATGTCCTTGCATTAGGTTTCGTCGTGCTTGGTATACGATTCTTGTGGTCGCATAGCATTAATTACTTTGATTTTTATATATTAAAAAATGTGTCAGAAAAACCATCATTAAAAACAAGTCTAATGACGAGTTTAGTAGGTGTCCGTGGAACGATTACAATGGTCGGTGTATTATCGATTCCATTTTTCACATCAACGAACGATTTATTCCCAGAGCGCTCACTTATTATCTTTTTGGCGGCAGGCGTTATTTTATTGACACTTATTATGGCAACGATATTCCTGCCTATCCTAAGTAGAGATGAAGCGAGCGCACATACAACGGTTTTAGATTTAAATAATGAAAAGCAGCGCATGATTATGGGCGCTATTCAGAAAATCAATTCGGAAAAAACAGAAGAGAATGCTTCAATTGTCTATGAGTTACTAAATGAATATACACTTATGTTGTACATGCTACAGTCGAAAAATAAAAACGAGGAAGAGCTACGCGAATATGACGAGCAACTGAAGGCGGAAAGATTACATTCCTTAATGCTGGAGCGCAAATATGCGAAGGAATATATGAGTGTTCATCAAGTGAAGGCGGTTACGTTAAAAAATATTGAAAAGTCGGTTTCAATTCGTGAAGAGGCGGTAACTAGCGGGGTGAATCGCTTTATTCGTCAACGGTTCTATCAAGAACTGAGAGAATGGAAACGTAGGCGCTTAAGTGACCGAGAATTAGAACAAGCTGAAGAGATGGAAGATGCAGTTCAACTATTTACGTTCGAGAAAGTATTGGCTGACTTGGAAGAACGAGCTTCTATTAGTGATCAACCAGAAGTTCTACACAATATGATTTATTATTATAAACGCCTTTTGAATAAAAAAGAATTGCGTCATAAAGTAAAAATGGAACAATCCATTTTAGACGAACAAAAGGAGATTCTATGCTTGAATGCTATTGAAGTACAGAGGAAAGAGATTTCAGAAATGGTCGAGGACGGTGCCATTAATACGGTAGGAGCGAAAGAACTTCGACGTTTTTTGAATTATTTGGAAAGTGTTGTTTTATACGAATATGTAGAATAATGATGCCACCGTTAAGGGTGAAAGTGATGAGTAAAGAGGCGAGGAAATTGTTTTATCAAAAGTGCTGAATCACTGATTCTTTGGCATTTGAAGTTTATTGAAATAGCTAAAAAGCGCCAATCCATGCAATTTACTTGCATAAGGTTGGCGCTTTTTAAAATTAAAATGAACTTTTTAGGTTAAATAAAGGCGCTTCAATTCTTCAGAAATGCATTCCTACTTTGTCCTTTTCATACGATGACGTAAGGAGGGATTTTACAATGTACAATAGGGAAGCGGCAGTTCGCTATGCAAACCAGTGGTGGGATAGTCGCAATCCGGCATTTCCTGCTTTCGATGTGGATTGTACGAACTTTATCTCACAGTGCTTGCTTGCTGGAGGGGCGCCGATGCATGGGTATCCGAACCGTCAAAGTGGCTGGTGGCTGCGTGGAGGGACGTGGAGTTTTAGTTGGTCGGTGTCACATTCATTGCGTTGGTATTTAGCGGGTTCTAAAAAAGGATTGACAGCAAAACAAGTTTCAACAGCTCAAGAGCTAGGGCTCGGGGATGTCATCTCCTATGATTTTGAAGGTGATGGTAGGTACGATCATTCTACCATCGTCACCGCAAAAGATGGATCAGAGCCACTCGTTAATGCTCATACGTTCGATGCGCAGCACCGTCACTGGGCATACAAGGATTCGTATATGTTTTCACCAAATGCAAAGTATGTATTTTTTAAAATCAACGACCAGTTTTCATAATAACTATGGTTGCTCATGTAATCGTAAAAAAGCAGCCCGTCAACTAAAGACGGACTGCTTTTCTAACTTTCTAGGGAATTATAAAGTCTCCTACTTTGGAAAAGTTGTAACTTAGAGATTTTACGTCTAGACTCCAACATCTAGCTCCTAGGCACACGCGATTGGACTTTTGTTCCTTCAGTCAAACCATAAAACAGCGAGTGTTCCTTCGCCGGCGTGAACCGCGAGAACGGAGCTAATATCTCCAATTTCCACTTCGAGATCGGGTATTTGTTTCGTGATAAGGGTTTTCAAATGCTCTGCTTGTTCCAAGACATTGCCTTGCATTACATGAATTTTCTTTCGGCTGGGATGGTGGCCCGCGACTACTTTATCGACCAGGTATTGAAGTGCTTTTTTCTCAGAACGCACTTTGTCTATTGGTTGCAATTCACCTTCAGGCGTAATGTGGACAATTGGTTTTACTTTCAACAAGCTTCCAATATAAAATTGTGCAGCGCTCATTCTGCCGCCTTTGTACAATTGTTCAAGTTGTCCCATAAGGATATAGTTATGCATCGTACCAGCCGTTTTCTTAAGCTGGGCTTCAATTTCTGGAACAGATGCACCTTCGTCATGCATTTTCATGCCTTTTTCGATTAATCCTGTGACTCCATAGGATAGGGAAAGTGAATCTATGAAAGTAACAGGGAACCCCGCAATTTCAGCGCCAGCTATAGAAGAAGCAAGCGTTCCACTCATTTTAGAAGACACGTGAACAGCTATTGCTTGTTCATACTGTTCAGCGATTAGCTTGTAACGTTCAGCAAATACGCCGGCCGAAGGTTGTGAAGATTTAGGGAAGTCTTTTGTGTTTTTTATTTTCTCGTAAAGTTGTTGTAGATTTAAGTCCACACCATCAATAAATTGTTTTTCACCGAAATGTATATTTAAAGGTACTGAAAAGAAGTCTGGGTGGTTGCTAAGTTCTTCTGGAATGTAGGCTGTACTGTCCACAATCCATGCAATAGGCTTTTTCGTCATGAATAAAATCATCCTTTTTTATTATAATATACTCTGTTATTACTATACCACGAAAAGTAATAATCTTGTATTTTGAAAACATTATATTTTTCTGTCTTCAGGTGACTTCGCTAAAAATGGACAGATAAGGTATAATGGCATGAGTATGTGTAAAGGGGATATGAGTAATGAATGAGCAAGCTTTATCTGTCAGAGACGCAATTATTTCTCGTCGTTCAATAAAGAACTTTAACGGTCAGCCGGTTGATCCGGAAAATATTGCTGAAATGCTTGAAGATGCAGCATGGGCGCCAAACCATGGCAATCGTAATCCGTGGCGATTTGTTGTAGCTGCTGATAAGGAATATGTGAAATTCCTCGCGGTTTTGCGTGAATATGGCGTTCCGAAGTGGAAAGAACTTTCGGAAGAAGATCTTGAGAAACAAATGAAGAAATTTACAGGACCGGGTGCAGTTGCATTTGTTATTGTTCCTGAAGATGTGCGCCAAAAAGAACGTCTAGAAGATTATGCAGCGGCGAGCATGTTCGTCCAGAACACTCAGCTTCTCGCGTGGGATAAAGGAATCGGAACATGCTGGAAAACACCTGGCTTCCTCGATAACCCGAAGTTCAGAGAAGAACTTGGTGTTAAACAGGGCGAGCGGATTATCAGTATGCTTCAGTTCGGTTATTTTGATGAAATACCAAAGGCCCGCCCACGTAAACCGCTTGACGAGATTGTCACGTATTACGGACGGGAAATCGAAGAAGAAGCATAATGGTATTGGAGTAATTTTTGCTCGGATTGCATTCTATAATGCGATTCGGGCTTTTTTACGGTTCTGCATCAAAAATAGAACACGTCTGTTGATTATCTAAAGTAAACAGTGAATAATTTGATAATCTATTGGGTGCTACGTGTATAGTTGCTTTTTGATTGCTTTGGATTGAATGACTTCTAGTACGATTACCGAGATGTCTGGATGTGTAGGGATGCGGCTTTTTCGCATCCCTACACATTTTTTCTGTAATCGTATGGTTGTCCTTCATCCGTCGCGATCCAAAAGCATAAGTGCACAGAGTGCTGAAGCTTATTGGGATGAAAGAATAGCTTGCTTCTTAAATAGAGAAAAGCCGCCAAAGATTTAATTTTGGCGGCTGATGCCTTCTCTATGGTTTTTTCTTATCTATTTTTAAGAATTGTCACTTTCTAATAGGTCACACATAATTTTTGCTAAAAGTAAGCAAGGAAAACAATGTACTAAGTACTAGAGTGCCCGAAATTGTATCTTCGGGCACTTACACTCTCCATAGAATGTCATCTATTCTTTTCTTCCAAAGCAACTACATTTTCCACTTGAACATTGTAGGTACGCTACATGCAACTATTTACAACAAGATTACTAAGGAGGAATGAACTACAATTCCTCCCTAAAAAGTGTGGCAAGAAGTGACGGAGTCACTTCTTGCCACACTATGACCCCTCAGTAAATCTGTCATGAATAGCTAGCCGAAAGTGTTCCGAAAATAGTCTAGTGAAAATAAAAGTTATCAACCCCTTCTCACCAGTATTTTATACAAATATATGGTTAATCAATAGACGAGAAAATGGTACTAAGTAGCTCGAGCGTTGCTTAGCGGGAGATGAAATCATAAAAACCGGATCCTCACATTGAGAATCCGGCAAAACTATCACTTTTTCAATTCATCTTTTTCAAAGCTGGCAATCTCATAATAATAATCCCCAATAACACGCAATCCTTGGTCAAAGTTTTCTAAATGGAAGTGTTCGTTAGGTGCGTGGAAGTTTTCCGACGCAAGTCCGAAGCCCATCAAAACGACAGGTAGTTCTAAGATTTCATCGAATGCCGCAACGATAGGAATTGATCCGCCGCCGCGTGTATAGGCTGTTGGAACATTATATACTTTTTGATACGACCGGCCTGCAGCTTGAATTGCAGGATGATCGAATGGCGTGATGAACGGTTTCCCTTTATCGAATTCCGTTACTTTCACAGTTATACCTACGGGTTTATGCTTCTCGATATGCGCTTTCAACTTTTCAACGATTTCATCCGGAGCCTGATCTGGAACTAACCGGCATGTGATTTTTGCGCTCGCTTCAGCTGGCAATACTGTTTTAATGCCTTCGCCTGAAAAACCGCCAACTATGCCGTTAACTTCGAGTGTTGGGCGAGTCCATGTACGTTCAAGATACGAATATCCCTTTTCGCCGAACAATTCCGTCACACCGATTTCTTCTTTTAATTCCCCTTCGTTGAATCCAAGCGCTTGGTAGGCTTCGCGCTCTTCATCTAATAAAGGACGGACATTGTCGTAAAATCCTTCAATGGCAATCGTTCCTTCTTGATCTCGGAACGATGCAAGGACCTCTGCAAGTGCATGTATAGGGTTCTGAACTCCTCCGCCATATAAGCCGGAGTGTAGGTCGCTTTTCGCTCCTTGAACGTCAATTTGAACGCCGCACAAACCACGAAGTCCGTAACAAACTGCCGGTTGTCCGGGTCCCTGCATGCCTGTATCGGAAATGACGATGATGTCGGCTGCAAGTTTGTCTTTATTCGCCACGATATACTTTTCTAGGTTTGGACTGCCAATCTCTTCTTCACCTTCGATAATGAATTTCACATTGATCGGCAAACCGCCCGTCTTCTGCATAAGAGCTTCAACGGCTTTGATATGCATGAATACTTGTCCTTTATCATCACTGGCACCGCGCGCATACAATTTGTTAGCTCGTACTTCAGGTTCGAATGGCCCCGTTTCCCATAAATTTAATGGATCAACCGGTTGAACGTCATAATGACCGTACATAAGAATTGTTGGTTTACCTTCGGCATGGAGCCAATCTGCGTAGACAACCGGGTGTCCATCTGTTTCATCGATTGAAAGGTTTTCAAGTCCTGCTGTTTTGAATGAAGTAAGTAGCCACTCTGCAGCCTTTTGCATATCGTTTTTATGTTCTGATAAAGCACTGATGCTTGGAATGCGGAGGAAGTCTTTTAATTGATCGAGATGTTCATCCCGCTTTTCTTTGAAATACCCGTCAAGCGTCTCTAAATGATTCAACACAATCCCTCATTTCGAATAATTTCGTGAATAGAATTAAGTATAGCAGATGGAAATATATTGAGTGAGAAAGACGAACGTAATTATGAATAATATGGTATGCTATTTGAAAGTTATTAATAGGACGAATATATAAATATGATATCATTTTCGGGAGGAATCACTTTTGTTTATTGCACTTGGATTATTTTTATTCCTGTCATTTTACTTGTCAGGAAGCGAAACGGCATTAACAGCAGTAAATAGGATGAAGGTCCAGTTTCAAGTAGAGCAGGGAGACAAGCAGGCTATAAAGCTGCAAAAACTGATTTCGAAACCGGACCGTATGATTACAGCAATTCTGATTGGAAATAATATCGCGAACATTATGATGCCGACCATCGTTACGATGATTGCAATCGATAAAGGTCTTAGCGTCGGCCTGTGGACAGGAGTCCTAACGGTTATTATTATTGTTTTCGGTGAAGTATTGCCGAAAACAATTGCGGCGACATTTGCTGACCGGGTCGCCTATATGGTTGGGCCATCGATTATGCTGCTCGTTAAACTTTTGACACCGTTAACTGCATTGCTCGGTGCGTTCACAAATATTTTCATACGCATCATCTCGAAAGGTACGGTGAAGAAAGCTACGCTTACAAAGGACGACCTCCGATCTCTGATGGATATCGCTTCTATACAAGGAACGTTCGAAATTGAAGAATCGAATCGTTTGAAGGAAGTACTCGATTTTGCAGAAAAAGACGTGTCCGATGTCCTCGAAACGCACCGGATGGATATAGTGGGATTACCGATTGAGTCGACGTATGAAGAAGTCCGCAACATGATTTTGGAGCATTCTTACACGCGTTATCCCGTCTACGAAGATAGTATGGATAATATTGTAGGTGTGTTTTATTCGAAAATGCTTATTGGGTGGTCTATGAATACTGAGCAGACACTTGCTGAATTAATTGATCGAGATACAATTTTTGTGGTGCAGTCCGCAAGCGTTGAAAAAGTGTTCAAAATGATGCTTTCGAAAAAGAAACATATGGCAATCGTTCTGGATGAATACGGTGGAACGCTGGGCATGATAACGCATGAAGATATTATCGAGGAAATGATTGGCCAGGACATTGAAGATGAGACCGATGATGATGAAGAAGTACTTGTATATGAAAAGACGGAAACTACGTTAGTCTGTCATGGCAGACTCGAAATCGTGGACGCGATGGATTTGCTCGATATTGAATTGCCGATGGATCATGAGACACTCGGGGGATTTGTTCTACAAGAACTCGGACATGTTCCCGAAGAAGGCGAACGGTTTACTTACGATCATCTGCGTTTTGAAATCGAGGAAATGGAACGTAATCGGATTATCCGCATGACTATAACAATTCGTAAAGATGAAGACTAAATAACATGCATGCCCTCGTAACCGAGTAAAAGGTTACGGGGGCATTTTTTGTACTCAGTCCAGACTCTCGGAGGTTAACACGAAGAGGGGGAGGGAATGCACTTCTTCCTTCTAGTTGCCACTTGGCGCAGCGGTTTTAGGCAGAGTAGGCGACTTCCTCTTTTCCTCCTTACACGTTTGTAAGAGTACTGAAAGAGAATACGATGGTTTGAAAGATCTGTATTGCCGATAATAAGAACAACAGATAGAAGACGGGAGTGTTAGCTTATGAACAATAATCTAAATGGGCTGTACGAAGAATACGGTCGATACATATATCATTTATGTCTTAAATTAACACGTAACAAAGAAGAAGCAGAAGATCTTATGCAGGATGTTTGGGTAAAAGTCGTCCGTTACAGTAATCGGATGGATAGCGTGGACCATATGAAAGCTTGGCTTACGACAATCTGTATGAACACATTCCGAGATCAGTACCGCAAAGATGTCAGAAGAAGCAAGCATGTAATGAATCAACCGGAAACGCTCGATGTGCCAATTCTAGATTTGGTCCAAAGTGACAGTTTGACACCGGCAGAACTTCTGGAACAAAATGATATTAAAACAATTGTCCAACAGAAAATTGGTGAACTTGATACGATTTATAGAAAAACGATTGAATATTTCTATGTCCATCAATATTCATTGATTGAAATTGCAGAAGTGATGAAAGTATCAATCGGTACGGTAAAATCGAGATTGTTCCGTGCGAAGAAGTATTTAAAAGAGCTGATGATTGCAGATACTGCTGTGAACGAATACGTCACGGCATAAGAGCGCAGCCAATGAAGGCTGTGCTTTTTGTATGGGGAAAATTAGTGTGGGGATCTTTTTGAATTGATATAGACGGGTTGGATGTATATGATCGGTTGTCCAACCGATGCCGAATGAATCGAGGTTTTACGAAAACAAAAAGGCTAACCTTTGCAAGGGTTAGCCTTTTTGTTCATGTCTAGACTCTAGCGCCTAGGCACATACGCTTTTATCATTCAAATTCTACGAGTTGCTTATTTAGTTCTGCCAGATCATCTTCCAATTTTGCGAGACGTAGTTCTGCTTTTTTGACGAAGCTGTTATTACCGGTCGATTCGAGCTTCTCGATATCGCCTTGCAAATTGATATAGTCCATTTTGAGTTCAGTGATTGCTGTTTCTACTTGACGTTTGTTCATCCGAAAAACACCTCAGCTTTTACCTCAGTATAGCATATTGGACCACGGCTGTTGATTAACCAAAGTAACCAGTAAATAACTTGATCACCACCAGGCCATATAGCAGATACATCAATGGACAGATTAATTGTAAGAATGTTATCAGCCATTGCGAAGTTTGAGAGATATGAAAGTTGAACGATTAACAGAGTGTAAAACAATGGCGAAGCAGAATCCCGATTTCCATGAAGGTAGGTCGAAGAAATTCACTTGAAAGCAAGTAGCACACGCTTTACATCTATTGAAAACAAATTCCTACACGCAAGCAGAAGCCTATTGCCCCTCCATGTTTTAAAATAAATTTACAATGCCTCAATACATATGTCCATTCAATAAAATATATTTTTCATACTCTATATAAAGATATTAATTATATAAGAGGAGGATTATTTTGAAACACAAAAAAATTAAACTATTGAGCGTTAATGAAAAACTAAGTAATGTAAAAGAAAAAAAGGGGGAAAATTATAAATTAATTGTGAAAAACAAAGAAGAAAAGGGGGGGAATTATATATTAATTGTGAATAAAAAAGATAAAAAGGAGAGGGATTATGCATTAATTGTGAAAAAAAAAGACAAAAAGGAGAAGGATAGTGAACTACTTGTAAAAAATAAAGATGAAAAGAAGAAGGATAATGAACTAATTGCAAAAAATAAAGATAAAAAGAAGAAGGATAATGAACTAATTGTAAAAAATAAAGACAAAAAGAAGAAGGATAATGAATTAATTGTGAAAAATGAAGATGAAAAGGAGAAGGATAATGAATTAAGTGTAAAAAATAAAGATGAAAAGGAGGAGGAGTATGAATTAATTGCAAAAAATAAAGATGAAAAGGAGGAGGAGGAGTATGAATTAATTGTAAAAAATAAAGATGAAAAGGATATAAAAGTAAGTATTATTATGCCTTCATTCAATAAGTACGAATATGTTTCTTTATCGCTCTATTGCCTCTTGGGACAAACATTTGATTTTTCTAGTTTTGAAGTTATCTTAGTTGACGATTGTTCCGTTGACAATACTGCTGATATTCCTAAAGAATTCGATCCACCCTTTAAGTTTAAATATGTGCGTCCAAGAAAAAACTTAGGTCGGTCACGCGCACGTAACTTAGGCATCCAGCTTGCGGAAGGAGAAGTGATAATCTTTCTAGATGCGGAAATGCTCACTGAGCCTAATTTTATTGAAAATCATTATAAACATCACATTAATGATAAGAATATAGTCGTGAGTGGTTCGATGCACTATAGAGGTATTTATACCTTTTTGACTTCCGATTTCAATAGTAAACAATGGGAACACATAGATGATTTTGTTACCCGTGATCCATATTTTACATTCCCATATAATGAATATAAACAAAATCACCAAAACTCTAATCAGTTATTCCCACTCATTACTAAGAAGGATATAGATAATAATTCCTTTCAAAATCTATCATTCCCGAATTGGTATTTCACCAGGGAGCTTAACAATGGATTAAACGATTTTGGAGTAGATCTAAGTAATTATACGCTTCCCTATCTTGCGTTTTTAACAGGGGACGTATCAGTCAATAGAGAACTGCTGGATAAGGTAGGATACTTTGATGAATCATTTCGAGGGTATGGGGCAGAAGATTGGGAGCTTGGATATCGCTTGTACAAAAATGGCGCCCGTTTTTTATTAGATCCTTCAACATTTTGCTATCATCAGGAACACCCAATATCTTCAAATAATTTTCCGGAAGCAATGGGTAATTTACATCAATTCATGAAAAAGTTCCCTGAAATTGATGTTCTGGCTTTAGCCTTGGAACATAAACCAGGTCTAAGTTTCACTCAAATGCATTATGTGGTCTCTCAATACAATGAACTATGCGAAAAACATCCATTTGAATACCGAGAATTTAAACAAACATTCCAAACCATGCTTATTAAAATGATAGAGAATTTGAGAGATAGTAAGCCAATATCAAACCTCTATGACTGCAACACTTCTACGGAATTAGAAATATTGAAACAAATAACTGAAATAAAAAAACTTCGATTGTACGCACTTACTAATGCTTTTGAAGCACTCTTAGAAAGCAAATAAAGAAACAGCAAGGGTACCGCTTTCATATAGATTCTTAATTACAAAGTCAAGTTCATTCAAAATTCCCGAGGTTAATACAGGATTATCAATTTCTTTATGCTTTTTTTATGAAAAAACCCCCGTAAGAAACCATTTACACGCAGTTATTTTTGCGGGAAAATAACTGCGTGTAAATGGGCATTCTCTTTCAACTTGTGAATTTTTCTTGAATGAAAGAGCAGCTTTGGGGTTCCATCAATTGAGGGGCTGGTTGTTTTATATTGGGATCAAGGGGAATGGTTTTCCTTGCAGTGTGACAGCGTAACAGTCTTATTTTTTTCTGCCTTGCAGGGCCTGCACCAAAAGTTAAAAGGTAACAAAGACAGGGTCAACTGTATTTTTAAATTGATCAATAATTATTAGGGAAATATAAAAGGAATTGATGAACTAACAGCATATCAACTTTAACGTTTAATGCAGAAACCACCCGGGATCTTGCGGTGGCGACCAATGGAGGTCTTTGGACCGATTGAGACACAGTTCTTTTTTGCTGTGATTAAAAATCGGACCAGAGGCCTTTTTTGCGTTCGATTCATGGCGAGTTATTATAGTTCGCGAAATGGAGTACTCATTCTGGGTACAAAACTCGAAAAGGAGAGAGGAAACAGATGAATAGATGCATAATCTTTGCTAAAAGTTAGCAAGGAACACATTTTACAAAGTACTAGAGTGCCCGAAATTGTAACTTCGGGCACTTACAATTTCTATAGAAAGTCATCTATTCTTTTCTTCCGAAACAATTGCGTTTTTCACTTGAACATCGTAGGAACACGCCAGGCAACGAATTGCAACACATGCCTCTCGAGGGAGGCATGAATTGCAATTCCACCTTAAACCTGTCATAACTATTTCCCCGAGAGCGAGCCGGAAATGGTCCAGTGAAAATGGAGGATATTAAGCCCTTCTCACCAGAATTTCATGCAAATGAATAAATTTCACAATTACTAATTTTTGTGTAAATACGAACGATATAATTCATCTATCTATTCATTGTCCATCAACATTTCGGGCTACTCTCGTTGATTGTAGCGCAAGGTGGCGTCTCCTGCGGGAACAGCGCGTGCTGAAGACCCCACAGGAGTGAAGCGACGAGGAGGCTGAAGCCGTGCCCGCGGAAAGCGTCCACCTGAAGAGGAAATCAACACTGTTCGTTTTACTCGTTAAATAATCCTGTTATGAATTTCATGCAAATAAATGGTTAATAAACAGACTTGATAGTAGTTTTTTCTTTTCCTGTGCTGCCACTAGTAGTGCGCTTCGGATAATCAAGGTAATAGCGTATTGCTTCACATACAGCGTCTTTGCCATCACCGAGGCCGAGAGCGGTTTGTCGGGCAATCGCTTTTTTACGGAGCGGTTCGTGCAAGAGGGGTTCCATGATAGCGTTTAGCAAACTCGATTGTTTTACTTTTCGGCCGAGGCCGAGATGAATAAAACCATGCTGTTCTTTCGGGAACGCAAGGCCCACTTCGAAATCATTCTGGGCGAGTACGACACAAGGGATACCCATCACAGCTACTTCATAGGGCATATAGCCGGACGCACATAAAACGATGTCTGCTGCTGCATATATTTCCGCGTAATTATACGGAGGCACCAACACTTTTGTGTTCCGCCTTTCGAGTGCCATCATTCGAATTGTGCTCGTATCATGGGAATAATTTTCACCGATGAGGACGGTTACTTTGAGTGGAATCTGAAGTTGCATGATATGCCGCAACGCCCGATACGTCAAGTTTCCTTCATCCTGTTCACCGAATGAAATGACTAGATGGGGGAGAGGACCTAACTGCGCTTTGCGAAGTCCGATGTGTTTAACTGAAGCCATCTTTTCGTCAGCAATGAAACTGTCTCTCCCAAGTACGTAATGATCCGGTGCTATGTCATTTGATTCGACATACAATGTCTGGAATACAAGGTCAGCACATTTACCGCCATCGCCGAAATCATCGAAATGGATGATGGAGGGGACGAGTTCGGTTATCTTCTCAACTTCTTCGTGAATAGTGGAGCCTGTGTCACGGAGGAGAAGGTCAGGTTTGATAGACATCAGTGCCTGCAAAAACGTTGTATTGTTTGGGGTCAGCACTGTTTTAAATCCTTCAGGCGCTGGTGGTGAATCTACTCCGCATAAGTAAACGATATCTATGTCGTCAGCCAGGGTATTGGCAATCATGGCTGCTCTACGTGCGGGGTATGTCCCTTTTCCGTCCGACCTGGAAATATGGATAGCGACTGTTTTCTTTTGTTGTCCTTCTATTGGAATCACCCTTTCATGCTAGCTTGTTTAATTCACCTCTATAACCTTATGTAAAGAACTAGTAAGATATGTATACTTCTCCTGCATTACAGGCGGGGTTCATTCGCACGACATGCATCCAAACACGTTCTCACGTATAATCGTTGTATGTAGAAAGGGGATTTACTTATGTCCAAATCACTAGTATTAGCTGAAAAACCGTCCGTGGCACGCGATATTGCGCGAGTACTCGGTTGTAATAAAAAAGGTAATGGATTTCTTGAAGGAACAAATTATATCGTTACGTGGGCGCTTGGTCATCTCGTAACACATGCAGATCCTGAAGGCTATGGCAATGAATTCAAGGAGTGGAAGCTAGAGCATCTGCCTATTATTCCAGCGCCATTCAAACTTGTGCCAATTCGTCAAACGATGAAGCAATTTAATGCAGTTAAAGCCCAGCTTCTGCGCAACGATGTAAAAGAAATCATTATCGCAACAGATGCGGGGCGTGAGGGGGAACTTGTTGCACGCTGGATTCTAGAACAGGCGAAAGTTCGTAAGCCTGTCAAACGGTTGTGGATTTCCTCGGTCACCGACAAAGCGATTAAAGACGGCTTCAACAATTTGAAAGACGGTCGAGCATATGAAAACTTGTATCAGGCGGCAGTAGCCCGTGCGGAAGCGGATTGGGTCGTAGGTATTAACGCAACGCGTGCTTTGACAGTGAAATACAATGCTCAACTTTCAACGGGGCGCGTTCAGACACCGACCCTTGCGATGATTGCGGCACGCGAGAATCAGATTCGCGACTTCAAACCGAAATCATTCTATGGTATGCAAGCATTGACTGAAAAAGCGAAATTCACATGGCATGATAAAGCAGGTCAAACACAGTCGTTCGATAAAGAAACAGTTGAGAAGCTAATTGGGAAAATCGACGGGGTTCATGCTGGTAAAGTGATAGACGTAAAAACGACAGCGAAGTCACAGCCGGCACCGCACTTATTCGATTTGACCGAGTTGCAGAAAGAAGCACATCGTCGCTGGTCGTGGTCAGCAAAAGAAACGCTGTCGACGTTGCAAAATTTATATGAACGCCATAAAGCGGTGACGTATCCGCGTACCGATTCGAAGCATCTAACATCGGACATGGAAAGCACGTTGAAAGAGCGCATTAAAGCTGTAGACATAGGTCCATACCGTAAAGCAACCAACACACTTCTGCGTGCGGGAGCCATTAAACCGCAGAAGGGCGTCATCGATGATAAGCGTGTTTCGGACCACCATGCCATCATTCCTACTGAGGAAACGCCAATTCTTCAAAACTTGTCTGATAAAGAGCAACGTTTATATGATTTAATCGTTAAACGTTTCCTAGCTGTCTTCTTCGGTCCGTTCCGCTATGACCAGGTGATTGCGGAACTCGCAGTTGGGGGAGAAACATTCAAAGCAAAAGGGCGTACTGTTACAGATGAAGGATGGAAAAAGGTATATTCAACAGAGGAAGAAGAAGTGGACACGGATACACTTCCTTCATTTACAAAAGGCGAAGAAGTGAAGATCCAGGCTATCGTGATGACGAACGGTCAAACGAAACCACCTGCTCGTTTTAATGAAGGAACATTGCTTGCGGCGATGGAAAATCCTTCGCAGTTCATGCAGGGTGAATCGAAAGAACTTATTAAGACAATCGGAGAAACAGGTGGACTGGGAACCGTTGCGACGCGTGCGGATGTCATCGAGCGCCTTTTCAATTCATTCGTTATGGAGAAAAAAGGGAACGACATTTATACGACGTCTAAAGGTCGCCAACTGCTGGAACTCGTACCGGAAGATTTGAAGTCACCGGCACTGACTGCTGAATGGGAACAAGGCTTGACGAAAATCGCGAATGGTCAGATGAAAAAAGAAGAATTCATGAAGGACATGATTGGTTTTTCGAAGCAAACCGTTACTGAGATAAAAACAGATGAAAAAAAATATAAACATGATAATGTCACAGGGAAAGCGTGCCCGGATTGCGGTAAACTTCTGCTAGAAGTGAACGGCAAGCGCGGCAAGATGCTAGTTTGTCAGGACCGTGAGTGTGGTCACCGCAAAAACGTCTCAATGCTGACAAATGCCAGATGTCCAGTTTGTAAAAAGAAATTGGAGATGCGCGGGGAAGGCGACGGACGAATTTTCGTTTGTAAATGTGGTCACCGTGAGAAGTTGTCGTCATTTGAGAAGCGCCGAGAGAACTCAGGTGGTAAAAAAGCGGATAAACGTGATGTGCAGAAGTACATGAAGAAACAAGGAGCGCCAGAAGAGCTGGAAAATACTGCGATGGCAGATGCACTAAAGAAGCTATTCGATAAGTGATTCTAATTTAGCACATTCTTCAGCTTTATTTTTCCGATAAAAAGGGTTATACTTCAATTAATTGATTTATGCAAATACGTACATGGGGAGGTGAAGTAATATGAATGCGATTTTGACTCATGCTGCAGCAAATGATCATATACAACGATATGACGCAATTAGGCGTAGGAATGCTGAAAGTGCTTACGATCGTCATGTGAAATATAATGGGCAGAATCAGAAAACGGTTGAAGCTCTAGAGTCTTTATTAATAGGAAAGAAAGAACCTGAAATGGTCCAGTCGGTGCGACATGAATCCCAGCAACTTAGCGCGGGACAAATGAAGCAGATTACGTTGCCGATAGGAAAGACACTTGAAGAAACGATTGATAGTTGGAGAAATGTGCGTGCTGAAGCAATTTCGGAACCGGAACCAACGACAGCGGATTACAACCTTGCAGCTACAGCGTCAGCAAAAATAAGACAAACAGAAACCCAAATCGCTTTACAAAAACTAGCGCAATCCGACATTGAAACGGCATCTACACGTGAACAAGCCGGTACTACAAAAGTGGCATTCATGGAACTTCCCTCGGGCCTTGAACGGGAAGTACTCATTATGCAAAGACGGTACGAACAGGCGATTTCTTCATACACTTTCCAAATTCAATTGAAACAGAAAGGGTTCGAAATCGATCGACCGAGCTTTTATAAAACTGCATGACGTAAGGTCGCCTGTTTAATGGCGGCCTTTTCGTTTTAGGAAGGCGAAGATAAATGAATGGCGAAACAGAATAAGATAGTGAAAACGAATGCATTACGAATTTTAGATGGGGAAAAGATATTCTATGAACTGATGGAATACGAAGTTAAAGACGGACTGCTAGATGGGATTTCGGTCGCGGAAAAAACGGGGCAAGCCGTGGACACTGTTTATAAAACACTTGTCACGATTGCCGGACCGCGTGAGCTAGTCATCTTTTTAGTGCCGGTAGCTGCTGAACTTGATTTGAAAAAAGCGGCAAGAGCTGCCGGAGTGAAAAAGCTTGATATGCTACCGTTGAAAGAGTTGACGAAAGAAACAGGCTATGTACGCGGTGGTTGTTCAGCTGTCGGTATGAAAAAGAAATATCCGACGTTCATTGACAAGTCGGCAGAAAATCTCGATTTGATGATCGTCAGTGCGGGCAAACCAGGATTACAGATGAAGTTGGTCCCGGGAGAGCTGGCCAAGATTACTGAAGCGTCTTTTATAACTATTGTGAAAAGTTGCTAGTCGGTATCAGGGACAGAAGACATGTTACAATGAATAGATTAGAAAAAAGACATTTACGCGTGCTGCGTGAGTGTCTTTTGTTATGGCTCGTTTCTGCTAGTTGCTTAGACTCTCATTAGGAAGAAGGATTTATATGAAAAAGATATTACTATGGAGATGGACATTTTTCTTGGTAGGGATGATGATCCTATCGCTTGGCATTTCCATGACAATTAAAGGTCAGAAGCTTGGAGTAGGCCCGTGGGATGTACTCCACGTTGGGTTGTACAAAAACTTCGGATTGACAATTGGTACGTGGGGAATTATTACGGGGCTAATTATTATCATTTCAACTGCCGCCGTTTTGAAAGAATGGCCGCAGATTGGAACGTGGCTGAATTTGGTATTGATTGGACTCTTTATTGATTTATTCAATTGGTTGCTACCGGATATCACTTCAATAAGTGCGCAAATACTTATTTTCTCAGCGGGTGTAATTGTTATGGGGTACGGTCTTGGAATTTATATTTCACCGAATATCGGGGCGGGGCCACGAGATAGTCTCATGCTCGTTCTTGTAAAAAGAACTGGAGCCAGCGTAAAAAAGGTTAGGACTACTCTGGAAATCATTGTCGCACTTGTTGGCTGGTTATTCGGCGGTCCAATTGGGATTGGAACAGTATTAATCGCTTTATTTTTGGGGCAAATTGCTCATTATACATTACCGCAATGCCGCAAATTCTTGTTGAAAGTTATCGGTAAGGAAGAAGAGGAGGCTTTATTTTAAAGCGGAAATTAGTAGTTTTTCTAAGCATTTGCCTTCGAGCAGTGCTTTTTTTTGTTGTCCGGGCATACCTTAATCGTATGTACAGAAAGGATGATCAGTATGAATGGAACGATAACCCAATATATGGGGACAGCCTATACAGGTGCTGGAATCTCCCATAAATATGACAAACTGATTGCATCGGCATCGCAAACGCTATTTCTGAAATGTCCTCCTACAAACGCAATTTCACACGTGTTGAATGAAGCTGCCGCACATTACGTCAAACAGGGCTATGACATAGATCGGTTTATGAATCCTATACAGCCTGACAAAACGGACGCAATCTATATTAAAGGACCGAACGTGTTGATCCTTCAAGCGTCCCACCCAGTTGCACTTGAACCAACAGATATAGGTGGCAAACATAAGGTTATCAGTTTTTACGATGTCTATGATGAAACGAAGTTGCGCGAACAGAATGTATCGATTGTGAAAATGTTGACAGAATCGAGCATTGCGCTAAAAAAGGCATTGCAAGCGCTTGAAGATGCAAAAAGCATCCATGATGATTGGGAAAAAGTAAATATCAGACGAATGATGTGGGATCTCCATGTGGGTAAAATAAATTCATTGAAGGAAGAACTGTTTGGGACAATCCAGCTGAATAAAGAGTCGGATGTTTCACACAGGCTTATTGGTTCCTTGACATCTGGAGGGGCAAAAGATTTCATGTCCTCTATTACAAAGCGAATAGACCGGCGGATGCTTATAAAAGCGTTTCCGGGAACGGGGAAATCTACACTTATGAAAACACTTGGAGCTGAAGCAGAAAAGCGTGGATTTGACGTTCAATATGGTTGGTGCGGACTGGATCCTTCAGGAGTAGATCTCGTTCTTTTCCCGGAACTATCGGTGTGCATTCTCGACGCGACAGAGCCGCATGTTTATGATTTGGAACGCCCTGGGGACGAACTACTTGACCTCTTGAACTTATGTGAAGAAGATGCAAGTGCCGAAGAGGAAATTTTGACAATCCGGGAAGCATATGCTGAGAAAATGCTTGATGCAGCTGGATATATTCAGTCTTTTGCGCAGTCTGAAACCAGTATGAAAATCATGATGGATTCAGCTATTATTCAATCTGTATTCGATAAGAAAACGGATGCAGTGCTGAATTTGATTTAAAAAAGATACGCTTTATTCTGCGAAAGGGCCGTTCGTATGATAATATGGGGGTATCATTTGTTTTGAAAGGAAGATTATTTTGTCAAAAGTACTCAATGCATTTTTACAAGAAAATTTAAAAGAACTTCGCGATCAAGGACTTTACAATGAAATTGATCCTATTGAAGGACCAAACGGCCCAATCATTAAAATTAAAGGAAAAGACCTAATTAATTTATCATCAAATAATTATCTAGGGCTTGCGACAGACGAAGATTTGAAGAAGCTGGCGATTGCCGCAACTGAAAAATACGGCGTTGGTGCAGGTGCAGTTCGTACAATAAATGGTACTCTCGATATTCACGTTCAGTTGGAAAAGAAGCTTGCTGAATTCAAAGGAACAGAAGCGGCGATTTCTTACCAATCAGGCTTCAACTGTAATATGGCGGCAATCTCCGCTGTCATGACTAAAAAAGACGCGATTCTTTCGGATGAATTAAATCACGCTTCTATCATCGACGGTTGCCGCCTTTCTGGTGCGAAAGTAATTCGCGTTAATCACCAGGACATGGACGACCTTCGTGCAAAAGCGAAAGAAGCAACGGAATCTGGCCTTTATGAAAAAGTAATGTATATTACGGACGGCGTGTTTTCAATGGATGGTAATATAGCCAACCTTCCTGATGTTGTGAAAATCGCGAAGGAATTCGATTTGATCACTTATGTCGATGACGCGCACGGTTCAGGTGTTACTGGTAAAGGAAAAGGGACGGTCAAACATTTCGGACTTGAAAAAGAGATTGACCTTCAAATGGGTACGTTATCGAAAGCAATCGGCGTAGTCGGCGGATATGTTGCAGGGACGCAGGAATTGATTGACTGGTTAAAAGTTCGTTCACGTCCATTCCTATTCTCCACGGCACTTCCAGCAGGGGATATCGCGGCGATTATGGGGGCATTGGACAAAATTACGGAATCCACTGAGCTGCATGATAAACTCTGGGAAAACGGCAATTACTTGAAAGCTGGTCTTAAGAAATTAGGCTTCAATATCGGTGCTTCAGAAACGCCAATCACACCATGCATCATCGGCGAAGAGAAGCTGACACAGCAATTTTCGAAACGTCTAGCGGAAGAGGGCGTCTACGCTAAATCGATCGTCTTCCCAACAGTCGCTAAAGGAAAAGGCCGCGTCCGCAACATGCCGACAGCAGCACATACCAAGGAAATGCTTGACGAAGCACTTGTGATCTATGAAAAAGTTGGAAAAGAACTTAATGTAATTTCATAATAAACAACAAATCCCGGGTGGCTAATATGCTGTCCGGGATTTACATTGGGGAGTCATAGCGGTGGCTAGAATTGTCCTACCTCAAGTCAAATCAAGTGAACAAGAAAACGGTCAGCTGTTAACCAAAGTAGAGTAACTTAACAGAAAAAGCACATACTTATACAAACAAAAAAAGCCCATACTTATACAAACAAAAAAAGCCCTTAATGGGGCTTTTTTTTAGATAAGAAAGTATGAGTTTTTTACCAGGAATAGTGTTCAGACTCCAGGCGCCTTCGGCTTTTCTTAATGCGTGAAATTTAGAAATCGCCATTTTTAAATCGCCTCATCGTATGATGCAATACATAACGTTGCATGCCAAGTGTGCTTTTAATGGACTGATCTGCTTCTTGTAGAAATTTACTCTGATTCCCTTGTTTAAGGGCCGTATAGGCTTTTAATGAATGAATCATCCAAGGGGTGTGTAATTTTGCTAGAAACCCACTGGCTTTATCAAAATTTCCGTTCATCACATAGGCATGACCGAAATAATAATCTTTATATTCCTGTCCGCTGATATTATCCGCATGCTCCAAAAGTTTTTTGGAGTTATTTTGAAATAAAGCGAGGTTTGCACCGTAAATATCGGACATATCTTGTTGCTTATACGTATTCATAATCCGTTTCAATGCATTTTCAACATCACGCATATCGCCATTTGCCAATGCATAGGAATACCCGAAAATTGGTTTTCTGTGGTTGCTGGAGATGTATCGGCCGATTGCACGAAGTGATTTAGCCTTGTAAATGATATAAAACGGCCAAAGAATCGACACTGAAACATACAGGGCAAGAACAATAAGGAATACAACCAACTTAGGTACGCCGTACGAAATGAGCACAAATGTAAGAAGGACCCCAGTTGCAATCAGCAGAACAAATTTAAATACGTTCGAAAAGATGGAAGGCTTATTTTTCACCAGCATGCACCTCAAGTTTTTCTTTAAGTATAACAGAAAAATCTGGTACTAATTGATTAAGAAATAGAATGGCGTTGTCTTTTCTAGGAGAACGTTTTATAATGTATAAAGACAGTAAAATCAACAAAAAAATAATTGCTAAAAATTAGTGTTCTCTCCAAAAATACATTCGTTCGAGAGTGAGGATAAATTTAAATGAAGAAAATTATGGTAACAGGTGCTTTAGGGCAAATAGGTTCAGAATTAATTGCGAAGCTACGTTCAGAATACGGCACGGAAAACGTTTTGGCAACAGACATACGTCGAGCGGATACCACAACAGAAGGTCCATTTGAAGTGCTTGACGTAACGGATGCGAACAACATGCATACACTTGCAAAGGATTTCGGTGCAGATACGATGATGCATATGGCTGCATTATTATCTGCTAAGGCGGAAGATGAGCCATTGTTTGCATGGAATCTGAATATGGGTGGCCTTATGAACGCACTTGAAGTATCGCGTGAGCTGGATATGCAATTCTTCACGCCAAGTTCAATCGGTGCATTCGGTCCGTCAACTCCGAAAAAAGATACACCGCAAGATACATTACAAAGACCAACGACAATGTACGGTGTCAATAAAGTCGCAGGTGAATTGCTGTGCGATTACTACTTCCACAAATTCGGAATGGATACGCGCGGCGTTCGTTTTCCTGGTCTTATCTCCTATGTAGCACAACCGGGCGGCGGAACGACGGATTATGCGGTTGATATTTATTACAAAGCGCTTGAAGAAGGCAAATACACTTCCTATATTGCAGAAGGAACGCGCATGGATATGATGTATATGCCTGATGCTTTACAGGCGATCGTTGATTTAATGGAAGCAGATCCCACGAAGTTGATTCATCGTAATGCATTTAATGTAACAGCAATGAGTTTTGAACCGTCTCAAATTGCAGCTTCTATAAAAAAACAACTACCTACTTTTGAAATTGCATACGACGTCGATCCAGTCCGCCAGGCGATTGCAGACAGCTGGCCAGATTCGATTGATCCAACAGCTGCTGTAAATGAATGGGGCTTCAAGGCGAATTATGATTTGGACAAAATGACAGTAGACATGTTGTCGAAACTAAAAACTAAATTGAATATGTAACATAAAACCCGTGGAATAGTTTCTGCGGGTTTTATGTTGGAATGTAATAGAGCACTTTCCACTAGAACCGGTCTAATAGCGCGTCGAAGGGATCATATCCCGTTACCAATCCATAAATAAACCCTCAAAAAAAGACCCTGCAAACATCTGCAAGGTCTTCATGCTTCATTAGAATAAAAGGTGTGCTACTCCTGCGATAATTGGTAGTGAAATGAGTGTGCGCAAAAGGAAAATAACAACAAGTTCAAAAAAGTTTACAGGAATTTTTGAGCCTAGCAGAAGTCCCCCAACTTCGGCCATGAAAATGAGTTGTGTCACTGAAACAGTGGCAACAACGAACAATGTCAACTCAGATGTGATCAAACCATTGGCAAGGATTACGGGCAGGAACATGTCCGTGAATCCGACGACCATAAGTTGCGCCGCCTCTGCCGCCTCAGGTATTCCTAAGATGGACAGGATTGGTACGAAAGGTTTCCCTAAAATTGTGAAGACACTTGTATACTCAGCGAGAATCAATGCAATTGTTCCGAAAGCCATAACGACTGGAATAACACCAATCCACATATCTAGGACATTTTTCAGGCCCTCTGAAATGGTTTTAACGATTGAACGATTGTTATCCGCTTTTGTTAATGCATTTTCGAGTCCGTGTGAAAAAACACTGTATCCTTCTGGTAATTTTTCTTCATCGCCTGTAAATGGTCTACCGTCTATGTATTCGTCTTTCTTTTTTGAAAGAGGATAAATCCGCGGCATAATAAACGCGAGAATCAGACCAGTTAAAACAACCGTACCATAAAATGGTAAGAAATAAGCACCGAGTCCAACTTCTTCGATGATGATGATAGAAAAGGTAATCGACACAACGGAGAAGGTCGTTCCGATAATGGCTGCTTCTTTCTTCGTATAAAAACCTTCTTCATACTGTTTACTTGTTAGCAAAACACCAATTGTTCCATCGCCAATCCATGATGTCAGTGCATCGATGGAAGAACGACCTGGTATTTTAAATAGAGGGCGCATTATTTTCACCATCATTGTTCCAAAAAACTCAAGTAAACCAAAGTTAAGTAGAAGTGGTAAGAGAATTCCAGCGAACAAAAAGATTGTAAACAGGAATGTAACAAGACCGGTTTCACTTAGCAGAAGTGCACCCGTATTTTCACTCCAAATAGCTTCCGGACCAACTTGAAGTACGGTAAGTAAAGCTAAAATAGCACCTATAATCCGGACAATTGTCCAAAAGAGCGATACTTTGAATAAATTTGTTATAAAGGGTGACTTTACCTTGTCACCTCGAATAGTCAAAAATACAATCGAACCGAGTGCTGCGATAATTAGAGTAATTGTAGCGACCCATGGCATAACCGGAGCAATCGTTTCTGATAATAAGTCTGCAAATATGGCAATAGGTATTTTCCATTCCCCTGCATATTTCATAGGTATCATGAACAAAAGAATTCCGAGAATCGATGGAACTAGAAAATAGAACCATGTGGATAAAGCAAACTTTTTCATTTTATATTCCCCTTTTTGTAACAGTATATCATGTATATGGTGAATAATTATACATTCTTTACTATTATTTTTTCTTTATAAATAGATTATATACTATTATAACTTTTCGGTCTATTCTTTTTGAAAACCTTAGAACTATTAAAACTAACTGATTCTATAAGGAGATATTAATAGTTCATTTAAAAAAGAAAATATCACGTCTGTTGAGTAACCGAAATTCACCATCTAGTAAATTGATGAAACAATACGCGCTCCTTGTAAGGTTGCCATTGTCTTGCTTTGGACTGAATCACTTTCATACCATTACCGAGATGTCTTTATGTATAGGGATGTGACGTATTGGATACGGTGTTTCGAGAACTCCAACGTCTCATAAGAAATAATCTTTTTGCCTGACGACCCTGCCTTTCTGTATAATTTCAACAAATGGATAGCGCTACCTCTATTAGGGTATTTACCTTTTTGAAAAAAATATAAACACACTGACTGAAATCTAAGTAATTATTTATGGGGCACTAGTGATTTAATAAATAAATATACATAAGAAAGAGACTATAAACCAATGTGGTTTATAGTCTCTTTCTCGTAGTGATTTATTGAATTATGCTCCTGAAGGGAAATCAAGACATCTAGATTGTAGCTCTTTACTGTACCTTCTTATTCGAAATCTTTATCCCATCGATATGTGTAAAAACGCTCGAAATTAAGCCATTTTAGTGAATCTGGATCTTGCGCTGCTAATTTTATTTCCATATCTTTCATCATCCACACGGTCTGAGATGCATGAGCTTTTAGCGTTGCGATTTTTTTATCAGCATTTGCTGTAATGTCGTGAATAATATCGGGTTCTCCGAGGACTTCAACCGTATTGTTCGCAAAGGCGAGTGTATAAATTGTAGGACGTTCTGTTTCCGGCATTCTTCGGACTGCACGTACAACTGCGCGTGCAGTTGCATCGTGGTCTGGATGGACAGCTAGACCAGGATAGAATGAAATAATAAGTGAAGGATTCGTTTCTTCTATTAAGTCTGTAACGAGTTTCACCATTTTTTCATCATCTTCAAATTCGACCGTTTTATCTCGGAATCCCATCATCCGTAAATCGTCAAGTCCCATTGCTTCACAAGCCTTTTTGAGTTCCTCTTTCCGAATTTGAGGAAGAGTTTCTCGGTTTGCGAATGGCGGATTCCCTAAGTTACGTCCCATTTCACCTAATGTTAAACAAGCATACGTGACAGGTACCCCCATATCTCTGTAGGAAGAAATGGTACCTGATACGCCGAATGCTTCATCGTCTGGGTGGGGGAATATGACAAGTACATGGCGTTCTTTTTTAATCATAAAAAATAACCTCCTTTATTAATATGTGAACGGAGTCTCGCTAATTTCAAGCGCAACCGCAAGTTTTCCTTCTGAATCGAGGCCTGCCATGAGCAGACGCCCGTGCTCGTCGAGTTTATAATGTGTGATACCTTGCGCGTAAATCCAACCGGATGGTAACTTCAACCCGATGCGGTGGGGCGAATCGCCAGCGACTTTTCCAAGTTCGAATTTAATGACGATATTGCGGATGAACGCACCCGCGTTAAATACATTTTCATTGAAATGAGCGGCATAGGAACCGTTCGTCGTTTCGAGATGGATGTACACGTCTTTATTCGCAAAAGAAGTTATGAGTTCCTGCAAATGATCTGGTTTTACTAATTCCATGAATAGCCCTCCTTAAAACTGTAACAGTGCTTCTCTTTAGTATATAGAAAAGGGGTGTTGAATGCGATTCATGGGTCTTAATGTGAAAAGTGTCCGACGTACAGTGAGGGGAATAACGAAATTCGAGAATTCTCAAACAAAGGCTTTTGAGGTGTTCAATAAAATAAAAATAACAACGCCAAGAGACATTAATCATCTCTTGACGTTGTTACTATATAAGTTTAATGAATGATTCTAGTGGATATCGCCTAGTACCCAGGTGCCAGTTGTAGACACCGGATACAACTTCATTAAATTTCAGTCGTCGTAATTTCTGGTGCGCCGAAACGGTTTTTCGCTCCGTGCATAACAGGTCCTACATATTCATTCAGTTTCCAGCCGTTTGCTATTGCCGCTGTAACGAATTTTTTTGCTTCAAATACAGAGTCTTTTACATCTAGACCATTTGCTAGGTTTGCTGTGATTGCTGCGGCAAATGTACAGCCCGCACCGTGATTGTAAGTTGTCGCTGTTTTCTCTGCTTCAAGAAGAGTGAACGTTTTGCCGTCATAGAACAAATCCACAGCTTTATCATGGTCCAGCTGTTTGCCGCCTTTGATGACAACATTGCGAGCACCAAGTGAATGAATTTTTTCAGCGACTGTTTTCATATCTTCAATCGTTTTTGGTGTTTTTGTGCCAGCAAGTTGTCCTGCTTCGAACAAGTTCGGTGTCACAATTTCTGCTTTTGGAAGAAGGAATTCAACCATTGCATCTACTGTGCCTGGATTCAGTACTTCATCTTCGCCTTTACAAACCATAACCGGATCGATAACTACATGGTTGAGGCCTGAGTCGGAAATCGCGTTGCCTGCGATTTTGATGATTTCTTCTGTGCTGAGCATACCTGTTTTAATCGCATCGATTCCTGTCGAAAGAGCTGTTTTAATTTGGGCTTTCAAAACGTCGACCGGTAATGAGTAGACACCATGTGACCAATTATTATCCGGATCCATTGTCACAATGACTGTAACTGCTGTCATACCATATGTACCGTGTTCTTGGAATGTTTTCAAGTCCGCAGCAATACCTGCGCCACCTGATGTATCGGATCCTGCAATTGTTAATGTCTTTTTCAACGTCATAATGGCAAATCTCCTTTTCGAATAAATTCTAACTTAATCTTATCAAATAAATATAAAATTACAATTCTCCGAGATCATCGGCTTTCATCATTTTGAAAACGGAGTATGCGAGGAGTGCTGCGATACAAAAAACAATGGCAGCACTGATAATATGTTTAGTTAGTAAAAGTCCTATAGCAAGAGCTAACATGAAGATCATTCCACACCCTATAAGGATCAGAAAAACGATGAGTCCAGCGTTTTTGGACCGCTCCGGTACGTGGCCACCATGTTTCGCAGCTTCAGAAACTTTTTTCATTTTCTCACGCAATTGCATATCTGCCATGTCATACCCCTCCCACATTATCCTACCATGTCTTTCTAGTTGTTTGAAATGGAACTTTCCTATAATGTGAACGTATAAGATAGTGTCGGAAAAAGAGGGAAAGAGGGATGAAGTGGCGGATGACAAGGAAATCAAACGTTTGTTGAAAGAATTGAAGGATTCTAAAGAACAAACTGCAGTGACGATGGAAGAAGTAAAAGGCCGCCCGCGCGGATTTTGGCGTGGTGGGAAAGTAGCTTTTTCAGTATGGAGAAAGTCGACCATCGTAATTGCACTACTAATTTTATTAATGATTGTCGCTTTGCCGTTTGTGACATTCTTCATATTGAAACAAGGGAGCACGTTCACGGAACAAAAAGGCGTATTTCTCGAACAAATCCAAGACTTGAACGAACTAGCAACTGCCGAAGCATATACAAAAGTTATCATTGAACGACAAGATAATATATTATTCGGGCAAAGTATCGGTCTCAATTTGCCAGGAACGAAGCGACAGTTATTAGTGGTCATTCCGGGATCAGTAAAAGCGGGCGTTGACATGTCGGGTTTGACGGAAAGTGATGTAATTGTCGATGAAAAGAAAAAAACAGCGAAACTTATATTGCCACCAGCCACCTTTTTAGGAGGAGCAGAAATCTATTTCGATGAAGTCGAAGTATATTCCTACGAAGGATTATTCCGTGAAAAAGCGAATATTGAAGAGGCCTACGAACTCGCCGAGGAAGCGAAAAGGTTAATATTGGAGGAAACTACTGGACAAGGTGTATTGATGACGGCACAGCGGAATGCCGAGAAAACGCTGAATGAAATGTTTTCATTCGCTGGCTATGACGTGACGATTGAATTCAAGGAGTGATGGATTATGCATAAAGTGCTTTTTGAAAACGATTGGGGTGATGTCCTGAATGATGAATTCAAGAAACCCTACTATAGTAAGCTGCGTGAATTTCTGGAAAAAGAATATGCAGAAGAAACAATTTATCCACAGATGGATGAATTGTGGACTGCGTTCAAACGGACGCCTTTTAATGAAGTGAAAGTCGTTATTTTAGGACAGGACCCGTATCATGGTCCCGGACAAGCACACGGATTAAGCTTTTCGGTAAAGCCGGGTGTCAAGATACCACCTAGTCTACGCAATATGTTCAAGGAGCTTACTTCTGATATCGACTGTCTGCTGCCGGAGGGTGGAACCCTGTTAGGTTGGGCTAAACAAGGCGTGCTCATGCTGAATACGGTGCTTACAGTACGTGATGGACAAGCGCATTCGCATCGCAAGCAAGGGTGGGAGACATTTACTGATGTAGTGATCCAGAAGTTATCAAACCGCGACAAACCAATCGTCTTCGTATTATGGGGACGTCCAGCACAGGACAAGAAGAAACTCATCGATACATCGCGTCACGCAATTATCGAATCGGTTCATCCGAGCCCGCTGAGCGCAAGTCGTGGGTTTATCGGTAGCCGTCCATATTCGAAGACGAATCAGATTCTTGAATCATGGGGTGAAACACAGATTGACTGGTACCAAACAGGCGGTGTGCTTTAAATTGTGTTGTAGCCGTGCTAAAGTTGGATGAAAAGAGGTTGATCGTAAGTGGCAGTAAATTGTTTCCAATGCCAACATTTCTTCATAACATGGGACCAACAAAATCCCCGTGGCTGCAAAGCATATGGATTTAAAACGCGGGAACTACCATCGATCGTCGTCAAGAAATCGTCTGGTACGGACTGTTTGCAATTTGAACAGAAGAAAGGGGGCACTAGACAGTGATAACATATGACCGAATATTATCGGAAATGGAGCGGCAATTAAGTGTTGCAAGGCGCTCCAATGATGAAAGCACGATGCGGGAGGCGTTTTCCGCTGTCAGATCACTTTGCGAAGTTGCGCTTGGCGGGGAAAATAAGCGTGAAGAGAAGAGTGTCCCGAAGATACTTACAACCACTAGCGCTGTGCAATCAATCAATTCTTTGGAAGGCAAACTACTTGAAGAAGAGGATGCTAACGGCGGTTCATTATTTGATTTTTAATGGACATGTTGAAGTATTGAATACGGTGTATATACTGAGCGCAGGCATTCTAAAAGCGCCGAAATGTATTTGAAGGAAATCTTTATTTGGACTTATTAAAGGAGAAAATCCTAATTCGCTGGTATATTGAAATCAATTTCATAATAGAAGTATTAACTATAAAATCCGAACAAGGCTGATTTCCGTTTCAGGCGGACGCTTTCCGCGGGTACGGCTTCAGCCGCTTCCCTTGCTACGCTCAGTCCAGGGTCTTCAGCTCGTACTGTTCCCGCAGGAGTCGCCGCCTTGCACTACAATCAACGAGAGTAGTCAAATCATATACGAACAATAAAATAATACACTCAAAAGTTGTCCGTCTTTAAATATTAAATAAGTAGTTATGGAATTGATTCATATTGAAATCATAATAAGAAAGCAGGGAACTAAATGCCATTTTTCATTATTGCAGGGGCTGTCAACGCGGCAATCGCTGTTGCGTTCGGTGCATTTGGAGCGCACGCCTTAAAAGAGAAACTATCTGAACACTATTTAGCAATTTGGGAAACTGCTGTGCAGTACCAAATGTTTCACGCACTCGCTTTGCTTGCAATCGGAATTCTTATGAGTCCATCGCTTTTTGGACCAGTTACACAGTTAAGTTGGGCGGGTTATTTGATTCTAGTCGGAATCGTCTTCTTCTCAGGGAGCCTGTATATACTGAGCTTGTCGGGAATCGGCATACTCGGCGCCATCACGCCAATTGGCGGCGTGGCATTCATCGCAGGGTGGATTATGCTTATTATCGCAGCAGTTAAATTTTCAAACTGAAACAGGTAGGGGGGAATCCTCTCACCTGTTTTTTCTTTTTTTGTGAAGTGTTGTTTAATATTCTTATTATTCATTCATTTAAATATGGTTACGATGCTATAATGAACAAAAAAGGGGTGCTTTTATGGTTTCTAGTAAGCGAAATTCAAAAACACCGTTACTTTTGGTTGCCCTCGTTCTTGTAATTTCGTCTAATCTTGCTCTCTACCGATTGCCATTTCCATTTTTACCGGCGCCAGCAGATGCGACGTGGGTTATTTTTGGTTCACTCTTTGATTTCTCGATTATCGCTCCATTGCTCATTGTCGCAATGACGCGCAAAAAAGGTTTCACTGTGAAAAGATTCGTGACGTTCATGGTGCTCGGTATAATTACAGCGCGAATCATTATTCCAAACGCTTATTTTGAACCATTCAAATTCATTCCTTACATTGCGCTCACGATTGAAGGAATTATACTCCTTACCGAAATCGGTCTTATCATCATTCTGTTGAAACATGTACCTCGAATTATTCAAGAGGTAAAAGAAAGCGGAGAAGGTCCGTTTTTCACTTACGCAGCGTTAGTCGAAAAACGAATAGGTAAGCATCCCCTTATAAAAATAATTAGCGCAGAATCCGTTATGTTCTACTACGCATTTGCTTCGTGGAGAAAACAACCGATTATGGGAGAGAACCGCTTTTCGCTTCATACGAAAACAAGTTTTATTGCCTTTTATATCATGCTGATTCACGCAATTGTCATTGAAACCATCGGCATTCACTGGTGGCTCTTTGATAAGTCGATAATTCTTTCAATTGTTCTTCTTATTGTTAATATTTACTCGGTGATTTTCTTTTTAGGATATATCCAAGCAGTTCGTCTCAACCCGCTCAGTGTCGACGGAAAACAAATTCACGTAGCACTCGGACTAGGGAAGCGGATGGTCATTCCGTTTGATGAAATTGAGCATATTGCATGGGGGACCGACGCTGCCAATGAAAACCTGAAGGCAAAAGATACAATCGATTTCACCGCAATGTGTCATCACATTTAAGCGGCCACTAAATGCAATACTCTTTTTAGGATTCGAAAAGAATTTTTTGAAAGCGGCGATACGAGTGGATGATCCAATTCGTTCCCGAAGTTATGTAGATGCCCGATTAAATTATTAAAACTAAAAAAGTCTTCTATTAGCCTAAATAAAGGCTTACAGAAGACTTTTTTTAATTCAATTAGTTTGTGGGAAATAATTTACTTCTCCTTCAAACTCTGCATAGTCAAAATAAATCATAGGGAAGAGGAATTGATGCCCTGTTGCTGTTTCTTTTAAAATAACATGATCTCGGCCTGCCTCTTGAACTGTTCCGACTACGGCTTTCGTGTTCACACCTGAAGCAAGTGCATGTTCAAATGAAAAATGAAAGATGCCAGGATTCCCGATATTGAACCGTAAAATGTTTTCAATGTATGACTGTTCACGTTGAGGTGGTCCGGGTGGCCTTCCTCCAGCTGGAAGCGTTACTTGCGGCGGTGTGACGTGCTGATTCTGATAGGGTGGATTCCAATAGTATTGGACCATTTCTTCATCCTTTCTTCTTTTGAGTTATACGTTCGGGCAGTCTTCGACCGTTGGTGAAAAGAAACAGTGTGACTTGAATCTACCAGTGTTCCATTGGTTATACCACTGAGCTGGACAATCTCCTGTTGGCATGAAAAACCATAATGAGCGCTCTCCAGGAGTGAAACGCTCGCCGTTGACAACACGCCTTGCAAGTCTTTTATCTTGCTCGCGCGCCCGCTGATAAAAATAGGGTTTCGTCGTTGCTTCGAAACCGCCAGGGCTCTGAAAAATCATTTCCTGCAAGGTACGGATATCATTGAAGTCGAGACAACCTGAACGCACCCGATTGACCCCGACATTACCGACCAAAAGCATGCCTAGTTCACCATCACCTTCCGCTTCAGCGCGCATTAGCCGTGCAAGCATATCCAATTCAGCTTCATTGTATTTGATTACTGCCACGGCTCAACCCCCTTAGGGAATCATATGAATCGAATGCGGGAAAAATGACTGGAAAATGAAAACGGTTAAGGTACACTTAGAAAAAAGGGGAGTTTACATGTTTATCCAAAATAGTATTCCGGACTTTCTGGCACTGTACGAATCAAAGAAGGAGTTTGAATTACTCGATTTAGAATCGTATATCAATAGGTATCCCGACGTGTATGACCAGTATTTCCCGATCCACTGTCCGAAAACGGGGGAACGTCTTCAGGCAGCAATTAAGAAATATCCAGTGAAAATCAAAGACATACGTAAAATTTCGACTAAGCTACCAATAATTATTGAAGAAATTGAAACTAAATATAGTAATGCATACTCTTTAGATCTTAATCTAGAATATAAACTGATTGTGGGTACGTATGGTTCGAATGCTTTTGTTACACGAACTAATAAACGGGAAATCTATTTTGCGGTCGAAAAACTATCTTCTGAAACAAACCATCTAAAAGTTATTGTTGCCCACGAAATAGGTCACGTCGCTCATTTTTCATTCGCGACGCAAAACGAGATGGACTTGACAAAGGTTGATTGGATGCATGGACTTACAACACTATATACGGAAGGCGCAGCAACATATTTGTCGAGAAAAATTGTTCCGGGACTAAACAACTCTGTGTATTTTACGTACGATGACGACGGGGATCTGTGGGTTAATTGCTTTGAGGAGAATAAATCTGAGGTGAAGCAACGCTTTTTGGAAGATGCATCGTCAGGGTGGGACATGAAAAAGGAAAAAGAATGGTTCCGCTTATCCGGCGGCAGTTATTTCGGTCATAACCGACTTGGCTATTTACTGGGTACGGATTATATCGAGCATCTCGTTGAAAGGGTAGGGGAGGAAGAGGCGCTCGTATTCTGGAAGGGTAATGATTTGAAGGCAGATATATTGGTTTGGTTGGGGACATGAAAAAGGGAGCTGCAGTCGATATGCGGCCCCCTTTTATTAAAAAAATAAGAAAATGTAAGTTGTTGAACATGGAACGGTGTCTAGCTCCAGATGCTTTTCTTAGTTACACATTGAAAAACGATTCTTTTTTGTCGCCTTCTAAAATTGTACCAACGAAGAATGAGCCAAATTCAGCATAGCGTGCGCTTACTTCGTCAAAACGCATTTCGTAGATTAGTTTTTTGAATTGAAGAACGTCATCTGCGAACAATGTTACGCCCCATTCATAGTCGTCAAAGCCGACAGAACCGGAAATGATTTGTTTTACTTTTCCAGCATAGCTACGCCCAATTAAACCGTGAGCGCGCATCAATTCTTTTCGTTTATCCATATCTAGCATGTACCAGTTTACGTCTCCGTCGCGCTTCTTGTCCATCGGATAGAAGCAGATATATTGGCTGCGTTGAAGTTCAGGATACAGACGTCCACGTACAAATGGGTTTTGGTACGGATCGTCGGTAGAATCACCTGCAAGGTAGTTCGATAGTTCAACGACTGACAGGTATGAATACGCTGGAATCGTGAAATCTGCGATTGCGAGTTTATTGAATTCGGTTTCAAGCTCTTGTAGCTCAACCATTGTAGGACGCAAAGTCATAAGCATGAAATCAGCTTTTTGACCGATTACTGTATAGAAAGCGTGTGCGCCGGTTTTATCGTCATCCGCTTTTTGAAGCTTTTCAAGGTAGACTAGAAATTCATTTACTGCTGCCTGGCGTTCTTCTTTTGATACTAATTTCCATGACGCCCAGTCCATCGAGCGTAAATCGTGTAATACATACCAGCCGTCTAGTGTTTTTGCTGCTTCGATCATATGAAATCAGACTCCTTTATTATGAATTACCTTCTTAAATGAGTGTAGCATAGTAGTCCATTAAACGTCCTTTGCTAGTACCATTGTCACGAATTTGACATGAAGTGAAACACTTTAACCACCTGCATCATTGGTGTATGCTTAGGTTAATGAGATTGTTCGAAAGGTGGATTTCTAATGGCTGATTTATTTGGTGGCATTAAAAAAAGTTTAAGCGGCAATCGAAAAACGATTATTCTGCCGGAAGGAACGGATATCCGCGTTTTAGAAGCGGCATCACGCCTTGAAAAGGAAGGGCTTGTGAAACCAGTCCTTCTTGGCAATGAAACCGAAGTGAAAAAAGCGGCAACTGAAGCAGAAATTAATATTTTGGAAATAGATATTATTAATCCCACGAGTGCTCCTTATTTCGAAGAACTGGCCGAAAATTTCGTGGAACGCCGCAACGGCAAAGTGACGTTGGAACAAGCGCGTGAACAACTAAAAGACGTCAATTATTTCGGAACAATGCTTGTCTATACAGGACGTGCAGACGGATTAGTGAGCGGGGCGGCACATTCAACTGCGGATACAGTTAGGCCGGCGCTTCAAATCATTAAGACGAAACCGGGTATTTCAAGGACAAGCGGTGCATTCATCATGATGAAAGGCGATGAACGTCTCGTCTTTGCTGATTGTGCAATTACAGTCGCACCGACAGCGCAGGAACTGGCGGAAATCGCAGTTGAAAGCGCAAAAACAGCACGCTCATTCGGCGTAGATCCCCGCGTTGCTATGCTGAGTTTTTCTACAAAAGGATCTGCTGTAACGGAAGAAACAGTGAAAGTTGCAGAAGCAGTGAAAATCGCTCAATCGATTGCACCTGATTTGCTACTTGATGGAGAATTCCAGTTTGATGCGGCGTATGTACCTGAAATTGCTGCGAAAAAAGCACCTGAATCAGTTATTCAAGGCAATGCGAACGTCTTCGTATTCCCGTCGCTTGAAGCTGGGAATATTGGCTATAAATTAACAGAACGTCTCGGCGGCTATGAGGCAATCGGCCCGATTCTTCAAGGCCTGAATGCACCCGTGAATGACTTGTCACGCGGTTGTTCCGCAGACGATGTCTACAAGCTTGCCCTGTTAACAGCGGCGCAAAGTCTATGAGCAGGAGCTAACTAAAATGACGCAATATGAATCTTTTTTATACATCCCTGAATGGCGGTTCGTTGATGAATCTATGACGACGCGTAACCGTTCTGCGCTGGAATCATTCGCGGCAGACGATACGCTTTGCCATCTAGTTGGCCAGCAATTGAGTGTTCCCGCAGTCCGGACGTGGGTACACAATAAAACCGTTGTACTCGGCATCCAGGATCATCGGTTGCCTCATGTTTCAGAAGCAATTTTGACCCTTGAAAAGGCAGGTTATAATGCAATTGTACGTAATTCGGGCGGCCTTGCAGTGGTGCTTGATGAAGGGGTATTAAACATCTCGGTTGTACTGTCTGAGTCCAACTCTTCAATAGATATTCCAGCAGGCTACGAAGTGATGCTCGCATTCGTTAGGATGCTTTTCCCGGAAGCGGCCGACCGCATTGAAGCCTATGAAATTGTTGGTTCGTACTGCCCGGGTTCGTATGATTTGAGCATTGACGGCCGGAAATTTGCTGGCATCTCACAGCGCAGATTGCGCCAAGGTATCGCGGTCCAGGTCTATCTTTGCGTCGAAGGAAGCGGGGCAGAACGTGCTGAATTAATCCGTGATTTTTACGAAACTGGCTTGCAAGGGGAAGAAACGAAGTTTGCTTACCCGACAATCCAACCTGAAGTGATGGCATCCCTGTCAGAACTGCTGGACATGCCGCTTACCGTCAGTGATATCACTATTCGCACACAGCTTTTGTTGCGTGAACTCGCAGACCACGTTGATATGGGTGGCTTGAAACCGGAAGAAATGGAACTGTACACCTTCTATTTGAACCGCGTCTTCGATCGCAATAAAAAAATGTTAGAGCTCGGATGAAAAGCGGCCGGTTCCTAAATCGGGGCATCTATTTTTTATCGGAAGAATGTAACATATCAGCGAGGTAGCCAACTTTTTCGATGAACTAAGCAACACCAGGCAGAAATTAAAAGGAAAAACCGCCTATCTTGGGTTGATAGGCGGTTCTTTTGAAACTAGGTTGCCGTTTTGTTCCATCTTGAATACTGGTGCTGTACGATCAGAATCATCATCTAGTGTGACGAGACGGCGTGCGCGGTTCATGATTTGAACAAATTGCTCATAATCGGCGCGCAGTGTTTTATTCTCCTGCTGAAGTTTTTCGATTTCTCTTTGGAGCTGTTCTGACTTTTCATTCGCGATTTTAGCAGTTTGCCTCCAGCGAAGTGACTCGTTATCGCCCACGCCTGTGTGATGCATACGAACTAGAAATGCGATAACCGTATCGAGAGAGAGTGCTGATAACGGAACGGAAATCTTTTGTTCTTCCTCTTGACCTTGTGAAGGACTATATAATTGCTGTCCCCGTCGTTTAAAGTCTTTTCCGAGGACGCGTATCGCTTGTTTGCGTTCTTTCTTTGCGTCTGTAAGCTCTTTTTCATAGTCTCGTCTCACAACGGCATTCCATCTGAACCCGCAAGCCGCTGCTGTCCTGTTGAGCGCATCCCCAACCTCTTCAAAAGCGCTGAGTTGTGTGCTACCTTCTCGTACATGTCGTAATACCGTGTCGGCTAATAAAGTATCGTTTTCTTCAATCCAAGCATCCTGTCTAACTTTCACCATCACCGTGCCTCCTGTCATATGTTCATAGTCTCTTTCTACGGTCAGTGTGGACAGGATTTCGCTACTTTATTCATAATGAAAAAAGCATTCTATCTTTTTTTCACTTAAATGTACCTTTTTCCATCTTTCTACGAACCAATTTTACGATTATACTAAATGGAATGAGTTAACGGAGGTGCACTATGGAATACAAAGATGAGAAACTGGTCGAAGAAAAAGTTTTCAAAGATCCTGTGCATCGCTATATTCATGTACGCGACAGAGTGATTTGGGACGTTATCGGTACAAGTGAGTTTCAACGCCTTCGCCGGATCAAACAGTTGGGTACCACGTATCTCGTATTTCACGGGGCCGAGCATAGTCGGTTCCACCATTCCCTCGGTGTCTATGAAATCGTTAGGCGCATCATTGACGACGGTTTTAATAGCAGACCTGAATGGAATAATGAGGAGCGGCTTGTGACGATGTGTGCAGCATTGCTTCATGATCTCGGACATGGTCCGTTTTCACATGCTTTTGAAAAAGTGTTCGATCTCGATCATGAACAATTTACGCAAGCAATTTTGCTAGGGGACACGGAAGTGAATGCGGTACTCCGTCGTGTGGCACCTGATTTTCCTCGAAAAGTGGCAGATGTTATCGGGAAAACGTATCCGGATAAACTCGTAGTCAGTTTGATTTCAAGCCAAATAGATGCTGATCGAATGGATTATTTACAGCGTGACGCTTATTTTACAGGGGTGTCGTACGGTCATTTCGATATGGAAAGAATTCTGCGTGTCATGCGACCGACAGAAGAACAGGCTGTCATAAAGTATAGTGGCATGCACGCGGTGGAAGACTATATCATGAGCCGTTATCAAATGTATTGGCAAGTCTATTTCCATCCTGTGTCACGTAGCGCTGAAGTGATCTTGATAAAAATTTTACACCGCGCAAAGCAATTACATGAAAGCGGGTATATCTTTAAACAAGAACCTGTCCACTTCCGTTCGTTTTTCGATAAGACATTTTTACTTGAAGACTATATTGCTCTTGATGAAAGTATTTTATTGACATATTTCCAGTTTTGGATGAAGGAAGACGATGCAATTTTGTCAGACCTTTGCTATCGTTTTATCAATCGGAAACTGTTTCAATATGCAGAATTCGATCCGGCCACAGAGTACCGGAAAATCGGGGAACTCGAACAATTATTCAGGGACGCAGGAATCGACCCGACCTATTACCTCGTTACGGATTCGTCGTCAGATTTACCCTACGACTTTTACGGCCCAGGTGAAGAAAACGAACGTTTACCGATTTACCTGCAAATGCGAAATGGTGAACTGAGCGAGTTGTCACGGTCATCGGATGTCGTAGATGCGATTTCAGGAAAAAGAAGAACAGATCATAAAATCTATTTCCCTGAAGATGTTTTGGAAGCTGGAAAAGAAAAAAATCCCCTATATGGCCGGATTTTAGATATGCTGAAAGGTTAGGTGTGGGGAAGTTGCTATCAGAACACGCTAAAATTGTACAATTCATCTCAATGGCGAATGAAGTCACTGGACGAAAAAAATTACAAAAAATGATTTATATTGCAAAAAAGATGAATTTCCCATTCACTGAAAAATATGAGCTTCACATGTACGGACCCTATTCAGCAGAATTGACGTTGCGTATTGAAGAACTATGCGAGATGGGGTTTCTTGCGGAACAGTGTACGGACAAAGGATCATATGTCCAATTCAGCTACCAAGTGACAGGCGAGGGGGCGGGTTTTCTAGAAACTGCAGATGATGCCCACGTAATGCTAGGCACCTGCATCGACAGTATGAACGTCAAAAGCTCTCGTTTCCTCGAACTTGTTTCTACATTGTTGTACTTCGATCATCTTGACAAGGACGAGCAAATTGCAAAGGTCCTTATCGTGAAAAATAAACTGAATTTCTCCGCGGAGGAAATGACAAATGCATTTGATTTTATTAATGAAATGCAGACGTACTCAGTACATTAAAGGAAAGCGGAAAGCATCGCTAAGCCCCGAAAAGTAGGAGGGATGCAGTTCAATCCCTCCCTACTGAATGACCTAAAATAAAGACGCCTTTTGTCTTTATCTTTAGGACAGAAGCGACTCGAGGGGCTGATGCTTGGAGTCTGGACAATAAAGGAAAGCGGAAAGCATATTTTAGGTCCGACAATAATAAAAAGGCTATCCCATTTGAACGGAAATTTACCGTCACGGGGCAGCCTTTTTTTGAAATACTGGATATTACGAAATCTCGAATTGTGGAGTATTATTAATATGGAAATTTCAGGTCTAGACTCCAGCGCCTAGGAGCTCGGGTCATAAGTCAGACCAGCTACGAGGCAAAATGCGCCTCTTCGTTGGTCCGTCTTATGCCTGTCGCTCCTGACCAAGGCGCTTCCGCTTTTGTTTATTGATCGCTTGAACGTTTTCCAGCTACAGAGTAATGGTTTTTTGACATTTCTTCAATGATGACAGAAACATTTTGAGCAGGTGCACCTGTTGTTTCAGCGACAGCTTCTGTCACTTTTTCGCAAAGCGCACGTTTCTGTTCATCTGTACGACCTTCTAGCATTTGTACAGTTACGATTGGCATATCATTTCCCCCTCTCGGTAATTATTCGGTATAGTGTATATAGTATCAGATTTGGAGGGACGTACAAATGACAAATGAAAATAAACCGAAATCAAAATTGGGTTTTACAATTATAAAAGATGATCCTACGGATGGTCATGGCGGATACGGGATAGGTTCGTTGTCACTAGAAAATGTGTCGCCTGTCATTATCGACGTCGAAGAAGGCGTTGCACGTATTGAAATTGGTGCAATGCATGCTAGAAGTGACACAGAGCGAGGCGTGAAATTTACGCGAAACCGGGAAGATTCAGAAGGTGGAAAACCGTACTGGCTTGTCTGGGTAACAATCGATTTTCGTGAACAAGGGCCTTATTATGCAGGCGTCACAGCATGTGAAATGGTCGTTAATCGTGAAAAACGTCGGGGCTATAAATTGCTCGCGGATCACGTTAACCGGATGGATAAATCGATGAAACGAAATATCATAGTTGAGCATATGGATGATAAATCGAAACAGATCCTTGCCGAATTCCTAGCTACTCATAACAAAGAAATGTGGGAGAGAAGTGAATCAAAACTGCATGTTGATTTGAGTACGGATTCTCCAGGATTATGAACGAAAAGTGACAAAATTCACAGACTTCCAAATCCGAGGTTGAATGTCAGCTTGAAAGGCAGTACACTGAAATTACAGCTTGCTATTGTAAGCTAGGACAACCGGAATCGTGCATTCCCTGATAACTATCGTATCAAACAAACCCAAGCGCGATACATAATTTAACAGGGCGCCTTGAACGGTAAAAAAGCTTTCCTTCCCCGAAGTCATTTGGGAGAGGAAAGCTTTTTTGATTTTGATGAATTATGGAGTAAATCGACCGTATATGAGCTCAATTCAATCATATCGCCGCGCGAGATCATAAACGAGCTTCAAGCAATCATATCCCCGCGCGAACCGATCATAAAGGAGTGCAGACCAATCATATCCCGCGCGAACCGATCATAAACGAGCTCGAACCAATCATATCCCACGCCAACCGATTATAAAGGAGTGCAGACCAATCATATCCCTGCGCGAGATCATAAACGAGCTCGAACCAATCATATCCGCACGCGAACCGATCATAAACGAGCTCCAACCAATCATATCCCACGCCAACCGATTATAAACGAGCTCCAACCAATCATATCCCGCGCGAACCGATCATAACCGAGCTCCAACCAATCATATTCCTACTCCAACCAATCATAAACACTCACAAAAGCCAGCTCATTCAAAAAACGAAAACGGAAACAGATCGAATTTCTTCTCATCAGCTTTACCTGCGGAGCGCTGTTCCCGCAGTGTTTTATCGGTACATAACTTACGTGGCATATCCTTCTCTTTTACATAGATGAGCCGTTGCTTTTCGCATTCATTTACCGCGATACCACCTGTTTCAACATCAATGATGACGTCGTTGACTCCATTTGGAGGGATGAACGGTTCGGGTGAAGTACCACGATTAACGGTTTCCATGAAGTCAATCCATATTTTTTTCGATGCAGCTTTATCGGATAGTTCTGTCAGCTGTTTTCCTACATCGAATCCAGTCCAGATACCCGCAGTTAATGAGGGAGTGTAGCCAATTAAATATTGATCCGATATCGTCGTCCCGGATTTAGCTGCATAGGGCCGCGTCTGTTTTTGTCGCATTGAGAGTCCAGTAGCCGCAGAATAATCGTTGAATACAGGATCGAACATGCCAGTCATTAGATGAGTGAGAACGAAAGCATCCTGCTCACTGATGACATGTTTCTTGCTCTTCTTCGGTTGTTCATAAACCGTTTTTCCCTCAGCATCCGTTATGGACAAAATCGTTGTTGGGACTGTTTCGAGTCCGCCTGAAGCAATTCGGTTATAAGCATTCGTCATGTCGGAAAGCGTGACAAGCGAGGTACCGAGGGCGGTTGCCGGTGATTCTGGGAATTTACCGTCGACACCAAGTCGTTCAGCCATGTTACTGAATTTCTTATAACCGATGTCTTCAAGTGTTTTCACTGCGTAAATATTATCGGAAATAGCCAGAGCCTGTGCAAGGGAGATAGGGTGGCCGGCGAATTTGCCGTTTACATTGTTAGGTTCATATGTCGAGCGTCCTTCATCGTAAGTGAAAACGGTCTTTTCAGTCGATAAGAACGTTAGCGGACTGAATCCGTCTTCAAGTGCAGCTGCATACAAAATAGGTTTTATTGCAGACCCAGGCTGGCGCTTTGCTTGTGTCACTCGGTTAAACGGGCTTTCCGTATAATTCATCCCTCCGACAAGTGAAGTTATTGCACCCGTACCAGTTTCAATCGACATGAATCCAACCTGTAGTCCGCTAGCTGGCATCCATTTTAGAATCATTTCTTCGGCAGTTTGTTGGTGAAGTGGATTTAACGTTGTCCGGATCGTCCAACCTCCCTCTGCTGGATAGCGTCCTTTCGCTGCGAGTACTTTTTCAGCCTCGCGCCAAACTTCATCAAGAAAATAAGGGGCAACGCGCTTCGAGTCAGCCCATTCACGGTTTTTTAAAGTAAGTTTTTCGTTTGTCGCCCGTTCTTCTTGCCGCTCAGTAATGTACCCTTGCGCCTCCATAAGTGAAAGTACCAGCAGTGTTCGCTCCCGTGATTTCTCAGGATTTTCAATAGGCGAATAAACCGAAGGACCTTTAGCAATTGCAGTAATAACGGCAGACTCTTCCAACGTCAAATCTTTCGCCGACTTTCCAAAATAAAATTTACTTGCCGCCTCGACACCATACATGCCGTGCCCAAAGTAAACAGTATTCAAATAACCTTCCAAGATGACATCTTTTTCGTAAAATATCTCCATCCGATAGGCGTAAAGTGCTTCACTGATTTTCCGTTTCCACGTCTTTTCGAACGTCAAGTACAGGTTTTTCGCATACTGCATGGTAATCGTGCTGGCCCCTTCTACCTTTCGACCGGTTTTCGCATCTTTCAAAAGAGCGCCAGCGATCCGTTTATAGTCAAAACCATTGTGTTTATAGAAATTCTTGTCTTCCGTCGCTACGACCGCGTCGATTAAAAAAGGTGACATTTCATCGAGGTTCACCCAATATCGCCGTTCCTCGGAAAAACGGTCGCCAATTTGCCTGCCGTCTTTATCTAGAAAAACAGAAGCTTTGGGCACGCTTAAAGAAGGTGCACCAGTAATTTGAGCATACAGCCTGAGCGAAAGAAAGACGGTTAGGGCCGCCATAACCATCGTGACGGTTAGCAGCATAATCCGCCGTAACGTCGTACGCCTCTTTTTATTTTTTACATACACTGTCCGTTGCATACGATCCCGTCCCGTCCGTATCATTGCATCTAGTATGGGACGCGTGGAAAGAGATTAAACGGAACATGCGTAAAAACATGCAATGCTCGGATAGATTGAAATGTAAGTCGTAAAAAGGATATAATAAGAAGATGTTTTCATGAAAAGGACAGTGAGTGTATGGAATCGCGGGAAAAAGAGCGATATGTAAAGATTAAGCTCCATTCGTTGATCCGGCATCCGGACCAAGACGAGGAGAAGCATGAATTAACTTCTACAGGTTTACTGATTAAAAAAGCGGGCAATTCGTATTTGAAATATGAAGAACAACAAAGTGGGAATTCAATACAGACAATTGTTAAATTGGATTCTAAGGATGCATTAATTATGCGTCGCGGTGCTGTAACAATGCGATTGCCGTTTGTTGCAGCTGGAGAACGACCGGGAACATACGGTAGTGGACCAGCGACTTTTGACTTAGTTGTCAAAACGAATAAACTCGATTTTACAATGCAAGAGGACAATTCCGGCGGACGCTTCAATGTGAATTATGATTTGCATGCAGAGGGAACGCTTCTTGGAAAATACGAACTGACTATTACATACACGGAGGGAAATATATGAACGCGGTAGAACAGATTCAACATGAGGTGAAAACGGCATTGCGTCAGGCAGTAATTGAAGCGGGTCTGGCAGAGGAAACGGCTATACCGGACATTATGCTTGAAACACCTAATAACAAAGACAATGGCGATTACGCAACGAATATTGCTATGCAACTGACAAAATTAGCGAAAAAGCCACCGCGCGCGATTGCGGAAGCGATTCTTGAGAAATTAAATACAGATGGCACATCAATCGACTCAATTGAGATTGCAGGTCCTGGTTTTATCAATATCAGATTAAAAACGGATTACTTAGGTGACATCGTCAAGACAGTTCTTGAGCAAGGCGAGAACTACGGTCGATCAAACTTCGGCAATAACCAAAAAGTCCAAGTTGAATTCGTTTCTGCCAATCCTACAGGTGACCTTCACCTTGGACATGCACGCGGAGCTTCTCTTGGAGATTCACTGTCCAACGTTCTAGATTTCGCTGGATATGATGTGGCGCGCGAATACTATATTAACGATGCGGGTAATCAAGTGCACAACCTTGCCAATTCCGTTGAAGCACGCTATTTCCAAGCGCTCGGTTTGGATAAAGAAATGCCAGAAGACGGCTACCAAGGCCCGGACATCATTAATATCGGGAAAATGTTGGCAGCTGAATATGGCGATAAATACGTCAACACGCCAGATGAAGAGCGTTATGCATTCTTCCGTCAATATGGACTTGATCATGAACTAGAGAAATTAAAGACAGACCTTGCCAACTTCCGTGTGTCATTCGACGTTTGGTTCTCTGAAACTTCATTGTATAAAAACGGCAAAATAGATGTTGCTCTTGATAAATTACGTGCCAATGGCCATGTCTTTGAAGAGGATGGCGCAACATGGTTCCGTTCAACAACTTTCGGTGATGACAAAGACCGTGTGTTAATTAAAAACGATGGTACTTTCACGTATTTGACGCCGGATATTGCATACCATGAGGATAAATTGTTCCGTGGATTCGATAAGCTTATCAATATTTGGGGCGCAGATCACCATGGTTATATTCCACGGATGAAAGCAGCAATCGAAGCGCTTGGTTATGGCAATGACACGCTCGAAGTCAGCGTAGTACAAATGGTTCAGTTATATAAAGACGGTGAAAAATTCAAGATGAGTAAGCGTACGGGTAAAGCCGTAACATTACGCGAACTCGTTGAAGAAGTTGGTCTGGATGCAGTCCGTTACTTCTTCGCAATGCGTTCAGGTGACTCACAAATGGACTTCGACTTAGACCTTGCAATTTCCCAGTCGAATGAAAACCCTGTGTACTACGCGCAATATGCGCATGCACGGATTTCATCAATCTTGCGTCAAGCGGATGAAAATGGAATGGCTGCATCTGTGGAGCATGTGTCTCTATTACAAGCTGAAAAAGAGCTAGAATTGCTGAAGAAAATTGGTGACTTCCCACAAGTAATCAGTGATGCAGCAAGAATGCGTTCACCGCACCGCGTTGCAACGTATATCCAAGAATTAGCAGCTACATTCCACAGCTTCTACAACGCAGAAAAAGTGTTGGACCCAGACAACCGCGAACTATCAGAAGCCCGTCTGGCACTAATTACAGTAACCCGCACAACAATCGCCAACGCATTGAAACTGATAGGTGTATCTGCGCCGGAGAAAATGTAATAAACAAAAGCGGAAGCGCCTGTTACAAATGAACGCAGCCTAGGTGCGCCACGTCCTGTGGCAATAAAGAGGGATGCATTTCAATCCCTCCCCGCTGCGTGACCTACATCCTGTAGGCCTGCGACAGGCACTGAAAGACTTGAAGAAAAAGGCGTACTTTGCCTTTATCAGCAAGTCTGAAGTGTCCCGAGGAGCTAGGCGCTGGAGTCTAGCCGTAAACAAAAGCGGAAGGCGCCGTTACAAATGAACGCAGCCTAAGTGCGCCACGTCCTGTGGCAATATAGAGGGATGCATTTCAATCCCTCTCCGCTGCGTGACCTACATCCTGTAGGCCCGCGGAAGGCACCTATACTTGAATACAGTATATAAATAAACCCAGCGAAGGCGCCTTACAGGGGTAGCCGAAGCCATAAGACTGATAGCGCCGCAGTCAGGCTTATGGCGAGAGGCATCCCCTAAGCGCCGCAGCGTTATTCAATGAACCCAATCCATATAGAAACAATTCCCTAAAGAAACAAGTATGAACTGACTTAACTTTAATAATAGCGCCACACCAAAGAGGTTATTTCCCCTTTGGTGTGGCGTTTTTTTGAAAGATAACAAAGTATAAGTTTTTTTATCAGGAACAGACTCCATGCGCCACATCGTTGGATCGACTTATGCCTGTCGCGTTTTACATCGCGCCTTCCGCTTTTCTTAGACACCTATCGACAGACGGAAAATTTGTAGTATACTGAAAGTTGAACAAAATACATACCAAACATAAAGGTGCCCTGTACTAAAAACGGGGTTAAAAGGGAAGTCGGTTCAATGCCGACGCGGTCCCGCCACTGTAAGTGTGAGCAAGTCGCAATAGGCCACTGGAATCTAATCCGGGAAGACGCGACAAGCAATGAGCACAAGCCAGGAGACCTGCCTTTATGGATCACACGTACCCTACGAGGATAGGATTAGTGAAAGTCGGCGTCTTTGTACGGCCGAATTTTACTCAACTTATTCCTCCGTAGCAATTACGGGGGATTTTTATTTGGATAAAACAGGAGGAAAGCAACATGAAAAAGATTTGGCAATTAGGATTAACGGCGTTTCTGGCAGTATTCCTGCTCGCAGCATGCGGAGAAGCTGCTACGCAAGATAAGCCGAAAGTAGATGCAACACCGAAAGTAGAAGAGGTCAAAGTTGATTTCCCGTTGACACTAACGGACGCGGTCGGCAATGAAATCACTTTAGAAAAAGCACCGGCAACAATTGTTTCAATGATTCCGAGTAACACGGAAATTTTGTTTGAACTTGGTCTTGCTGATGAAGTTGTCGGCGTCAATGACTACGATGATTATCCCGCAGAAGCACTTGAAAAAGAGAAAATCGGCGGTATGGAATTTAACGTTGAGAAAATCGTTTCCATGAATCCTGAAATCGTATTTGCTCATGAATCGGGACTTGGAACGGGTGAAGAAGGACTGCAACAAATCCGTGATGCAGGAATTCCTGTCTTTGTTGTGAAAAATGCAGCAAATTTCGAAGAAACATACACAACGATTGAAACAATCGGTAAAGCGACTGGTAAAACAGTAGAAGCAGAGAAAATCATTGTGGATATGAAAGCAAAAGTAGAAGAAGTATTGGCGAAAATAGCAACAGTCGATACTAAAAAAACAGTTTTCGTTGAAACATCACCAGCACCAGATATTTACACACCAGGTAAAAATACATTCATGGATCAAATGCTTAAACTGATTGGTGCGGAAAATATTGCTGCTGATCAAGAAGGCTGGTTCGTAATGGATCCGGAAGAAATCGTCAACCGCAATCCGGATGTCATTATTGTTATGTATGACTATGTCGAAACGGCCGTTGCAGATGTTTACGCACGCCCAGGTTTTGATTCTATTACAGCTATCAAAGAAAAAGCGGTTATCCAAGTTGATGAAAATACAACTAGCCGAACGGGCCCCCGTCTTGCTGAAGGGCTTGAAGAAATAGCAAAAGCCATCTACCCTGAGGCTTTCGGTGAGTAAATCCAGCGTTGCCTACATCGTTTCCGCCGCCACGCTTCTTGTGGCGGTGTGGCTCGGTGTTTCAATCGGGTCTGTGAATATACCGATTAGTACGTTATGGAATACAGGGGCGGATGCAACAGCTACCAATATTTTGTGGAAGATTCGCATGCCGCGTGTCGTGCTTGCCGGACTTGTCGGTGCCTCGCTCGCGATTTCGGGAGCTGCTTTCCAGGGTCTGTTGAAAAATCCACTTGCTGATCCATACACCCTCGGAGTGTCATCCGGCGCCTCGGTCGGCGCTGTTATGACGCTCTTTTTTGGTATTTCCATCCCGTTTTTAGGCACTTATACGCTTCCTGTATTCAGTATGGTTGGGGCTGCACTGACAATGTTCCTGGTCCTCGGATTCGCCCGCCTTGTTGACCGGGCAATGAGAATGGAAACAATCATTTTGACCGGAATTATTTTCGGTTCGTTCCTGGGTTCTGTGCTGTCACTTATGATAGCGCTCACAGGCGAAGAGCTACGACAAATTATTGGCTGGCTACTTGGTAGCGTATCGATGCGAGGTTGGGATTATATTACGATGATCTTGCCATTCGTCGTCGTTGGCTCGCTCATGCTATGGCTAAATCGCCGTGAATTAAATGCGATGCTGTTTGGAGAAGAACGGGCGCACCATTTAGGTGTCAACGTCAAACGACGTAAGTTTGCCATTCTTATTGGGGGATCCATCCTGACAGGTTCTGCAGTAGCGGTGTCCGGCACAATTGGCTTTGTCGGTCTAGTCGTCCCGCATATGACGCGACTCTTATGGGGATCGGATCATCGCCATCTCCTGACATTATCGTTCATGAATGGTGCGACGTTGCTCATCATTTGCGATTTAATTGCAAGGACAATTATTTCGCCAACAGAACTTCCGGTTGGTGTTATTACAGCGTTTATCGGGGCACCAGTATTTGCATTTATCTTCTATAAACAACGAAGGAAAGGAGGAATGTGACATGTTACAGGTCGAAAATATTTCCGGAGGTTATGGCAAAGAATCCATCGTGAAAGCAGTAACATTCAATGTCGATAAAGGCGAAGTACTCGGCATACTTGGACCCAACGGCAGTGGTAAATCTACACTATTGAAAATCATTTCAGGTATTCTCCCGAAGGTAACGGGTTCCGTCACAATCGACGGGCAAGACGCTTCTACTTATTCACAAAAGGAATTCGCAAAAAAAGTAGCCGTCTTGCCGCAACTCCATGCCCATGCATTTTCCCACACTGTTCGAGAAACGGTAGAACTCGGGCGCTATCCACACCAATCGGGGCTATTCGCCTCGTGGTCAGCCGAAGATGAGCGTGCTGTCGCCGATGCCATCAATAGTATGTCAATCACACGCTATGCTGAAAACTCGATAGAATTGCTATCCGGTGGCGAACAACAGCGTGTTTTTGTTGCGCAGGCACTCGCTCAGGAGGCCCCGATTTTATTACTCGATGAGCCAACCAATCACTTGGACATCGCCCATCAGCAACAATTACTCGATACGATTCGCCAACAGGCAATCGACAAAGGACTCACGGTGATTTCGGTGTTTCACGACATCAATTTGGCTTCTTTATACTGCGACCGGCTTCTCTTGATGGATAAAGGGCAGATAGCCAGAATAGGCGTACCACAAGACGTAGTGAAGGAAGAGGCAATTCAATCTGTTTACGGTGCGCGTATAAAATCACAGCCTCATCCCGAATTGCCAAAACCGCAGATTACACTTCTGCCTGATACCAAAGAGGAAATCAAGCCTTTCACCGTCAAAAAAGAGGACTTTTCGATATCATCGGACTTTGTTGCACTACGAACGAACTATCCGTTGAAAACAATTTCCTCCGCGGTTCATAACGCTGGAACAGGCTGGTATCGGTCGTTTGTCAATCGGCATGTCGATGTCGATTACAATGTAGATGACGTCAAGGCTGAAAATACTTCTTACCTTGAACAGCATGGCTTTCATCTAACAGATACGGTCGGTATGATGACCGCGGTCACGACGGAGCATGCTGAAGTCGAGGAATACACAGGGGATTTCGGAACGATTCTGATTGCGGTAACTGCTGGTGTCGGCAATGCCGTCGATGTGTCGCAAGCACTCGCGCGTGATCAAAAACCTCGCGTCGGTACAATCAATACATGGGTTATCGTCAACGGTCAGCTACCCGATGAAGCATTTATCCAAGCAATGATAACGGCTACCGAAGCGAAAACGAAAGCACTTCAAATGGAATCGATAACAGATCCGCTCACAGGCACAATTGCGACGGGTACATCTACGGACAGCTTGCTTGTCGCGGCAACACAACAAGGAGAATTCCTACCATATGCAGGTCCAATCACGCCGCTCGGAAAATTGATTGGCCACGGCGTTTACGACTGTACGGTTCGGGCAATCCGTGCCTATAAAAAGGCGAAAGGGTGGACAACTTGATTCCTGCACATTTTATCGCCATCGTAATTGGTTTTCTGCTCGACAGAATTATTGGAGATCCACCGAAATGGCCGCATCCAGTCCGCTTAATTGGAACGTTCATTGGCAAATTGACTACCATTTTGAATAAAGGTCGGTTCCGCACATTAAAAGGAGCGTTTACACTATTCATCACGGTCGGAATTGTGTTAGGCATCGTTTTTACTTTTGTTAGTTTTGCTTATCAATTCAATATTTACGTAGGGATTGGCGTGGAGTCAACTCTAATCGCCATTGGGCTGGCGCAAAAAAGTTTACGCGACGCTGCGCTCGACGTTTATCGCCCGCTTGCTGCAAAGGATTTGCCCGCAGCACGCACGAAGTTGTCGTGGATTGTCGGTCGCGATACCGATAAACTAAAAGAAAATGATATCGTACGCGGGACTGTTGAAACGGTGTCAGAAAACATTTCGGACGGCATTACATCGCCATTATTTTGGGCATTTCTACTGGGAGCACCCGGTCTTTGGATGTACAAAGCAGTGAACACATTGGATTCGATGATTGGTTATAAAGACGAACGGTATGAGAAGTTCGGTAAAATTTCTGCACGTGCAGATGATATCTTGAATTTCATACCAGCACGTGTGACAGGCTTTCTTATCATTTTATATGCGCCAAATAAAAGTCAATTGTCCTTTTGGAAACGCTTTACTGGCTGGAGTAAAGACGCAAGGAAACATCCAAGTCCGAACAGCGGATTTTTGGAGGCAGCTACGGCTTGGCAACTCGGAGTAACGCTTGGCGGAACAAGTACATACCGTGGAATCGTATCGAAGCGACCCGAGCTTGGACCAGGAAACACTCCGCTAACCGCAATACATATTAAACAAACAATTACACAGATGCATGTCATAGCGTTTATTTTTTGGCTAGTAATGACGGTGATTGGAGTGACTTTTTATGCAGTTGCCTGAACATGGCGCGAATCCGCACAACGTTTACGCAAGACTAGGCATTGAACCCCCAACACGGTTATTGGATTTTAGTGAAAATGTCAATCCAATGGGACCTCCTGATTCAGTTACCAAGATGTGGCCAAGTTTACTGGCTATGCTTAAGGCGTATCCAAATCCAGAAGGGGAGCCGTTTCTGTCAGCGGCGGCCGATTACCATGGTATTTCGCCTGCTTGTTTAGTCGCAGGAAATGGTGCGGCGGAATTGTTAGCACTTTTGGCAGAGCGCTATCGTGGAAAGCGAGCGATTGTCGTGCACCCGACGTTTTCCGAATACGAAGCGACTCTCTTGGCGAAGGATGTGGAAATTGTTCGGGTTTTTGCATCGGAAATAGATGGATTTAAATTGCCTATGGAAACTATTCTTGAAGCTATGACTTCAGCATCTGTTCTGTACCTTTGCACGCCAAACAATCCAACTGGAATCATGCCGGAACGGACGGATTTGAACGTAATTATTGAGCACGGCGCTGAAGTAGGTTGTGACGTTGTTTTAGATGAGGCTTTTATCGATTTCGTGGATGAATCACTGTCCTTCATTGCAAATATAAAGAACAATCCGCATGTGATCATAGTTCGCTCAATGACGAAAATGTACGCTATTCCAGGAATAAGACTCGGGTATATCGCGGCAGATCCGTCGATAATTAGGGGGATAAAAGCACTCGCACCGCATTGGAATGTTAATGGTCTAGCAGCACAAATCGGAGCGGTGTGCCTTCAGGAAGTGCAATACCGCGAACAGGCAATTCAGTATAGTAACAGTGAACGGGAAAAAATGACGCTGTTTTTAAAAGGCAATGATTGCAACGTTACGAATTCCGTTACGAATTTTATTTCATTCACATTGGGTTCTGGTCGTGATTCAAATAAGTTGTATGAAGACATGCTCGCACGTGGAATTGTCCTACGTCATTCGCAAAACTTCCGCGGCATGGACGGTAGATGGTTGCGAATTGGTATGAAAAACGATGCGTCAATGAACATCTTGAAGGAGGAGTTATCACGATGGTTCGCGGAAAACTGACGTTCATAAGTGGCGGCGTTAGAAGTGGTAAAAGTTCTTATGCAGAAAAGCTGCTAGTCAATGAAGCGCAGAACAATGCGGCCAGGCTAGTTTACATTGCCTCCGGCGTCGCAACGGATTCAGAAATGCGGGCGCGTATTGAACGTCACAAATCGGATCGTTCCACTCATAGTTGGACGACCTTTGAACAACCTGTCGAGTTAGAAGGGATATTGCCCTCCATTCAACCAGGTGATTATGTGTTATGGGATTGTCTAACGACGTGGCTGGCAAATGAGTTATACACAGGTTGGGAGTCAGGGAAACCTTGTATCGGACAATCGGGCTGTATGGAACAAAAGGAAAAACAGTTATACACAACGATTGATACTCTAGTGTCGCAAGCTGCCCACCTCGTTATTGTTTCGAATGAAGTATTAGATGAGCTTCCTTCAAAATACGCTGAAACGGAAATGTACAGGAAGTGGATTGGTCGTATTCACCAAGTGCTTGTTAAAAAAGCAGATACAGCTATTGAAATGGATTATGGAATCCCGATCGTATGGAAAAATGAACAGCAGGAGATGACGCAATGAATGGGCTAATTGTTTTAGGAACAGCATCAGATTCTGGAAAAACGATGATTTGTACAGCGTTGTGCCGCATTTTATCGGACGAAGGCGTACGGGTAACACCCTTCAAATCGCAAAACATGTCCGGTTTTTCAGCGACAACTGAAAATGGTGAAGAAATGAGCCGTGCGCAATTCATTCAAGCCTATGCGGCCAGAACAAAGCCTTCGATTTACATGAATCCAATTTTACTGAAACCGGTGGCGAACATGAAATCGGAAGTACTCTTTTTCGGAGAGAAGATTGGCCCAATAGCAGGAATGGCCTATCGCGAACAGTTTTTTGCACGCGGGATCGAGGCGATTAAAACGTCGCTCGCCAAGCTAACGGGAATGTATGAAACGGTTATTATCGAAGGTGCAGGCAGCCCTGCAGAAGTGAATCTCAACGACAGGGAAATTGTTAATATGCGCGTGGCAGAAATTGCGGATGTACCGGCAGTGTTAGTGGCGGATATTGATCGCGGTGGAGCTATCGCGTCAATCGTCGGTACGCTACAACTTTTACCACCTGAGCATCGAAAACGTGTCAAAGCTATTATTATCAATAAATTTCATGGAGATGCTTCTTTATTCCAAGAAGGAATTGAATTTATAGAAAGCTATACGGGGGTCCCTGTAGCGGGTGTCATTCCTTTCAAAGTCGATCACGGCATTGAAGAGGAAGATATGGATCGACCGGTTATGAAAGCGCCCGAAGGAATCGACGTCTACGATGCGTGGGCAAAACATGTGAAGGCGCATCTCAACTGGCCGCTTATAAAAGAGATTCTGTCACAATCCGGAGAGATGAAATGAACGGATTGTTGCTAGCCATGCAATTTTTCACTGCAATTCCCGTACGAAAAGAATTGCCACTCGGCCGAAGAGAAGTGACGGCAATGTATGTGGCGTTTCCTTTTGTTGGGGCGGCAATTGGGCTCGCAATGTACATTGTGTCCGAAATAGTGCTGAACTATTTGGAGTTTGGGACATTTCTAGCAGCCGTCCTTATCGTTTTGGTCGGCATCGTCTTGACGGGCGGATTACATCTGGATGGCTGGGCTGATACGGGCGATGCATTCTTTTCGTACAAAGACCGTGAAAAACGACTTGAGATTCTAGAAGATCCGCGTCTTGGAGCGTTCGGGACTATGGCGCTCGTTTTACTAATCATCGTGAAAATCGCTGTATTCAATGAAATCCTGATGCGCGGTACAGGAAACATTGCATTGTACATAGCAATCCCTTTCCTAGCAAGAGCCGCTATGAACCTGTATTTCTCAACTGTGCGTCTAGCGAAAGATAAAGGAATCGCACACTTTTTTAAACAGAAGATTTCATCAAGTATAGTGATTGGTTGGACGCTAGTGAGCAGTGCAATGATTTTATTTGCCTTAGGATTTATGCTAAAAAGCATACTGATTCCAGTCAGTGTAGCGATTGTAATTGCAATGGCATTTTTCATGTTCCGTAACTGGTCGTTGAAACATTTCGGGGGCGTTAGCGGGGACTTATGCGGCGCGTTTATCGAAGGAATGGAGGCATTGTTATGGCTAGTAATTTTGTGCTTTATCTGATTCGGCATCTACCCACATTAGGCAATAAAGAACGGAAATACATTGGTTGGACGGATGAGCCGATTTTAGACTCGCCAAACTGGAACTGGGGTCTACCCGAAATCCCAAAACACGTTTACAGCAGTGATCTTAACCGTGCAAAACAAAGCGCTGCCCACTATTTCCCACAAGCGTCTATTGAAATAGCCGCCAGTTGGCGTGAATGTAACTTTGGTGATTTTGAAGGAAAAACGTATGTGGAACTTGAAAAGAATAAGGACTATCGAAAATGGATTGATGATCCGTATGCATTTGCGCCAAGTGGCGGTGAAAGTTTAAAAGACGTAGAAATACGTGTAGTGGCCGCACTCAAACAATTGCCAAATAATGCAGTTGTCGTGACACATGGAGGGCCGATTCGTGTAGTCCTTTCAAAGTATTCACTTGACCAACAAGGGTTTTGGTCGTGGGACATCCCACACGGAACGGGCTACCGGCTTGAATGGGACAGTGACAAAGCATTCGAGGAGGGTGAGTCATGCACGTCTATATCGGCGGTGCCCATAACGGCAAAAGAGACTATGTAAAAAAGTGGCTGATCGAGCAAGGTGAAGAAAACGTAAACTGGATAGAAGGGAATCGTCTAGGAGACAGTTCCTTCGTTAATGCGGAAGACAGTCAGACAACGGTCATAGCTGGAGTCGAGAAGTGGCTTGCGGAAACGAATTTATCGGAACAAGCAGCGATAGATTATGTGATGAATTACATCGGCAAGGACCGTCATACAGTTATCATTTTAACGGACATTGGACGAGGAATTGTCCCAATGGATGCAGGTCAGCGGAAATTACGCGATGCTTGTGGTCGGCTTTATCAGCGATTGATGGCGGAAGCGGGTGAAGTGACGAGGATTTGGTATGGTCTTGCAAAAACACTAAAGAAAAGGGGAGATTATTGATGAAGATTTACACACGTACTGGGGATAAAGGGAAAACGAGCTTGATTGGAGGGCGCGTTGACAAAGATAGCCTTCGCGTGGAAGCATATGGCACGATGGATGAACTTAATTCATTCGTAGGCAAAGCGATGACGGAACTGGATCCTGTAATTTTTGCAGATATGCTGACAGACTTGGAAGCGATTCAAAACGAATTGTTCGATGGTGGCGGCGATCTTGCAAACGTGATGAAAGAACGTCATTATAAATTATCCGAAGAACCGGTGGAAGTACTTGAACAGCGTATCGACGTACTGATGGAAGAAGCGCCGCCTCTGGAGAAATTCATCTTGCCGGGTGGAACACCTGCTGCTGCAACACTTCATATTGCACGAACTGTCGCGAGACGTGCAGAACGCAGGACGGTTACACTTATGAATGCAGAAGAAGAAGAAGATGTACCAGCAGTTGTTCAACGCTATTTGAACAGGCTATCCGATTATCTTTTCGTTGCAGCACGCATTGCGAACTCTAGGGTTAACGTACCGGACAATGAATACGTGAGAAGTGCGAAAGTGTTCAGAACGGATAAGAAAAAGGAGGACTGAACAATGCAGTTAAAACGGCTCACATTGACGGCCTTTTTTGCAGCCCTCTGTGTTATCGGCGGTTTAATAAAAATCCCGTCCGGCATCGGCTCCTTGGCGCTTGATACAGTACCAGCGCTTATTTCGGCAGCATTTCTTCCACCCGTATTTTCAGGGATCGCTGCAATGCTCGGACACACAGCCTCCGCAATGTATGCCGGATTTCCTTTAGGGCCATTCCATGTGATCATTGCACTTGAAATGTTCGTTATCCTGATCATTTTTGCTCGTCTTCACAAAGCCGGACGTAATGTGACAAAGTGGATCTTTTTCGTAGTGGCAAACGGTTTAATCGCGCCGTTGCCTTTTTATTTCCTGATTTCACCTGCATTTTTCTTGGGAGCAGTGCCATTTTTGTGGCTCGCCACAATCGTTAACGCAGTTGTTGCAGCGGTCGTTCTGCCGTCATTTCAGCATGTGGTGGATGGTCGTATGGGGGTACTTCGATGAGGAATGCTATTGATATCGGCAACGGTTTCATCGTGACAACCGATAATTCAGGCGGCATCGGTGAAAAGTTGCAGGATATAGTTGCAGTACCGGACCGCATCACAGCGTATTTTGCCGCCCGCGTCGCATTGCTTGAACAATGGGCGACGCATGCAGAACCTGTTTCAATCCTCATCCACAATTTTAGCGGTAGCGCGAGTTGGGAAAATTACGTGGCTGGTGTGACGGAGTTATTCCGTGAGGCAGGGCTTGAGGTTCCGCCTATCAATGGCAGTTCAGAAACGAATATGGAACTTGTTCAGTCAGCGATGGCGGTAACAATGATTGGGAAAAAAGTAGAGACGCCAACAAACGAAAAAGTTTCGTGGTTTACATATGGCATTCCGCTCGTCGGGAATGAGGTTCGGGAACGCGCGAAAGAAATTGCGTCCATTGCATTTATTTATGAGGCAATAAAGAATGGAATCGTGCATGAAATCTGGCCAGTTGGCTCAAGCGGGATTTTAGAAGAAGTCCGTTTGCTGACTGGAAATAAAGAGGTGCGTGTCGAAACCGTGTTGGACATAGCGAAGTCAGCTGGTCCGTCGACAGTTGTTCTCCTAGCCATTCCGGACATGAAAATCGAGGAAGCAAAAGCACTTTTCGGTGTTCATTTGAATAAACTAACAATTATCACTTAAAACCTGCATTGTTCTTGCAGGTTTTTTCTAACTTTAAAAAGTGAGACCGATCATATCACTCTCTTAACCGATCATATCCACCACCGAACCAATCATAAATCGCAGTCAACCGATCATAACGCCCACCCAACCAATCATATCCACCACCGAACCAATCATAAATCTCAGGCAACCGATCATAACGCCCACCCAACCAATCATATTCACCACCGAACCAATCATAAATCTCGGGCAACCAATCATAATTTCCTCCAACCTTCCCAGAAATTTAACCGATATATCAAAACTGTCAAAACTTTTAGTTGACTGAATGCTCATTCATTACTAAACTAGGAACTAGACATAAAATACACTAACTGTACTATTCAACCAATTGGAAGGGGAGATAATAAATGCATCCATTGCTCATTGCCAACTGGATTCTGTTTCTCGCAGTTGTGGCCTACGCGCTTGCGTTGTTCACCTATTTAATCAAAACACGAATCCAATTTATTAAACTTGGAAGAAAAGAAGAATTTGATAATAACATTTCTGAACGTCTTCGCAAAATATGGATATATGTATTTGGACAAAAGAAATTATTTAAAGATAAAAAAAGTGGAGTTATCCATGTACTGTTTTTCTACGGATTTTTACTCGTACAATTTGGAGCTATCGATCTTGTCTGGAAAGGGTTAAAACTGGGATCACACTTACCATTTGGTCAATTGTACCCTGCCTTTACATTCTTCCAGGAAATCGTTGCAGTGACGATTCTTGTCGCGGTTGTGTGGGCATTCCACCGCCGTTATGTTGAGAAACTCGTTCGTTTGAAACGCGGATGGAAATCCGGACTTGTCCTTATTTTCATTGGTGGACTCATGCTTTCAACCTTACTTGCAAACGGTATGAACATGATTTGGCAAGGCCATGAAGCGTCTTGGTCTGAGCCGATTGCATCAGCGATTGCTACGATTTTCAGTTTTATGCCAGAAACCGGAGCTGCGGTCATATTCTTCGTTGCTTGGTGGATTCATCTCTTAATCTTACTGACGTTCCTTGTCTATGTACCACAATCAAAACATGCTCACTTAATCGCAGGGCCTGCTAATGTATATTTCCATCGTCTTGATCATGCAGGCCGTTTAAAGCCAATCGACTTCGAAGCATTGGAAGATGTGGAAGAAGGAGAAGAAATGCCACCACTCGGGGTTGGCAAAATAACAGACTTTACCCAGCTGCAAATGATCGACTTATACGCTTGTGTCGAATGTGGACGTTGTACGAATATGTGTCCTGCATCTGGGACAGGAAAAATGCTGTCTCCAATGGACTTAATCACGAAACTGCGTGATAACCTGACAAATACAGGTGCACTAGTTACGAAGCAAAAACCATGGGTACCAGCGCTCGCGTTCAATAAAACAAAAGGCAACCAGATTGCGTTTGCAGCTGGACTTGAAGGCGCGACAATGGACGATATCTACAACCCATCTCTTATCGGGGATATCATAACGGAAGAGGAAATCTGGGCTTGTACGACGTGCCGTAACTGTGAGGACCAATGTCCGGTTATGAACGAACACGTTGATAAAATCATCGACCTACGAAGGTACCTTGTTATGACAGAAGGAAAAATGGATCCAGATGCACAGCGCGCGATGACAAATATCGAACGTCAAGGGAATCCATGGGGGCTTAACCGCAAAGAGAAAGAAAACTGGAGAGATGCACGTCCAGATCTTCATATTCCAACGGTCAAAGAATTGAAAAAAGCAGGCGAAGAATTTGAATACCTATTTTGGGTGGGTTCAATGGGTTCATTCGATAACCGGTCTCAAAAAATCGCCTTATCATTTGTCCATCTTATGAACGAAGCGGGCATCAAGTTCGCTATTCTGGGCAATAAAGAGAAGAACTCGGGAGATACGCCGCGTCGCTTAGGGAATGAGTTCTTATTCCAGGAGCTAGCTACAGCCAATATTGAAGAATTTGAAAAAGCAGGCGTCACAAAGCTTGTTACAATTGACCCGCATGCTTATAATATTTTCAAAAATGAGTACCCAGACTTCGGATTTAAAGCTGAGGTAATTCATCATACGGAAATGCTTTACGAACTTGTCCAGCAAGGGAAGTTGAAACCGGAACATGCCATCAATGAAACAATTACGTTCCATGATTCATGTTACCTAGGCAGATACAACGACGTTTATGATCCGCCACGTGAAATTCTCAAAGCAATCCCGGGCGTTAATCTTGTTGAGATGAAACGTAGTCGAGAAGATGGTATGTGCTGTGGAGCGGGTGGAGGACTTATGTGGATGGAAGAAGACACTGGTCATCGCATCAACGTTGCTCGTACAGAGCAGGCGCTTGAAGTTAGTCCGGGAATCATTTCATCTGGCTGTCCTTACTGCTTGACGATGTTGTCAGACGGAACGAAAGCAAAAGAAGTGGAAGAATCTGTTGGAACGTACGACATCGCAGAATTGCTGGAGCGTTCTATTTTTGGGGAAGACTGGCAGCCTGTAGAAGTAGAAGAAGTAGAGTCTATTTTACAATAATACATTGCGGAACAATCAGTATTATCGTACAATTAATAGTATAAGAATTTTGATTTATAAGTTTGATAGGGAGTGGAAACACTCCTTTTTTCTTGGACATTCACTGAGCGAGCGTTCAGTCAGTGGTGGCAGTCACCGCTTATGAAAGCGCTACCAACATTAAACAAAGGGGCGATAGATATGGGGAGAACGGTCATAGTAAATGGGGCAAGAACACCATTCGCAAAATTAGGCGGAGCATTAATGTCGATGACGGCAAGCGATCTTGGCGGAATTGCTATCAAAGATGCATTATATCGTGCGGGCGTGAAGGTAGACGAAGTTGGTGAAGTCATCATCGGAACTGTATTGCAAGCGGGCCAAGGACAAATTCCATCGAGACAGGCGGCAACGAAAGCAGGACTTCCTTGGTCAGTGAAAACGGAAACCATCAACAAGGTTTGTGCATCTGGAATGCGCAGCGTCACACTAGGTGACCAGCTAATTCGACTGGGCGATGAGGAAGTGGTTGTCGCAGGTGGCATGGAATCCATGTCCAATGCACCCTATTATTTACCGAAAGGTCGATTTGGACTGAAGATGGGCAACACAGAACTGGTTGACGGCATGATCTACGATGGGCTTTCCTGTTCATTCTCACCGGACCGCGTTCACATGGGGACATACGGTAACTTAACAGCGGAAGAGTTTTCATTAACACGCGAAGCGCAGGACGCGTGGGCACTACGTAGTCACGAACGTGCACTGCAAGCAATTGATTCGGGATTATTTGCAGAAGAAATCGTCTCTGTTGAAATCCCTCAGCGCAAATGTGATCCGGTGTTAGTTGATACGGATGAAGCACCGCGCCGCGATACATCACTCAAATCACTGGCAAGATTGCGTTCAGCGTTCGGCAAGGATGGCTCAATAACTGCCGGCAACGCACCTGGCGTTAACGACGGAGCATGTGCACTCGTGTTGATGAATGAAGAGCGTGCACTAAAAGAAGGGAAAACACCATTAGCAGTCATCATTGGCCATGCAGAAGTGGCGATTGAACCTGAAAACTTCCCGCAAACACCTGGGCTTGTCATTAATGCATTACTTAAAAAGACGGGTAAGAAACTAGAAGATATAAAACTTTTTGAAATAAACGAAGCATTTGCAGCCGTTGCTCTTGCAAGTTCACAAATTGCGGGACTAGATCCTGAAAAAGTGAACGTCAATGGCGGTGCAGTTGCCCTTGGTCATCCGATTGGCGCGAGTGGAACGCGTATTATCTTAACACTTGCACATGAACTGAAACGCCAAGGCGGCGGTATCGGTATTGCAGCCATTTGCTCAGGCGGAGGCCAAGGCGACGCAATTATGATTGAAGTAGCAAAATCGGAATAATGTGGAGGCGTTAATGAATGGACATTAAAAAAATAATGGTTATCGGCGCAGGACAAATGGGCGGCGGAATTGCTCAAGTCTGTGCACAGGCCGGCTTCGACGTAAAACTGAATGATATCAAAGAAGAATCCTATATAAAAGGGCTTGCGGTCATCACGAAAAATCTTTCCCGCAACGTTGAAAAAGGACGTATGACAGAAGATGAAAAATCCGCTGTCCTTGGTCGTATAACGAAATCACTCGATCTACAAGATGCATCGGACGTTGACATTGTCATCGAAGCAGCTGTAGAAAATATGGATATCAAAAAGTCTATTTTCGCGAAGTTGGATGAAATCGCTCCGCAACATGCAATTCTTGCATCCAATACATCTTCACTTCCAATCACGGAAATCGCAGCGGCAACAAAGCGTCCTGAACAAGTGATTGGTATGCATTTCATGAACCCGGTTCCAGTGATGAAACTGGTTGAAATCATCCGCGGACTTGCGACTGCTGACGAAGTGTATAAAGCAGTCGAAGACATGACAGTAAAATTGTCTAAAACACCGGTAGAAGTAAATGATTTCCCGGGATTCGTCGCAAATCGTATCCTTATGCCGATGATCAATGAAGCAATCTACACGCTCTATGAAGGCGTCGCAACAGAACAAGCAATTGACGAAGTGATGAAACTCGGCATGAATCACCCGATGGGACCACTTCAACTCGCAGATTTTATCGGACTTGATACATGTCTATATATTATGGAAACGCTGCACGAAGGATTTGGCGATTCAAAATATCGACCATGCCCCCTTCTAAGAAAATATGTAAAAGCAGGATGGCTTGGGAAGAAGTCGGGCCGAGGATTCTACGTATACGAATAACTAACGCTGACATATTAGGGGGAAATCATAATGGATTTAACATTCACCGAAGAACAGCAGATGATGCGCGATATGGTACGGGATTTTGCGAAAACTGAAATCGAACCGTTTATTCCGCGAATGGAAGCCGGGGAATTTCCGCGTGAAATCTTGAAGAAAATGGGCGGACTCGGTTTGATGGGCATTACCGTTCCTGAAAAATATGGTGGAGCGGGCATGGACTTCATCTCGTATATTAGCGCCATTCATGAACTGTCGAAAGTGAGCGCTGTTGTCGGTGTCATTCTTTCCGTTCATACATCAGTCGGTACAAATCCGATTATGTATTTCGGTAACGATGAGCAGAAAAACCGTTATCTCCCGAAATTGGCGAGTGGCGAATACCTCGGTGCCTTCTGTCTGACGGAAGCCTCATCGGGTTCAGACGCTGGATCTCTTAAAACACGCGCAGTTAAAAAAGACGATCATTATGTACTTAACGGCTCTAAAATGTTTATAACCAACGGCGGCGAAGCGGATGTCTACATCGTTTTTGCATCAACGGATCCATCTAAAGGAACGTACGGTATTTCGGCGTTCATCGTTGATAAAGACACACCGGGTCTCGTTATCGGAAAAGATGAGCGTAAAATGGGACTTCACGGTTCGAGAACAGTAGAGCTGTCGTTTGATCAAATGAAAGTTCCACAAGAAAACTTACTCGGTGAAGAAGGTGGCGGCTTCAAAATTGCGATGGCGAATCTTGATGTCGGCCGCATCGGCATCGCGGCGCAAGCACTCGGTATTGCAGAAGCAGCACTTGAAGCGGCAACAGGTTACGCGAAAGACCGCGTCCAGTTTGGGAAACCAATTGCTGCTCAGCAAGGCGTAGGATTCAAACTAGCGGATATGGCAACTGCAGTCGAAGCAGCAAAATTACTCGTCTACCGTGCAGCACAGCTACGCGCTGAAGGACTCCCATGCGGCAAAGAAGCGTCGATGGCTAAGCTATTTGCTTCAAAAGCAGCAGTCGAAGGATCGATTGAAGCTGTCCAAGTATTTGGTGGCTACGGCTACACAGAAGATTATCCAGTCGAGCGCTATTTCCGTGACGCAAAAGTAACCGAAATTTACGAAGGTACGAGCGAAATCCAGCGTATTGTTATTAGTAAACATCTCATCAAGTGATGTGCGTGTATATAGGAAATCTGGTGGCCGCAACTAGCACCATTCAGAAAAATTAGGGGGAATTAAGATGAACTTTAAACTATCCGAAGAACACGAAATGATCCGCAAGATGGTCCGTGACTTCGCTGAAAACGAAGTAGCACCAACAGCTGCAGAACGCGATGAAGAAGAACGTTTTGATATGGATATCTTCAAAAAAATGGCTGATCTCGGCTTGACAGGTATTCCTTGGCCAGAAGAGTACGGAGGCATTGGTAGTGACTACCTCGCGTATTGTATCGCTGTAGAAGAATTGTCACGCGTCTGTGCGTCAACGGGCGTCACGCTTTCCGCGCATACATCACTTGCAGGCTGGCCGGTATTTAAATATGGTACGGAAGAGCAGAAACAGCAATACCTTCGACCAATGGCAGAAGGTACAAAAATGGGCGCATATGGTCTAACTGAGCCTAGTTCTGGTTCTGATGCAGGCGGTATGCGTACGTCAGCAAAACTGGATGGGGACGACTACGTCTTGAACGGATCAAAAATTTTCATTACAAACGGTGGCATTGCTGATATCTACATCGTTTTCGCGGTCACTGATCCAGATTCCAAACATAAAGGCACAAGCGCATTTATCGTAGAAAAAGATTTCCCAGGTTTCTCAGTCGGGAAAAAGGAACGCAAATTAGGCATTCGTTCATCACCTACAACTGAAATCATGTTCGACAACTGTCGTGTGCCGAAAGAAAACCTTCTTGGTGAGGAAGGGCAAGGCTTCATCATCGCAATGAAAACACTCGATGGTGGTCGTAATGGTATCGCTGCACAAGCAGTCGGGATTGCGCAAGGTGCACTTGACGCCGCTGTTGACTATGCGAAAGAGCGAGTTCAGTTCGGTAAACCAATCGCCGCAAACCAAGGAATTGGCTTCAAATTGGCAGATATGGCGACAGCAACAGAAGCTTCAAGACTGTTGACATACCAAGCAGCTTGGCTTGAGTCGAATAACTTACCATATGGTCAAGCATCCGCAATGGCAAAACTAATGGCTGGAGATACAGCTATGAAAGTTACGACAGACGCAGTTCAAGTTTTCGGTGGCTACGGCTATACAAAAGACTATCCCGTTGAGCGTTACATGCGTGATGCGAAAATTACGCAGATCTACGAAGGAACGCAAGAAATTCAGCGTCTCGTTATCTCCCGTATGCTAACAAAATAAGCAGGGAGGTGTGGGAAAGTGAATAAACGAGAAGTGAAATCGTCTGTCAAAGATGAAAGTCTGATTGAAAAGCGGCGTGAACAGATGATTCGTGGTGCGGTGAAACTTTTTAAAGAAAAAGGGTTCCACCGTGCGACGACCCGCGAAATCGCAAAAGCAGCGGGATTTAGCATCGGAACGCTTTATGAATATATTCGCACTAAGGAGGATGTGCTCTACCTCGTTTGTGACAGTATTTATAACGAAGTGCATGACCGACTTTCTGCCTTGCCTACTCAAGAAGGAACAGTGGAAGGGCTGAGAGTCGCCATTAATCAGTATTATCATTTGATTGACGATATGTCGGATGAATTTTTGGTGATGTACCAAGAATCTAAATCATTACCTAAAGATGCATTGCAATACGTTTTGAAAAAAGAAATGGAAATGGTCGCTTTGTTCGTAAACCTTCTAGAGGACTGTTCAAATTCGGGGGAGCTGCGCATCTCAAAAGAGGAAATCAGCATCTCGGCACATCACATCGTCGTTCAAGGGCAGATGTGGGCATTTCGCAGATGGGCATTGCATAAAAGTTATAGGATAGAAGATTATGTTCGCGTTCAAACAGATCAGCTTTTTAAAGGGTTAATTGGGGGAAATGTTCACTAATGTAAAAGGGGTGTTCCACATATGGCAACAGTTGAGATATATAGACCGAAACACCATATTCGGTTCGTTACAGCTTCGAGTCTTTTCGATGGTCATGACGCATCCATCAATATCATGCGTCGTATTATGCAAGCGAGTGGCGCAGAAGTGATTCACTTGGGGCATAACCGTTCCGTCGAGGAAGTTGTCAATGCGGCGATTCAGGAAGACGTTCAAGCAATCGCGATGTCTTCATATCAAGGTGGGCATGTTGAATATTTTAAATACATGTATGATCTTCTTCAGGAAAAAGGCGCACCGCATATTCGCATTTACGCAGGTGGCGGCGGAGTTATCATCCCGAAGGAAATTAAAGAACTGCATGACTACGGTATCACATGGATTTTCTCACCTGAAGATGGGCGTAAAATGGGCCTTCAAGGGATGATTAACCGAATGATGGAGCAATGTGATTACCTCACAGCAGCTGATAATGAAATGGAGAACCTTGAAAAAATTACTGTCGATCAACCCGAAGTACTCGCAAATGTTATTACGTATGTGGAAGAAATGTACGGGCAGGACAACACGCAAGCAATTGCAGTTGTTGAAAAAGCGCGTACACTTTCTAAAAATACGCCGGTTCTTGGGATTACTGGAACAGGTGGAGCGGGGAAAAGTTCGCTTACTGACGAATTAATTCGCAGATTCCTCCATGAACTACCCGAAAAAAGAGTCGCAATCCTATCGATTGATCCGACGAAACAGAAAACAGGTGGGGCGTTACTGGGTGACCGTATTCGCATGAATGCCATCTTCAACAAACGCGTATTCATGCGAAGTCTTGCAACACGTGGTTCTCGAACAGAGCTTTCTGGAGCGATTCGGGATGTGTTAGACATTGTGAAAACAGCGGGTTACGATTTGATCGTTGTTGAAACGAGCGGAATCGGGCAAGGGGATGCGGAAATTACGGAAGTTTCTGATGCTTCGATGTATGTCATGACAAGTGAATTCGGTGCGCCGACACAACTTGAAAAGATTGACATGATTGATTTCGCAGACCTGATTGTTATCAATAAATTCGAGCGTAAGGGCTCTGAAGATGCATTGCGTCAAGTGCAAAAACAGTATCAGCGCAGCCATCTTCTATGGGAAAAAGACCTCGATACGATGCCAGTATACGGCACGATCGCTAGCCAATTTAACGACAAAGGGACGAATTCACTCTTTGCAGCACTCGTTTCCGTATTGAACGACAAATGCGGCCTCAACTGGGAAACGTCTTATGGGCAATTCGTCAAAACACAAAAACAAAACGTCATCATCCCGAATGACCGTCAGCAATATTTACGTGAAATTTCGGACACGGTCCGTGGGTACCATAAAAAATCCGAAGTGCAGGAGACGCTTGCACGCAAATTATTCCAGCTTGAAGGAGCCATTCAAACGGTCAACGAACAAGCGCCAGACGATGCGCTCGTGACTTCACTACAATCACTTTCAGATGGCATAAAAGAGGAATTGACGTCAGAATCAAAACGTATCCTCGCAAACTGGGAGAAGCTGAAAGAAGCCTACGCAGGCGATGAATTCATCACGAAAGTGCGCGACAAAGAACTGCGTACTGTCTTGACGACAACAAGCCTTTCTGGATTAAAAATCCCAAAGGTAGCGTTGCCGAAATTCAAAGATTACGGAGAAATTCTTCGCTGGGTTTATAAAGAAAACGTCCCGGGATCATATCCATATACAGCTGGCGTATTCCCATTCAAACGCGAAGGCGAAGATCCAAAACGTCAATTTGCAGGTGAAGGAACGCCGGAACGGACGAATCGTCGTTTCCACTATCTATCGAAAGATGACGATGCGAAACGTCTGTCAACGGCATTCGATTCTGTGACATTGTACGGGGAAGATCCGGATGAACGTCCAGATATTTATGGCAAAGTCGGGGAATCTGGTGTCAGCATCTGTACCTTGGAAGATATGAAAAAACTGTACGAAGGTTTTGATTTGTGTGCACCGGCAACGTCTGTTTCCATGACCATTAACGGTCCAGCACCGATTATTCTTGCCATGTTTATGAATACAGCAATCGATCAGCAGGTGCGCATAAATGAGGAGAAACTGGGGCGTACATTGACGGTTGAGGAATTCATTGCAGTCAAAGAAGGAACGCTTCAAGCAGTGCGTGGAACAGTGCAAGCAGATATTCTTAAAGAAGACCAAGGGCAGAATACGTGCATCTTCTCGACGGAATTCGCACTTCGTATGATGGGGGATATTCAGCAATACTTCATCGACCAAAAAGTGCGTAACTACTACTCTGTGTCGATTTCTGGTTACCATATCGCTGAAGCAGGCGCCAACCCGATTTCGCAATTAGCATTCACGCTGTCAAATGGTTTCACGTATGTAGAATATTACTTGAGCCGCGGCATGAATATAGATGATTTCGCTCCGAATTTATCGTTCTTCTTCTCGAATGGACTTGATCCGGAATATACGGTTATCGGACGCGTTGCCCGACGCATTTGGGCAGTCACGATGCGCGAGAAATACGGCGCCAACGAACGTAGCCAAAAGTTGAAGTATCATGTCCAAACGTCCGGCCGCAGTTTGCATGCACAGGAAATCGATTTCAACGATATCCGCACAACGTTGCAGGCGCTTATGGCATTACAGGATAACTGTAACTCGCTCCACACAAATGCTTATGACGAAGCCATTACAACGCCAACGGAAGAATCAGTCCGTCGTGCGATGGCTATCCAGATGATCATTACAAATGAGCACGGCCTGTCAAAAAATGAAAATCCGCTTCAAGGCGCATTTATTGTCGATGAATTAACAGATCTCGTCGAAGAAATGGTCTTACGCGAGTTCGAGAGCCTAAACGACCGAGGCGGCGTGCTCGGTTCAATGGAAACACAATATCAACGCGGTAAAATCCAAGAAGAATCAATGCATTATGAAATGAAAAAGCATTCAGGCGAATTACCAATTATCGGCGTAAACACATACTTGAACCCGAACCCACCATCGTCTGAAGACGTAGATAACATGGAAATCGCACGTGCCACACAAGACGAGAAAGAAACACAAATTCTCAACTTACGTGCATTCAAAAACCTACATGCCAATCAAACCGAAGAAGCCTTGAAAAAACTAAAAGCAGCAGCAGTGTCAGGCGGCAACATCTTCGCCGAACTAATGGAAACTGTAAGAGTAGCAAGCTTAGGGCAAATCACCAACGCATTATACGAAGTCGGCGGGCAATATAGAAGGAATATGTAATTAAGGCGGTGTGCAGTTAAATCCTGCCCTGCACACCTTAAAATCATGCAAACTTCGGTTTAGCGTGGTTTTTCCCTTTTAAAGGGTTCAATACCCATATGAAATGAACATATGATGATGTGCATAAATCAAGCAAAGGCGCCTTACTGGTGTCCAGCAACTGGACACCGGGTAGCCGAAGCCATAAGACTGCCAAAGGAAGGCAGTCTAAGTTCGCGACGTCGTGTCGCAACGACTGCATGACCTGCTTCCTGCAGGCCCAAGCTGTCAGGCTTATGGCGAAAGGCATCCCCAAAGCGCCGAAGCGGGTTGAATGGAATCACTATGTCCTTTTTCTCTGGAAATGGTTCGGTAGAGACTTTTCTATTCAATGTGCAATCCCACCCGCTGTCACAATACGTGTTTCTCTATACCACAAAGAATACTTTATCTATGTAACAAGCAAAGGCGCCTTACTAATGTCCAGCAACTGGACACCGGGTAGCCGAAGCCATAAGACAGGCAAAGGAAGGCAGTCTAAGTTCGCGACGTCGTGTCGCAACGACTGCATGACCTGCTTCCTGCAGGCCCAAGCTGTCAGGCTTATGGCGAGAGGCATCCCCAAAGCGCCGAAGCGGATTGAAGGAAATCACTATGTCTTTTTTCTCTGGGAATTGTTCGGTAGAGACTTTTCAATTCAATGTGCAATCCCACCCGCTGTCACAATACGTGTTTCTCTATACCACAAAGATTACTTTATCTAAATAAATCAAGCAAAGGCGCCTTACTGGGGGTAGCCGAAGCGGGTTGAATGGAAACACTATGTCTTTTTTCTCTGAAAATTGTTTGGCATGGACCTTTCTATACACTGTGCAGTGCCAGTAACTGACATAATGCGTTTACTTTTTAAAAAAATGGATATCGGTTGTAATTATCACGTATAATAGAGAGAATGAATGGAAGAGGTGCTGGCGTGAAACTGTATATACATATATTAATCATAGCCATCCTTGCCACCCTCATTTTTCTGTTATATGATAAAGGATTAGGTGCAATCCCTTTTTTACTTTCTGGAGTCTATTTGGTCTTTATTTGTGTAAAAGAACTTCAACACTCCAAAAAGAATAAAAGAATGTAGCATAATTTGGACTGCATTGTTTATAATGATAAGTATGTTTGTTTTTATAGAAAGGACGTGCGTTAATTGAACATCCGTGAAATGACGAAAGAGCAACTGATAGAAGAATCGATGATTGACATCGCATATGCGGTTTTGGCGGAAAGAAAAGAGCCGCTAACATTGCTCCAGCTGATGGACGCAATTCGTAAACTTAATGGCATAACTGAACGAGTTATGAGAACAAAACTGCAACAATTCTATACTGACATGAACATTGACGGAAGATTCCTTGCTATCAACGATAACCGTTGGGGATTGCGCGAATGGTATCCGGTCGATCAAATCGAAGTAGAAACTGCTCCAGTCGTAAAAGTACGCAAAAAGAAAAAGAAAAAAGCGTTGCTTGAAGACGATGACATCATTGAAGATGATGACGAGGATGAGTTGTTCGACGAAGAATTCGATGAATTAATCGACGAAGACGACGAAGACGAAGATGACGAAGATGAAGATGATGATGTTGTTGAAATCGAAGTAGATCTTCTTGACCCAGATGATGAACTTGAAATCATCCCAGATGATGCAGATCTTGAACTTGATGAAGAAGACGAAGATGAAGAAGAGGACGAGGACGAAATCAAGGAATAATTACTTGACTTCACACGTCTAACGCTATAATATTTTATAACGGGCTCCTTTAAAAAGGACATGAATCAATGTATATGCGCTCCTCCTGTAGATACTGTTTACAGATGGGGCGCTTTTTATTGTTTTAACTCATTAGAACCAACCAGACGAATGGAGGAGTTTAACATGACAAAGTATATTTTCGTAACCGGTGGTGTTGTCTCATCACTTGGTAAAGGCATTAACGCAGCATCGCTTGGGCGACTATTAAAAAGCCGAGGACTTCAGGTGACAATACAAAAGTTTGATCCATATATTAACGTCGATCCAAGAATGATGAGTCCTTTACAGCATGGTGAAGTATTCGTCACTGAAGACGGAGCAGAAACGGATCTAGACCTTGGTCATTATGAACGTTTTATCGACATCAAATTGAACAAGTATTCGAACGTTACAATGGGGAAAGTGTACTCATCTGTACTGAGAAAAGAACGTACGGGTGAATATAATGGAGCGACAGTCCAAGTCATCCCCCACATTACAAATGAAATCAAAAACCTAATCAAACGCGCTGGAAAAGAGACGAACGCAGACGTTGTCATTACAGAAATTGGCGGAAGCGTTGGTGACATCGAATCACTGCCATACTTGGAAGCGATTCGTCAGATGAAAACGGATCTTGGGAAAAATGATGTTATGTACATCCATAACACACTAGTACCTTATCTACATGCAGCCGGTGAAATGAAGTCAAAACCTACACAGCATAGTGTTAAGGAACTACGAAGCATTGGTATCCAGCCAAATATGATCGTCTTACGAAGCGAATATCCGGTTCCACAAGAGATGAAAGATAAGATTGCTTTGTTCTGTAACATTAAACCAGAAGAGGTTATCGAAGCACTTGACGCGGAAACTCTGTATGAAGTACCGCTAAGATTGCATGAGCAGAATATGGATAAAATCGTCGTAGATTTCCTTGAACTTGAGACGAAAGAACCTGACATGACAGAAATAAAAGAACTGGTAGACCTTGTGAAATCCCTTTCGAAAAAAGTTCGCATAGGACTTGTAGGGAAGTATGTTGAAATGCAGGATGCTTATATTTCTGCGGTTGAAGCACTTCGCCATGCAGGTTACGGTTTCGACACAGAAATCGAAATGAAATGGATCAATTCGGAAGATGTGACAGCGCAGAGTGCAGCTGAACTATTAGCGGATGTCGACGGAATCCTCGTTCCAGCAGGTTTTGGAAATCGCGGTGTCGATGGTAAAATTGAAGCAATTACTTATGCCCGTACAAATGGCGTTCCGTTCTTCGGAATCGGACTAGGCATGCAATTGGCTGCAGTCGAATACGCACGCAATGTTATTGGGATTGAAAACGCTCATTCAGTTGAATTTGATAAAGACACTAAAAATCAAATTATCGAGAGTCCTCCTGAAAGTAATGGTAATCCAGAAAATTACTTCAGACTTGGCGCATACCCATGTAAATTAAAAGAAGGTTCGAAAGCGCGTGCTGCTTACGGCGAAGAGTTGATTTACGAACGTCACCGTAACCGCTTTGAATTTAATAATGTATACCGTGAGCAATTTGAATCGGCAGGCATGACTCTTTCTGGTGTGAGCCCGAATGACCAATTTGTAGAAATTGTTGAATTGGCAGATCATCCGTTCTTCATGGGTGTCTCGTTCCACCCGGAATTCGCATCACGCCCAACGCGTCCACAACCGGTATTCCGTGAATTCATCAGAGCGGTAATTGCAGGAAAAGAATAAGTTTTCGAGCTGTGAAATATTGAACCGATCATATCAGGTGAGTGACCGAGCATATCCGTAATCAAACCGATCATATCAGGTGCGTGACCGAGCATATCTAAATCACTCACCAATCGCTACAAAAAAGGCTGTACATGAACGGGGAAACCCCACTTATGTACAGCCTTTTCTTATCCTTAATCCTCGTCTAAAATCATCTCATCATGTGCGATCTTCACAGCTTCATAAACAAATAACGCACTGAGAGCGTGTGGCTGAACAATCCGTTCACCATGGTCACCAGGGAGCAAACCGCGTGTAAGCCCGGTTGAAATATATGTATAGGCTAAATTTTTTAGTTCATTATCATTGTGCGGCTTTTCCGCAGCGAGTGCTGCAAAAGGAATAAAGCGTTCAGCAAGATGTCGTGCAAGTTTCAGTGCAGGCTCATCCGTTGCAGATCTAGTTAATAGCCAAATCCGGTCGGCTGTTGAAATGTCCATCCCAAACTCAAAACGAACGGCACCACTAAGCGGTTCAGCACCGTGAAGTGCAGTTGCAATAACTGCTTGCATTTCATCGAATCCCGCAATAATAACCCGACCTTCACCAATGGTTGCCTGCGCGAGAAGACGGGCTGTCTCTTCAATTGACTCTTCGCCATTTCCTGCAATACGCTGAAGCAGTCCGCCAACTTGTGTCGTCAAAATTTTCAAAATTAACACCCCCACTTTATTATAAGAAGAGAGAGCTTGGAAAGCAAAATAGGATAATTTGACAGAAAAGAAGGGTTTCCATGATATTTGTCAAATAAGATTAGATATATAACATTGGGGTTTCAGGAAGAGGGGGTATTATTTGAAAAGTCTTTTAATTGTGGACGACCAAAAAGGGATCAGGCTATTGCTGGATGAAGTGTTCCGCCGGGAAGGTTTTAAAATAACGCTCGCGGCAAATGGAATGGAAGCCCTTCAAGCGGTGGAACGAGAAATTCCAGGCTGTGTTCTGTTAGATATGAAGATGCCAGGCTTAGATGGTCTGGAAGTTCTAAAAAGATTGAAAATTGGTTGGCCAGAGATTCCAGTCATCATTATGACGGCATATGGAGAAATTGAATTAACAGAAGATGCCCTGAAAACTGGAGCCGTGAAATATTTCACTAAGCCATTTGATATTTATGAAGTCCGTGACGCAGTGAACGCAATTTTTGAAAGCTAAGAAAGCAGGCAGTGGTAAACACTGGCTGTTTTTGTTATGATATTGGTGGTATATATTAATCACACTATTCTTTTCAAGATCCTAAGGAGGAATTCGCATGGCACTGGTTTCAATGAAAGAAATGATGATCAAAGGGAAAAAAGAAGGATACGCTATAGGTCAGTTTAATATAAACAACCTTGAATATACGCAAGCAATTTTGCTAGCGGCCCAAGAAGAGCAGTCTCCTGTCATTCTTGGAGTATCGGAAGGTGCAGCACGTTACATGGGAGGTTTCACTACAGTTGTCAACATAGTGAAGGGCCTAATGCACGATTATCAAGTCACAGTTCCTGTCGCAATTCATCTGGATCACGGTTCAAGCTTCGAAAAATGTAAAGAGGCGATTGAAGCAGGTTTCACTTCTGTTATGATCGATGCTTCGTCGAAACCACTTGCGGAAAATATTGAAATTACGAAAAGTGTTGTAGAATATGCCCACGAACGAGGAGTTTCTGTAGAAGCAGAACTTGGAGTCGTTGGAGGTCAGGAAGACGATATTATTGCTGAAGGCGTCATTTATGCAGATCCTGCAGAATGTAAAGAGCTTGCTGATAAGACAGCAATCGACTGTCTTGCACCTGCACTTGGATCAGTCCACGGTCCATATAAAGGCGAGCCAAACCTTGGTTTCAAGGAAATGGAAGAAATTTCGAGTCAATCTGACTTGCCGCTTGTTTTGCATGGCGGAACAGGTATCCCGACAAAAGATATTCAAAAAGCCATTTCATTCGGAACGGCTAAAATTAATGTTAATACAGAAAATCAAATACAAGGGACAAAAGCTGTCCGTGAAAAACTTGCGGCTGACACTGAAGCCTATGATCCACGTAAGTTTTTGACGCCAATGCGCGATGCCATCAAATTAACGGTTATCGGTAAAATGCGCGAATTCGGCAGTTCACAAAAAGCTTAATCATACTTAAAGAAAAGAAAGAGGAGAAACATCAGCAGTGATGTATTCTCCTTCTTTTAAGAGAGCTTTTTCGCAGGATTGAAGCGATAAGAAAAGAGCTTTCCATAAAGTCTTCAATACAGATCTACATCCAAATTAGGGGGAACTTATTCATGAAATTTTTCATCGATACAGCAAATTTTGAAGAAATTAAAGAAGCACATAGTTGGGGTATACTATCAGGAGTTACAACAAACCCATCACTTGTCGCTAAAGAAGATGTACCTTTCCATGATAGATTGAGAGAAATTGCAGCACTTGTACCTGGTTCAGTTAGTGCGGAAGTCATTTCACTTGATGCAGAAGGTATGATCAAAGAAGGACGCGAATTGGCGGAAATTGCACCAAATATTACAGTTAAATTGCCAATGACACCAGAAGGATTGAAAGCTTGTTCGGTCTTCTCACAAGAAGGCATCAAAACAAACATCACACTTATCTTCAGTGCAAATCAGGCACTTCTTGCAGCTCGCGCGGGAGCGACGTATGTTTCCCCATTCCTCGGCAGACTCGATGACATTGGACAAGATGGTATGGCATTGGTCTCTACAATTGCAGACATCTTCTCAATCCACAATATCAAAACAGAAATTATTGCAGCATCCATTCGCAGCCCGCAGCACATTACAGATGCAGCACTTAGTGGTGCAGATATTGCAACGACACCTTTCAATGTGTTGACGCAGCTATTTAAGCATCCACTTACAGATAAAGGAATCGAAGCATTTCTTGCGGACTGGGAAACTAGAAAGAATAAGTAAGGCATCGAAGGAGAGTCATATGGACGTTTATAAAATAACAGGCGGCAAACCGTTACAAGGGTCAATTAAAGTAAGTGGTGCTAAGAACAGTGCAGTTGCACTAATCCCTGCTTCTATCCTGGCTGGTTCTCCCGTTACAATTGAAGGGCTGCCAGAAATTTCGGATGTCGTTACCCTTCAGGCGTTATTGGAAGACATCGGTGGGAAAGTTGAATTTAATAAAGGAACGATGACAATTGATCCAACCGAAATGATATCGATGCCACTTCCGAATGGCAACGTAAAGAAACTCCGTGCATCCTACTATTTGATGGGCGCGATGCTTGGCAGATTCAAGCACGCGGTCATCGGTTTACCAGGTGGCTGTCATCTGGGGCCACGACCAATCGATCAGCACATCAAAGGTTTTGAAGCGCTCGGTGCAAAAGTGACCAATGAACACGGCGCGATTTATTTGCGTGCTGAAGAATTGCGCGGTGCAAAAATTTATTTGGACGTCAGCAGTGTTGGCGCAACAATTAACATCATGCTCGCTGCAGTTCTTGCAAAAGGTCGTACTACAATCGAGAATGCAGCAAAAGAACCTGAAATCATTGACGTCGCTACACTCCTGTCCAATATGGGTGCGAAAATTAAGGGCGCAGGAACTAATGTCATTCGTATAGATGGAGTGGAAAATCTCCATGGAACAAGACACACGATTATTCCCGATCGAATTGAAGCGGGCACTTTCATGATTATGGCTGCAGCAGTGGGCGATGGCATCACAATCGACAATGTCATACCATTCCACGTTGAGGCGCTTACGGCGAAACTTCGTGAAATGGGCGTTGATATTATTGAAGGTGAAGAACAGATCTTCATTCCGAAGTCGAGAAATCTTCAAGCCGTAGATGTGAAAACACTGGTCTACCCTGGTTTTCCGACGGATCTTCAACAACCATTTTCCGTGTTGTTGACGCAAGCAGCTGGACCTTCAGTCATTACGGATACGGTTTACTCAGCTAGATTTAAACAAATCGACGAGCTAACAAGAATGAATGCTGATGCACGAGTCGAAGGGCGTTCGGCGATTTTAGCTGGTCCAACACCACTTCAAGCAGCAACTGTACGAGCATCCGATCTTCGCGCAGGAGCCGCGCTCGTTATTGCTGGGCTCATTGCCGATGGAGTGACGGAAGTACAAGAAATTCAACATATCGAGCGCGGGTATAGTTCTCTCATCGAGAAACTTCAAGGAATTGGAGCGGATATCCGCAAAGTTTCCGTCTCGAAAGAAGCCATTGTGGGCGAATGAACGTCCCAACGTTAGAAATTATTATGCTATAATTAGTTAGAGTGGCAAAACTTACGGGTCTAACCGTATACCAGGAGGAACACAAATGGAACGCAGTTTATCGATGGAATTAGTTCGTGTCACAGAAGCAGCCGCAGTATCAGCTTCACGCTGGATGGGACGCGGTTTGAAAAATGAGGCGGATGACGCTGCAACAACAGCAATGCGCACGGTATTCGATACAATTCCGATGCAAGGGGTTGTCGTAATTGGCGAAGGGGAAATGGACGAAGCGCCAATGCTTTATATTGGTGAAAAGCTAGGGACTGGAAATGGTCCTGAAGTGGACGTCGCTGTTGACCCGCTTGAAGGGACAAATATTGTCGCGGCAGGCGGCTGGAACGCACTTGCAGTTATTGCTATTGCGGATAAAGGAAATCTTCTTAATGCGCCAGATATGTATATGGACAAAATTGCGGTCGGCCGTGAATCGGTTGGCAAAATCGATATCGATGCGTCCGTGACTGAAAACCTCATGGCTGTTGCTAAAGCTAAAAACAAAGATATCGGTGACATTGTTGCAACTGTCCTTAACAGAGAACGACATGCCGCTATCATCGAAGAAATTCGGGCTGCTGGTGCACGCATTAAGCTCATCAATGATGGTGATGTTGCAGCAGCTATTAATACTGCCTTTGATGAAACCGGAGTGGACATTCTATTCGGACTTGGCGGAGCACCAGAAGGCGTTATCGCTGCAGTCGGTCTTAAATGTCTTGGCGGCGAAATCCAGGGAAGACTGGTTCCTTCAAATGACGAAGAACGTGAACGTTGCATCAAAATGGGTATCGACGTCGACAAAGTGCTTTACATGGATGACCTTGTCAAAGGTGACGACGCGATATTCGCTGCAACTGGCGTAACTGACGGAGAACTTCTTCGCGGCGTACAATTTAAAGGCGGTTACAGCGAGACACACTCTTTAGTCATGCGTTCGAAGTCGGGCACAGTTCGTTTTGTTGAAGGCCGACACAGCATGGATAAAAAACCTCTGCTCGTCATGCAAGACTGATGGAGCTCATCGCCCGGCCATAAACCGGGCATCTTCGCTTGTACAGGAAGTACCTGCATATATTCGGGGGGCCTCATCATAAATGGGCCCTCAGTTTATAGCATTGTTAAATACCTTCCTAGATTAACCTCATAAATATATCCAGCATTAACGGGCAGTAAGACCCCTCAATCAAAGCTTTTGGAAATTTCGAGAAGCGGAAGTGAGTTCAACCGTCCGTAAAAGCCCGAAAGGTTAAAGTCAATGCGGAGGAATATAGTTCATGCCTCCATGTCGGTTACTTAGGTAGGAGGGATTGAAATTTAGCCCTCCTTATTTGCCGCAGAACGTGGGGCACTTAGCCTAGGGTCCTTAGAAAAAAGTTTGGGGAGGAACACCTCACTCTGATTGAAGTTTCACCTTATTCCATTAACCTAAAGAGTGGTGCCAAAAGATGACAGTACTAACGATATCAGCATTGGAGAATATGATTTTAAAAGAGTTATATGCCCATGCAAAAGAATACAAAATTGCCTATTATAGCAAGTTGACTAAAAGAGAACTTATTTTTGCCATTTTAAAATCAAGAGCTGAACAAGAAGGCTTCTTCTTTATGGAAGGTGTCCTTGAAATCATCCAATCGGAGGGTTACGGCTTCCTTCGTCCGATCAACTATTCGCCAAGCTCCGAAGATATCTATATATCCGCTTCCCAAATTCGCCGATTCGATCTTCGTAATGGTGATAAAGTAAGTGGTAAAGTTCGTCCGCCAAAAGAATCGGAACGCTATTACGGTCTTCTGCAAGTAGAAGCTGTCAATGGAGAAAATCCAGAAGTAGCACGGGAACGCGTGCATTTCCCAGCACTTACACCGCTCTATCCAGATCGCCATATCAAACTTGAAACGGATCCATTAAAGCTATCAACGCGTATTATGGACCTTATCTCTCCAGTTGGTTTCGGTCAACGCGGACTTATTGCTGCTCCTCCAAAAGCAGGTAAAACTTTGTTGTTAAAAGAAATAGCAAATTCTATCACAATGAATCATCCCGATGCAGAACTGATCGTTCTCCTGATTGATGAAAGACCTGAAGAAGTGACTGATATTGAACGCTCTGTCAAGGCTGATGTCGTCAGTTCAACATTCGATGAATTGCCGGAAAATCACGTCAAAGTGGCTGAACTTGTATTGGAACGGGCAATGCGTCTCGTAGAGCATAAACGAGATGTTATCATTCTTATGGATTCCATCACAAGGCTCGCTCGCGCGTATAACCTTGTGATTCCTTCAAGTGGACGTACACTGTCAGGTGGTATAGATCCAGCTGCATTCCATCGTCCAAAACGATTTTTCGGGGCAGCGCGTAATCTCGAAGAAGGCGGTAGCTTAACCATTCTTGCGACAGCTTTGATTGACACAGGTTCACGCATGGATGAAGTCATCTACGAAGAATTCAAAGGAACCGGTAATATGGAACTGCATCTTGACCGCCATCTTGCGGAACGACGGATCTTCCCAGCGCTCGACATCCGCCGTTCAGGTACCCGGAAAGAGGAATTACTCATCCCGGCTAACCAGCTTGAAAAGTTATGGGCAATTCGAAAAACATTCTCCGATTCGCATGACTTTACAGAACGCTTCATGAAAAAATTGCGTTTAACGAAAACAAACGAAGAGTTCTTCGATAAATTAAATGACGAGATGAAAGCCCACCGTAACGGTAAAGGGTTGTTGTAATATTTTATAACTAATAAGTTGTACCTATATAAACTAGCGAAGGCGCCTTACTAGTGTCCAGTAACTGGACACCGGGTAGCCGAAGCCTTAAGACTGACGGCGAAGCTGTCCGGCTTAGGGCGGTAGGCATCCCCTAGCGCCGAAGCGTTATTCAATGGAATTGAAAAGAGTTGCATCTGAACTGCAAACTTGTTATAATATTTTAGGTAACTTAAATAATATCTGCGTGCATATACGGTTGACGAACACGGATCGTGTAAGGCATCAGTCTTATAATATAACTCTGTACCAGATGGTTCAGGGCGAAAGGAGAGAGATTGATGAAAGCAGCAATTCACCCAGCTTATAAAGTATCAACTGTTACTTGTTCATGTGGTAACACATTTGAAACAGGTTCTGTAAGAGAGGACATCCGAATTGAAGTTTGTTCGGAATGCCACCCATTCTACACTGGACGCCAGAAATTTGCTCAAGCGGACGGACGTGTCGACCGCTTCAACAAAAAATATGGTCTCAAAGAAGAAGGCCGCGAAGAAGAAGGCCAAGAGTAAGATTTTCACAATACCCGTCAGGTGCACATGCGCCGGGCGGGTATTTCTTTTTGGGAAAACACATAAAAAATGTGCATAACACATTCTGACTTGAAATAAAAGACGTTAAATTTAACTGCTTTTAGGGTATGATAGATAATTCATGACAAGTAAAGAAATGATTATATAGAGGCAACTGGAAGGAGATTCACCATGTACGTAACTATGCAAGGCGGTTGGATTGAAGTCATTTGCGGCAGTATGTTTTCAGGGAAATCTGAGGAATTGATTCGTCGAATAAGACGATCGCAGTTCGCCAAACAAAAAATCGCGGTATTCAAACCGGAAATTGATGATCGTTTTAGCGAAGAAGCCGTCGTCAGCCATAATGGGACAACTGTTATAGCCAATCCGATTGCCAGCTCAAACCATATTGAGCAGTTCGTCAACAATGATTATGACGTCATCGCGATAGATGAAGCTCAATTTTTTGACGAAGGTATCGTTGACGTAGTAATGGAGTTGGCAAATCGTGGATTCCGCGTAATTGTCGCTGGACTTGACCAGGATTTCCGCGGTGAACCATTCGGACCGATGCCAAGACTAATGGCTGTGGCTGAGCACGTTACTAAATTACAGGCAGTCTGCACGGTATGTGGCTCACCTTCTAGCCGAACACAACGGCTCATAAATGGCACGCCTGCGGGTTTTGATGATCCTGTCATCCTAGTGGGTGCTTCAGAAGCGTATGAACCAAGATGCCGCAAGCACCATGAAGTACCAAAAGGCGTATCAGCTGTAGCAACTGTAAAAGGATAACAGCAAGTTGGCCCGTCCGGCAGAATCGGGCGGGCTTTTTGGTTTCTGGCAGGTATAGGCGTTGCTGAGATTGTGGGAAGCACTATTTGCTTTTCCAGCAACGTTGTTAACTTCCGGAAGAACGTTGCATACTTTACGAGGAATGTTATCAAACTTCACCGAAACGTTTCGAACTTCCAGTAAAAAAGATGTTAATTGAATCTCGCGCTCACTAAACTCTTCATCCCAAAAAACAAGAACGTCAGTATCAGTGAAATAACTGTATTTACCAAGCGAATTCCCGTACAATGAACGTACAAAACAGTCCTGAAAATGAGGTGTCCACAATGTTTGAAAGGTTACAAGCAGTAGAAGACCGATATGATCAACTGAATGAAATGCTCAGTGATCCCGCGATAGTAAGTGATATGACAAAGCTCCGTGAGTACTCTATAGAACAATCCGGCTTACAAGAAAAAGTTGGAGTCTATCGTGACTATAAACACGCAAAAGCTGAACTTAAAAGTGCGAAAGAAATGTTGAACGAATCTCTCGACGATGACATGAAAGAACTTGTCAAAATGGAAGTTTCCGAACTTGAAGACCAAATCGAATCATTCGAAGGGAAACTGAAACTTTTGCTCGTGCCAAAAGATCCGAACGATAATAAAAACGTTATCATGGAAATACGGGGAGCGGCAGGCGGCGATGAAGCAGCATTATTTGCTGGTAGCTTATTCCGTATGTATAGTCGTTTCGCGGAAATGAACCACTGGAAAGTCGAAGTATTGGATTCGTCTCCAACAGAACTCGGCGGCTTTAAAGAGATTATTTTCCTTATTAACGGAACAGGTGCTTATTCGAAATTGAAATATGAAAACGGAGCGCACCGTGTGCAACGGGTCCCGGAAACCGAATCCGGCGGACGTACGCATACATCGACAGCGACTGTCGCATGTCTTCCTGAAGCAGAAGAAATTGAAATTGTCATCCATGAAAAAGATATCCGTACTGATACATTTGCATCATCCGGTCCCGGAGGCCAGTCGGTCAACACGACGATGTCTGCAGTCCGGTTGACGCATCTTCCAACTGGCATCACTGTGTCGATTCAAGATGAGAAATCGCAAATCAAAAATAAAGAAAAAGCGATGAAAGTATTACGGGCACGCGTTTCTGATAAATTTACACGTGAAATCCAAGATGAATACGATGAAAAAAGGAAATCAGCAGTCGGTACAGGCGACCGTTCTGAGCGGATTCGAACATACAACTTCCCACAAAACCGGGTGACTGATCACCGTATCGGCCTGACAATTCAGAAACTCGATCAGATCATTGAAGGAAAACTTGATGAAGTCATCGACGCGCTTATTATGGAAGAACAGGCAAATCGCCTAGAAAGCTTGGATCGCAATGACTGAAAAAATTTATGAAGCTCTCCAACGGGCTTCTTCTTTATTGGAACAAAAAGGCCTTGAACCACATGCTGCACAGCTCCTCATGGAATTCGTCACGCAAAAGTCCAGGGCTTCTTTATTTGCGGATGTACAGAAACAACTTACAGGCGAGCAACACAAGGACTTTTGGGATAAAACCGCCGAACTGATCGAAGGAAGACCTGTACAATACGTCATTGGTGAAGAAGGTTTTTACGGCTACACCTTCAAAGTTGATGAAAACGTTCTTATCCCGCGTCCAGAAACGGAAGAATTGGTTTACGGTACACTTGAAAGAAGTCAGAAACTTTTTTCTGATAAAGAAATTACCGTCGCAGATATCGGAACAGGTAGCGGTGCAATCGCGATTTCATTCAAAAAAGAATGGCCAGAAGCTCTCGTTACTGCAACGGATATCAGTGAAGGTGCACTTGCAATCGCGCAGCAAAACGCAAAAGCGAATGATGCCGAAGTCAATTTTCTTCAAGGTGATCTAACTGCGCCGATTGCACAGGACAAATGGGACGTCGTGTTATCAAACCCGCCCTATATCGCGCATGACGAAGCAGCTTTAATGTCAGGTACGGTACTCGACCACGAACCGCATAATGCATTATTTGCGGATGAAGACGGACTCTACTTTTATCGCAGACTTGCCGAAACCTTACCACCACTTATGAACAGGCCTTCCCTCATCGCAGTCGAAATCGGCTATCTTCAAGGGCCAGCTGTACAAAAATTATTCGAAGAGGCATTCCCGGAAGCTTTCGTTAAAACGGTAAAAGATATCAATGGTAAAGACCGAATGATATTTTGCGAGACTCGTGAATAAATCCCTCCTACTCTGGCAACAATGCAGAGTAGGAGGGGATAGTCATGCTAACGGATTACGAGATTATAAGGAAGAAAACTATAGTACAAAAATTGGTGCCCTATATTGAATTTATCATCTTGCTCATCATTATTCAGGCCTTCGTAGCGGTGTTCATGACCTCTACAAATGAAGAGGATGCAATCCGTTTCAGGCTACTTGCTCATTCTGATTCACCATCCGATCAGCGGGTTAAAATGGGTATCCAACATGAAATTCAGCCGCTCATCGAAAATGCGGTGAATAAGTCGCAGACGAAAAAAGAACTTGGGGATAACTTGGTGGCACTTGAAAGTGAAATCCTTGAAATTGCCAAGTCAATGTCAAACGGTGCTACTATTTCGCTTGAACGCAAAGAAGCATTGTTTCCGCCGAAGCGATCGGGTCTATTCATTAGCCCGCAAGCGACATATGATGCCTATGTTTTGACTATTGGTAGTGGACGTGGGGATAACTGGTGGTGTGCAATATTCCCGAAAATCTGTTTCCCGGATAAAAAAGAGGAAGAAGAGGAAAAAGTCACTTTCTTCGTCTGGGAGTGGATAAAAGGGATATTCGGATAAAGTTACCAACTGTTATTGTGGATAAATAATGGAAAATGTGTATAAGTGGGGGATTAACCTATGGAAACAAAAGTGAATTTAGTGGATAACTTTATGGATAACGAAAAAAACTATAAACAGGCTGTGGATATTTTAACAAGTGGCGGTGTCGTCGCGTTTCCTACGGAGACAGTATATGGTTTAGGTGCAATTGCAACAGATGAGTTAGCGGTACAAAAGATTTTCGAGGCGAAAGGGAGACCTTCCGACAATCCGCTAATCGTACATATTGGTAAAAAAGAAGAAGTCTTCAACTTTGCAACGGATATTTCCTTAGATGCAGAAAAGTTGATGGATGCGTTTTGGCCTGGCCCGCTTACGCTTGTTTTCCATAAAATAAGCGGTGTTATCGCCCCAAATGTAACGCCTGGAGTTGAAACGGTCGGCATACGAATGCCGGATCATCCGGTAGCGTTAGGACTTCTACAAGCACTAGGCGAACCGCTTGCTGCGCCAAGTGCTAATCGTAGCGGTAAACCTAGCCCGACCGAAGCGGATCATGTGTACAAAGATCTTAAGGGACTCATTCCGCTTATTCTTGACGGGGGACAGACCGGTGTCGGCGTGGAGTCAACAGTATTAGATATGACGACAACACCCCCTACAATTTTACGGCCGGGCGGTATGACACAGGAAATGATTGAAAGTATCATTGGCCCTGTAAACTCTGAAACTAAAACACCTGGAAAACAGGCACCGCGTTCACCAGGTATGAAATATTTGCATTATGCACCTGAAGCCCCTTTATATATCATAGACAACAACGAGAACAACATCAGCAAAGCAATCGCTACACTTCGCGCTGAAGGCAAGAAAATTGCACTGATTGGACCCGAGGAATTAGAAGTCTTGGATGCAGATTGGTATTTTTCGGTCGGTCCTGCACGCAATAACGAAGCAATGGCGTCAAAATTATATGGAGCGCTCCGTAAGTGTGATTTGACGGAGGCGGATATCATTCTAGCTGTCGAAACAGACTTGACTGGAGTTGGTGCTGCCGTCATGAACAGATTAATGAAAGCGGCCGAAGGAAAACGTTATATGAGCTGAAACCAATACGAATGACCTCCCTAAATGCTGCATAGGATGAACAGATGCTGTATTCGGGGAGGTTTTTTTTTGGCAGAATTATTTGCGGCGGGCATTACGACCTTAGATGTATTAGTCATTTATTCTCTCCTGAAAGTGGATAGTGGGAGACTTGCACTGGCGTTCTGGACTGCTTTTCTTAACATGGCTTTCCCGTTTCTTGGATTCATAACAGGAGAGTTTTCTGCACATATATTTACAGTTTGGAGTAGTATATTATCAGGCGTAATGCTCGGTTTAATAGGTTTACATATGTTACTACAGAGTGATGCGAAGGATTCTTCATCGAAACAAGTCTCGCCTTTTATCATTGCATTCGCAGTAAGTGTCGATGCTTTTTCGGTAAGTGTTTCATTTGGTATGCTTCAGATGGATAAACTTCTTTTCATCGTAGCATCGGGATCATTTACCTTTATTTTTTCCTGTGTGGCACTGCTATTAAAAGGACATATAGGCCTTAAAAATGGGAAAGCGCTGAGGCTAATTGCAGGCTTGGCTTTATTAATAATGGGGATATCGTCATGTTTTCGTTGAAAATTATTGTTTCTTTATTTGCAAAACTCAGCTATTCTAAAAGGAGAGGGTGATAATAGTGAATATATACTTGATTTGCACTGGAAACACGTGCAGAAGCCCAATGGCGGAGGCAATTCTTCGTTCAAAAGGGATTGTCAATATGTCAGTTCGTTCAGCGGGAGTTCATGCACAAGATGGCTTTCCGATTTCTCTGAATGCGAAAACACTTATCGAAGAAGCGGACATGCTTTACACACCAGTTTCAAGAGCTGTTTCGAGTGAAGATTTGGAGTGGGCCGATGTCGTTTTAACGATGACAGAAGGGCATAAATCTAATCTCATTCATTCTCATCCAGAAGCAAGAAATAAAATATTTACATTAAAGGGATTTGTGAAACCGGAATCAACTGACGATGTGCATGACCCGTACGGAGGCGATATCGAAACATACCGGTATGTATTCAACGAACTGTCGGTTATCATCGATATGCTTGAACAGAAACTAACGGAGGAATAATCATGAAATTAAACAAGAAGAAATTCGGACTAAGGAAAAAACTTGTTCTATTTGTAACAATACTTGCGATTGTTACGTACACTACAAGCGCATTATTCATTAATGTCTTACAACCGCAATTTTTCCCGAAATTTGAACCGTTCTGGTTTGCAGTAATGACGTATGCAATGGGGATATTTTGGTCGGGTGTGTTGGCAGCATTCTTCAGTACGATTTTAACAAAACCATTACAAAATCTTGAAACGGCAGCCATTAAAGTTGCGAATGGGGAAATTGGTACAGATATTATACTGCCAAAATCGTCTGACGAAATCCATTCAGTAGCGGAAGCGTTTCAGCATATGGTCCTCAATCTACGCACGATAGTTGAGCAGATAGAGACAAATTATGAAAAGACGGCCAGTACAGTGGACAACTTATCAGCTGAAACTGGAGTTGCTGCAAGACAAGCAGATGCGGTTGCATCTACCATCAAGGAAATTGCCTTCGGCGCGGAGGCATCGGCAATTGCCATCCAAGAAACAGCGGAAGCGATTGAAGATGTCCGGTTATTAGCTGTTGAAGTGAGCAGTAGAGCGGAAGATTCTTCTGAACGTTCAAATGAGATGCTTGAGGAACTTGTACGCATGACAGAAGTATTCCGTATGCTCGTCGATGGCATCCGAAACATGTCGTCACAAAGTGAACTATCACTTGGCACAATTAGGCAATTGGATCATAATGCGCAGAAAATCGGTGAAATCGTCCAGCTTGTCGGTAAAATTGCGGCACAGACAAATTTATTGGCTTTAAATGCATCTATTGAAGCGGCGCGTGCTGGAGAACACGGTAAAGGATTTGCCGTCGTCGCAGAAGAGGTGCGTGTGTTAGCTGATGAAAGTGCTAAAGCGGTAAATGGGATTTCAAATCTTGTTGCAACAATCCAGACAGATGTTACGAAAGTCGTGAAGGAAATGGAACAGCAAGTGAAAACAGCGGCAACTGAAGCAGACCGCGCCAATGAGACGAGTGAAAATGTCGAAGCAATGACATCTAAAGTGAATAGCATGGCTGATTCCGTCGTTGAAATTACAAAGTTTGTCGAACTTCAGCTGACAAATATTGAGACGACCGCACGCCAATCACAGGAAGTTGCAGCAATTGCCGAAGAAACTTCAGCAGGTGCACTTGAAGTCGGAACGGCAACAGAAGAACAAGTTCAATCCATTGAACAGGCTGATGCAATGGCGAGTGAGCTGAAGAAGCAATCTGAACAGCTCTACAACGTCATTAGTCAGTTCGACAGGAGTAAATAACGAAAAGCGAAAGCGGCTGTTAAGCTTCGAAAAGCGCTGGAAGTCATGCTGAAAAAGGCGTCCTTTGCCTTTATTAGCATGACTGAAGCGACTCGAGGAGCTAGCCACTGTAGCTAGACAACACGAAAAGCGAAAGCGTCAAAAGGAGTCTAACTATAATAATTTGAAATACAGCCCAAATTTTCAGTGGGGCTGTGTTTTTTTTGTAGAAAAATGATAGAATGAGTTGTGAGTATATTATGAAAAGAGGGATCCTGTGAAAATCGCGATTTCTTCAGACCATGGCGGAAACAATCTTCGACATGAGATTATCAATTTATTAGCAGAACTAGGGTTGGAATTTGTAGATTTTGGTCCAGATTCGAATGAGTCTGTTGACTATCCGGACTATGCAGCACCTGTCGCAAATGGAGTAGCATCGGGTGAATTTGACCGAGGAATTGTTATTTGCGGAACAGGAATTGGTATGTCCATCGCTGCGAATAAAGTAAAAGGCATCCGATGTGCACTTGCCCATGACGTCTTTAGCGCTAAAGCGACAAGACAGCATAACGATTCAAACATTCTTGCGATGGGCGAACGCGTCATCGGACCTGGTCACGCAAGAGAAGTAGCCACGGCTTGGCTCAATACGCAATTCGAAGGCGGACGCCACGAACGTCGCATCGGTAAAGTAATGGAACTGGAAGCATGAAAAGCGCAAGGCGCCTGTTCAGCCCCGACAAGCGCTGGAAGTCCAGCTGAGAAAGGCGTTCTTTGCCTTTCTCAGCAGGACTGAAGCGACTCGAGGGGTTAGGCGCCTGAAGCTAGACACAATGAAAAGCGCAAGGCACCTGTTTTAAAAGAGCGCATCTTAAACAAGTACTAGAAGGTGGGGGATATAAAGTGGATGCTTTGGATTTATGGAAGCTTCAACTTGAACAGCTGTTAGCAGAAATGGCTCAACAGACTAACCTTATTCCGGGCACATTGTTCGTCGTCGGCTGTTCGACCTCTGAAATTGTCGGCAAACGAATCGGAACAGGAGGAGCTCTTGAAATTGGAGCAACGCTCTATGAACCCTTAAAAGATTTTGCCGAAAAGCATAAATTATTCCTAGCATTTCAAGGCTGCGAACATATTAACAGGGCGCTGACAATTGAACGCCATGTGGCCGAGAAGTTCATGCTTGAGCCAGTTTCAGTCATTCCGGTGATACATGCAGGTGGTTCAATGTCCGCATATGCCTATCAGCAAATGAACGATCCTGTGGTTGTAGAAGAAATTCGCGCCAGTGCAGGCATCGATATTGGACAAACATTAATCGGCATGCATTTGAAGCAGGTTGCTGTTCCTTTACGCACATCAATCGGAAAAGTTGGCAACGCAATCGTCACTGTTGCAACAACTAGACCGAAGTTAATTGGTGGAGAACGTTCAAGTTATAAGCAATAGCGGAAGTGTCCGGCCGCTGTAGACTGGACCATAAAATAGATAATGAAGGGGAATGAGAATATGGAATTGAACAAATTGGGCAACGTACAACGTGAAGATGAGGCAGTATACGAAGCGATTATGGCGGAGAAAAAGCGTCAACAGTCAAACATTGAACTAATTGCATCTGAAAACTTCGTAACAGAAGCAGTTATGGAAGCGCAAGGTTCTTATCTAACGAACAAATACGCAGAAGGCTACCCTGGCAAACGCTATTACGGCGGTTGTGAACACGTCGATGTCGTTGAAAACATCGCACGTGACCGAGTGAAAGAAATCTTCGGCGCGGAATATGCAAACGTTCAGCCGCACTCTGGTGCACAAGCAAATATGGCTGTCTATTTTGCTGTACTTGAGCCTGGCGATACAGTTCTTGGTATGAATCTTTCACACGGCGGTCACTTGACACACGGAAGTCCAGTTAACTTCTCGGGCAAATTGTACAACTTTGTAGATTACGGAGTGAGCAAGGAAGATGAGCTAATTGACTACGAAGATGTTCGTCAAAAAGCGCTTGAGCATAAACCAAAAATGATCGTAGCGGGTGCAAGTGCGTATCCACGTGAAATTGATTTCGCTAAATTCCGTGAAATTGCGGATGAAGTGGGCGCGTATCTATTCGTCGATATGGCGCATATTGCAGGGCTTGTCGCAGTAGGCGAACATCAGAACCCAGTTCCACATGCGCACTTCGTCACTTCTACAACTCATAAAACATTACGCGGACCGCGTGGTGGAATTATCCTTTCTACAGAGGAATTTGGTCGTAAACTTGATAAGTCAATCTTCCCAGGAGTCCAAGGTGGGCCATTGATGCATGTCATTGCCGCAAAAGCAGTTGCATTCGGTGAAGCACAGAAACCAGAATTCAAAACGTATATTCAACAAGTGAAGAGCAATGCGAAGACATTAGCTGAAGCGTTAATAGCTGAAGGCGTAGACATCGTATCCGGCGGAACAGATAACCATTTGGTTTTGCTTAACCTCCGTTCACTTGAAATCACTGGTAAAGTTGCAGAGCATGTATTGGATGAAGTCGGCATCACTGTGAACAAAAACACGATTCCATACGATACAGAAAGTCCGTTTGTTACATCAGGAGTAAGACTTGGGACACCAGCTGTGACGACACGCGGCTTCAAGGAAGAAGAAATGAAAGAAATAGCATCCATCATGGCGAAAGTTTTGAAAAACCATGAAGACGAAGTTGTGAAAAAAGAAGCTCAGCAACGTGTGATTGCGTTGACTGATAAGTACCCACTATATGCTTAAAGTCTAAAGGAATAGGCCGCTATCTATATGGATAGCGGCATTTTTTGGTTGATTTGTTAGCTTCAAATATAGGGGGAGAACGACGATGAACAAACCGCAAATAAATAATAGAGTTGAAGAGGAAAAGAAATCTTTGCTCAAGTGGGTCCAACGATTTGGGAGTCGTTTTCAGACAGGATTCATCGTAACAGATCCAGATGCGGGGAATGATCCAGTCGTTTTTGTTAATGAAGCATTCACAGATATTACGGGCTTTTCGTCTGAAGAAGTAGTGGGGCTAAATCTGAAGTTTTTACATGGTGAAGAAACAGATATGGATCTCATAAGTGATATTGATCAAAAACTGCGAAATGGTATGCCTGCGAATGCAGAAATGCTGCATTATAAAAAAGATGGGACTCCTTTTTGGAATGAACTCGTCATCCAACCTCTAGTTGACGGCAGTGGGAATATTTTATTTACTGCTTCTTTCATTCTTGATGTTACTGAACGAAAAAAAGACGAATCCTTACTTAAATTGCAAGAACAAATCTTTACTGGCATTAACGCTGGTGAAGAGCTCGGCTATCTATTGCAGAAAATATGTCATGTTGTCGAATCATTCTTTCCAGGGGGCTCGATTTGCTCGATCCTTTTCAAAGAAAAGAGTGGTAGCTGGACTGTAGGTGCTGCGGGATCAGTCCCTGAGAATCTCCTGCGAGAAATGCTGATTAATGCCTCAACTATTGGGGACGAGATTCCAGAAGAAATGAGTATTGTTGAAAACATTTTAGACAATCCAGAGTGGGAAAACAGGTTAAGTGAAGCCTCGATGATTGATTCCAACGCAAGCTGGTCTGTACCGACACGGGATAGTGAGGGTAACCTTAACGGCATATTCACGGTTTGCTTGAGAAAACCTGGCATGCCTACCGAAACCCAACTGCAGTTTTTAGAGAAACTGCCGCCCCTGATCCAACTGGCAAAATCCTATTATGAACAACAGGAACAGTACCGTAGACTTGCATTCTCAGATCCCGAAACGGGTTTACCCAACCGACATGCATTTTTGAATAAACTTAAATGTAATATCTCAAATGGCGGACAACATTTTATTGCAGTCATAGAACCAGCCGAGTATGCAAAAATTGTTGATCTATATGGAAGAGATGCGGCTGATGAACTGTTCATCCAACTTGGTAAGCGAATCGGGAAAGTGGGAAAAGGAAAATCGAATTATGTTGGGCGTTTTTCAAGTGCATCACTCGCAATGACTGGCGACAGCAGTGAAGGTGATGGAGATACCTTCTTTCTCGAACTGGGTAAGAGTGTCTCGGAGCCATTCATTGTTGCAGGACAAGAAATGTTCATCACACTAAAAATCGGGATTTCATTTTCCGAAGGTGACCTTAAATGTGAAGAGGAATTGTTACGTCGCGCCGATATAGCCATGTCGGACTCGAAAAAACAGCCTGGCAATGCGATCTCATTTTATAAGGATTTGCAAAATGAAGAATCGATAAAAGAAATGAAGATTTTCAATGAATTGTCGAAGGCGCTTAATGCGCAGGAAATCGAGGTCCACCTTCAACCGAAAGTCGATTTAATAGATGGTAAGATTATTGGTTTCGAAGCGCTTGCCCGCTGGTTCTCTCCAGTTCTTGGCCCAGTGCCACCAAATTTGTTCATCCCAGCCGCTGAAAACATGGGGAAAATCATTGATTTGGAAATCGTTATTTTATCGAAAGTTATGCAATGGCAGCAAAAGCGTAAACAATTAGGCAAGAAAATGTATAAGGTGGCAGTCAATATTTCTGTCTACCACTTCTTTGATCAGGATTTTGTCGATGAATTAACAAAGCTTGCTAACAGCTTTAACCTTTCATCAAAGCATATTATGCTTGAAATGACAGAAAGCATCGGACTTGTTGACTTGCAAAAAGCGAAGCTGATTTTTCACAAATTAAATGCGGCAGGTTTTGAAATATCCGTAGATGATTTCGGGGTAGGATTTTCATCACTCAGCTATTTATCGCAGTTGCCTCTCTGTGAGTTAAAGATTGACCGTAGTTTCATTAGTGCGCTCGATGAACCAGACACACTTGCTGTCGTCAGGACGATCATCCAACTTGCTGAAAATCTTAATCTTTCGACAGTTGCAGAAGGAATCGAAGAGGAACGACATATTGAAGTTCTGCGTAATCTAGGCTGCAAAGTGGGGCAGGGTTTCTACTATTATAAACCAATGCCATTGCATGAAATTGACCATTTACTTGCCGAATAATCAGATATTAATAGCTCGTGTGTATGGCGTGTCAGATAAGGGACATATCTGTTATAATGAACAGACATTCCGAAAAGGGGCGAAAAATAATGCCGAAAATACACGTTTTTGATCATCCGCTTATCCAACATAAACTAACGTACATACGTGATATCAACACAGGAACAAAAGAATTCCGCGAACTTGTCGATGAAGTAGCAACACTTATGGCTTATGAAATCACGCGCGAACTTCCGCTTGAGCAAGTGGAAGTCCAAACACCAGTCTGTAAAGCTAATTCAAACGTACTTGCAGGTAAGAAACTAGGAATCGTACCGATTTTACGTGCAGGTATCGGAATGGTAGATGGCATTCTGAAACTTATTCCAGCAGCAAAAGTAGGACATATCGGACTGTACCGTGATCCTGAAACATTGCAACCCATCGAATATTACGTAAAACTACCTTCCGATGTATCAGTACGTGACTTCATTCTCGTCGATCCGATGCTTGCAACGGGCGGATCCGCAATTGCGGCGGTTGAATCATTGAAGAGCCGCGGTGCGAAACACATTAAGTTCATGTGTCTAATTGCTGCTCCAGAAGGAGTGAAAGCATTGACAGATGCTCATCCTGATGTGGATATTTATATCGCTGCGATGGATGAAAAACTGGACGAAAAAGGCTATATCGTACCAGGACTTGGCGATGCTGGCGACCGTCTATTCGGGACAAAATGATTTGAAAGGCGTGAAGGTTTTGACGAAAAAGTGGAAAGTGATGACGATTTTCGGCACACGGCCGGAAGCGATTAAAATGGCACCGCTTGTATTGGAACTGCAAAAGCATTCAGACGATATAGAGTCAATCGTAACGGTTACGGCACAGCATCGTGAAATGCTAGACCAAGTGCTCAACACATTCGGTATCACCCCCGATTATGATCTTAATATCATGAAAGATCGGCAAACACTCGTCGATGTTGCAACACGAGGACTCGAAGGGCTTGACCGAATCATGAAAGAAGCGCAACCAGATATCGTACTTGTCCATGGGGATACATCTACGACTTTCGTAGGCAGCCTCGCAGCGTTTTATAACCGAATTTCGGTTGGACATGTTGAAGCAGGACTTCGTACTTGGGATAAATATTCGCCGTATCCGGAAGAAATGAATCGGCAGCTAACGGGCGTCATTGCTGATCTTCATTTTTCACCGACAGAACAATCGGCCCGTAATCTGATAGCCGAAGGGAAGTCGGAAGACCGCATCTATATCACGGGAAATACTGCGATTGACGCGCTTCAAACGACAGTGCGTGAAGAGTACTCACATCCTGTTCTCGATAAAATCGGAACGGACAGACTCATCTTATTGACTGCCCATCGCCGTGAAAACTTGGGAGAACCGATGCGCAACATGTTCCGGGCTATTAACCGGTTACTTGAGAAGCATGACGATATTCAAGTTATCTACCCTGTTCACATGAACCCCGCAGTGCGTGAAGTAGCGGATGAAATTCTTGGAGGCAATGATCGCATTCATCTGATTGAACCGCTTGAAGTTGTCGATTTCCATAATTTTGCATCACGTTCACACATTATCTTGACTGACTCAGGAGGTATCCAGGAGGAAGCACCTTCACTCGGGAAACCGGTTATCGTTTTGCGCGATACAACTGAACGTCCGGAAGGCATCGAAGCGGGGACATTAAAACTGGCCGGCACGGATGAAGAAACAATCTTCACATTGACGGATACGCTTTTAACTGACGAAGCGGAATACAGCAAGATGGCGAAAGCGTCGAATCCTTATGGCGATGGACACGCTTCCGAACGAATTGTTGAAGCGCTAAAAAAATACTTCCTTTCTATAAAATAACAACCTGCACGCCGACCGGATTAATCCGGTCGTATTTTTTTTCGGTGGGTTGTGAAGGCAAGGAGTTTAACTGTCATGGAGAAACTGAACTGTGAACAAAAAAGTCTGGAGAAACCCTGATACACATCGCAAAACAATTAATATTCATCAAAGTACGACCCAATTTTGTCGATTGTTTGACAAAGTGAAGACTTTGTGAAGAATTTCACGGGAATCAATTGACATCAAAATATGCCTATTGTATGCTTACAAAGGGTAAGAATGACAGGGTTTTATATATTAAACGGCAACATAATGTGGATATTAAGGCTGTGTTAGCGTCCTATCGTTTCTAGATGGATGTGCAGAGGCTTAAATAGCATCATGCATTTAAGTAAAAGTACCATTTGCCGAATTACCTTCCATTCGACAATACTCGCAAAACTTACAGGTTTCATCCTTTTCAGAGTCTCGCCAAGAACAGTGTAAGCGGTCTGCTTAGACTGGACAAATAATTGGCTGGACAGCGAAACGGAACCACCCCGCTTTTCCTTGTGATTTGCTTGCTACAAAGCTTTATCTCAGTCGAAGTTGCAAGGCTCCATACAATTTTGAAATACGAATCAGGAGAATAACTAGATATGCAAACATTGCAGGAAATCCACAATAAGCAGAGGAAAGCTCTATTTTTTTTGGTCGCTCTATTTGTCCTCGGCTGGTTATTCACGGAGTGGAAGCCGATTTTTGCCGGACTTATTCTAGGTTCTTTATTCGGATTGTATAATTTTTGGATTCTTGTCCGTAAAATGGAAAGGTATGACCGGAAATTGTCGGAAGGGAAGAATGGGGCATCGCTCGGGACTATCATACGTTTCGCTTCTGGTGTGGGTGCGGCTGCACTTGCGACAGCGATGCCGGAATATTTCGACCTAATCAGTACGATTATCGGCTTTGCGATACCTTACGTTCTCCTACTAGTAGAGAGGATCATACACCACGTAAGACATCAGTAAAGCCTATCCGTCAGCAGGACCTTTCACGAATACAAGTCGTTATGAAAAAGGCTTACTGCACTTCTGTTCTATGTTATCTACGAACTGATGCAGAAATAGCTTGACTTAAATTCTGGATGCAAAAGGGAGGTGAACGAAAAATGGAACATGGAAATCCATTATATACGGCTTTCAAAGGAACGTTATTCGAAATGACATTCAATCTTTCAAACGTTTTAATGCTTTTCATCACATGTCTGATTGTTTTCCTTATCGCAGTTTTCGCTACACGTAGTTTGAAGCTAAAACCGACAGGAATGCAAAATTTCTTTGAATGGATCATGGATTTCGTCAAAGGGATTATCAAGAGTAATATGGACTGGAAAACAGGTGGGAGATTCCACGTATTGGGGATCACCCTTATCATGTTCCTCTTTGTAGCGAACGTATTAGGTCTTCCATTAGCTGTCTATTGGAAGGGAGACCTTTGGTGGAAATCACCGACTGCAGACCCTGTAATTACAATGACACTCGCAGTTTTGGTTATTGTACTCACACACTATTACGGTATTAAGATGACCGGACTGAAAGAATACGGAAAAGGTTACCTTAAGCCACTCCCTTTCCTTGCGCCGCTTAAAGTCGTTGAGGAATTTGCAAACACGTTGACACTAGGTCTGCGTCTTTATGGTAACATCTATGCCGGTGAAGTCCTTTTAGGACTCCTGGCGGGACTCGCAACATCAGGTATGCTCGGGTTGTTTGGAGCAGTCGTACCGTCCCTTGCTTGGATGGGCTTCTCGATTTTCGTCGGGGCTATCCAGTCATTTATCTTCGTTATGTTGTCGATGGTCTACATGTCACACAAAGTGGCAACAGACCATTAAGCATATAATGCCCGGTTAACCGGGTGACAAAACAAAAAAACAGGAATTATTAGGAGGAAACAATAATGGTAGGTTCAGTTGGTCTATTAGCAGCAGCAATCGCAATCGGTCTTGGAGCACTTGGAGCAGGTTTAGGTGCAGGTTTAGTCGTTTCAAAAACACAAGAAGGAATCGCTCGTCAACCAGAAGCACGCGGTATTCTTCAAACAAATATGTTCGTCGGTGTTGCACTTGTTGAAGTTGTTCCGATTTTCGCAGCAGTTATTGCATTTATCGTTATGAACAAATAAACATAAGAATCATTTACTAAATGGCGAAGAAGGTAGTCTGAAGTTCTTCGCCATTCTTTTATGTAATAGAAAAATCTAATTTTGAAAATAATGAACGTTTTCAATATTTAAAGAAACATAAGCTCTTGAAGGGAGTGAAAAAATCGTGTTTATGGATACCTTCGTCCTATTGGCAGCAGATGGTGAGGCCGCAAAAGGATTAGCAAAATTAAATAACAATTTAAACCTTGGCGATATTATCGTCACAGTCACATTCTTCACGATTCTCATGCTTCTTCTTAAGAAGTTTGCATGGGGCCCACTTATGGGTATCATGGATCAACGTGCTGCGTTGATCGCCAATGAAATCGAATCGGCTGAAAAAAGCCGTGCAGAATCACAACAGATTCTTGAAGAACAGCGTAACCTGTTGAATGAAGCACGTACTAACGCTCAGGCGATTGTAGAAAACGCCCTTAAACAAGGCGAAACACAACGTGTAGAAATCATTACAGCAGCACGTATTGAAGTGGGTCGTATGAAAGACTCAGCAACTCTTGAAATTGCATCAGAAAAAGACAAAGCAGTCGCTGCAGTTCGCGCAGAATTCGTATCTCTTTCTATCCTTGCAGCATCTAAAGTTCTCGGTAAAGAAATTTCCGAGGAAGATAATCGCGCATTGATCGAAGAAACGATCGAGAAGGCAGGCGAAGGCCGATGAGCCAATCGGTTGTAGCAAAACGCTATGCACAAGCATTGTTTGAACTAGCACAAAAAAATGGACAAACTGGCCCTATTCAGGAAGATCTTCGTGAATTGAAAATCGTTTTCCAGACAAATAAAGAACTCGGGCAATTACTTAATTCACCGAGATTAAAAGCTGCAAAAAAGAAAGAGCTTATGGCAGATCTATTCAAAGGTGCGAATCAGCTAATTTTGAATACATTGTTCCTAATGCTCGACAAAAAACGCATGGACGAGGTTGTAAACCTTGTTAATGAGTTTACTGCTTATGCAAATGACGCGGCAGGCATCGCTGAAGCGAAAGTGTATTCTACACGTCCGTTAACAGCTGATGAGAGCCAAGCTATTTCTACTGCGTTCGCGCAGAAAATCGGTAAACAAGCATTGCGAATTGAAAATATCATCGATCCGAGCTTACTTGGAGGCATTCGTCTTCAAATTGGTAACATTATCTACGACAGCAGCATAAGCGCTAAGCTTGAGCGAATGAAACGGGATCTTATCGGTTCATAAATCTGAAATTTGAGGGGTGACATGCATGAGCATTAAAGCTGAGGAAATCAGTGTTCTCATAAAACAGCAGATTGAAAATTATCAATCTGAGATGAAAGTGAGCGAAGTCGGTACAGTTATCGCAATTGGTGACGGTATTGCACGTGCTCATGGCCTCGACAACGTCATGGCTGGAGAGCTTTTAGAGTTCTCAACTGGCGTCATGGGTCTGGCTCAAAACTTGGAAGCTAACAACGTTGGTATCGTTATCCTAGGGCCTTACACAGACATCAAAGAAGGCGATGAAGTACGTCGAACAGGCCGTATTATGGAAGTTCCTGTCGGTAAAGAATTAATCGGACGCGTTGTTAATCCACTTGGGCAACCAGTTGATGGATTAGGTCCGATCAATACGACAAAAACTCGTCCAATCGAAAGCCCGGCACAAGGGGTTATGGCGCGTAAATCCGTTCATGAACCACTACAAACGGGTATTAAAGCGATTGATGCACTTGTACCAATCGGCCGTGGACAGCGTGAATTGATCATCGGTGACCGTCAAACAGGTAAAACGACAGTTGCAATCGATACAATTTTGAACCAAGCTGACCAAGACATGATTTGTATTTATGTAGCAATCGGACAAAAGGAATCAACAGTTCGTGGTGTTGTTGAAACACTCCGTAAAAACGGCGCACTTGATTACACAATCGTTGTTACGGCTTCTGCTTCACAACCATCTCCACTACTATACCTTGCGCCTTACACAGGAATAACAATGGCTGAAGAATTCATGTTTGATGGTAAGCACGTTCTAATCGTTTATGATGATCTATCTAAACAAGCTGCGGCATACCGTGAACTTTCATTGCTACTTCGTCGTCCTCCTGGCCGTGAAGCTTATCCTGGTGACGTTTTCTATCTTCACTCCCGTTTACTTGAACGTGCAGCGAAGTTGAATGACACACTTGGTGCAGGTTCTATCACAGCATTGCCATTCGTTGAAACACAAGCTGGGGATATCTCTGCTTATATTCCAACGAACGTAATTTCTATTACTGATGGACAAATTTTCCTTCAGTCTGACCTATTCTTCTCGGGTGTACGTCCAGCGATTAACGCCGGTCTTTCCGTTTCCCGTGTTGGTGGATCAGCGCAAATCAAAGCAATGAAAAAAGTTGCGGGTACACTACGTCTAGATCTTGCGGCATACCGCGAGCTTGAAGCGTTCTCACAATTCGGCTCAAACCTTGATTCTGCAACTCAAGCGAAACTGGACCGCGGGGCGCGTACAGTTGAAATCTTGAAACAAGACTTGAATAAACCATTTAAAGTTGAGCAACAAGTTATGGTTCTTTACGCATTGACACGTGGATTCCTTGACGATATCGCTGTCAAAGATATTCTTCGTTTCGAAGCTGAACTTTTAATCTGGCTTGAAACTAACCACACTGACGTTTTAGATCATATTCGTACGACGAAAGACCTTCCAGCTGATGACTTGATGGCAACAGCACTCAACGGATTCAAGAAGATCTTCGCACGTTCTGAATAATTCTAAATTGAATCATTTTGGCGGAAAGCGTCAAAACGACCAAAAAAACAATAAGGTGGTGAGAATTGCCAATGGCATCTTTACGCGACATAGAAAACCGTATTAAATCGACGAAAAAGACAAGTCAGATTACGAAAGCAATGCAAATGGTCTCCGCTTCTAAATTAAACCGTGCCGAGCTGAATGCGAAAGCGTTCATTCCGTACATGGAAAAAATCCAAGAAGTTGTAAGTTCAATTGCATCTGGAACAAGTGACTTGAGTCATCCGATGATGATATCTAGACCTGTCAAAAAGACAGGTTATATCGTGATTACATCAGACCGTGGACTCGTAGGAGGTTACAATGCTAACATTCTGCGCGTTGCAAAACGTGCGATTGAAACGCGTCATGCTTCGAAAGAAGAAGTGAGCATCATTTCAATCGGACAAAAAGGTCAGGACTTTTTCGAAAGACTAGGTTTCAACATAGCTGAAAGTAAGATCGGTCTAACTGA